>NZ_JAMYVB010000003.1:0-322216 GCF_040323635.1 Mesorhizobium sp. M0037 | reverse complement strand
CCTTGGCCGCCACAATCCGCTCAACCAGATCCTGAGCTGTCGCCCGGCCATGATTGAGCGGGGCTCGCGGCAGGTCGTGCAAACCCTCAGGCCCAAACGTCCGATAGCGTCCTAGCCATTTGTAGCCGTTCTTGCGTGAGATCCCGTAGGCCGCACAAAGCGCAACCATCGTCTCATCCCCAGAAAGACACTCCACAACAAACCGTAGCCGCTCGTCCATGATGCCAGTCTCTCGCCAAACCATCGCCGGTCCTCCGGCGGACAAGAAAACTGTCACCCATGCTATCGGTCCATTCTGTTACCTATCTATCCGGTTCGGACAGACGCATTTCCTCTCCCCCGTCGATCGGGGGAGAGGTGTCGAGCCGTGCTCGAACCAGTGGGGGGCGACCGTTCATCCGCCTGATTGCCTGCTTGCAGGCGTTTCGCGCTCGCTTCCGTCGCTCCTGTTTTGCGGCGACCGTGGGTTTCATGACCGCCTTCCCCCACTCCGTCGCCGCTTCGCGGCGCCACCTCTCCCCCCTCCGGAGGGAGAGGAAAAGAAGCTAGCTCGCCAGCCCATACACCAGGCTCACACGTCCATCCGAAAGCGCCTCGGCCTTGCGCAGTTCCAGTCCGTGCCGGGCGTGCACCATGCCGAACAGCGCCTTGCCGTCGCCGGCGAGCAGCGGATAGACGATCAGCCGCATTTCATCGACCAGGCCGGCTTCGATCAGGCTGGCGGTGATGCGGGCGCCGCCCATGAGGTAGATGTTCTTGCCGGGCTCGCGCTTCAGCGCCGCGACGTCGTCGAGGCGGCGCAGGAAGCGCGTCGAGGCCCAGGCTGACGTCGTCATGGTGTTCGACAACACATAGTGCGGTGTCTTGGCGGCAAAGCGCGCCCATTCGAGTTCGGCCGGGTCGACCAGTCTGCCGGTCATCGGCAATGGCTGGTCCGGCTCGTTCTGTTGGATCGCGCTCCAGTAGCGCTCATAGCCGGCATACATGACGCCGCCGAGCAGGCAGGCGTCGATCTCAGGCATCAGGCCATATTCCTCCGACCAGTTGTCGACCCAGTCGGCAAAACCTTCGGGGCCTTCCATCTTGCCGTCGATGGAGATCTTCATTCCGGTGATCAATTTACGCATGACTTCCTCCTTCGGGCTTGCGGGATGCAAGCACGTTGCCTGGTTTCACTTCCGATGACGCGCCGCGGTGTCTGGCGAAGGCGCGTGTTTCGCCGACCCTTGCGCCGGCATCCGGCGCAAGGGATCGATGGTGCCCGGTTGGACCGGGCGATGCGTTAGGTCAGGTCAGGCCGGCAGGCGCCGATCGTATTCCGCCACGATACGGCTAAAGCTGTCCCAGAACGGTTCGGGCTTCTCGGCCGCCACGCGGGCAACCAGGAGGTCGAGATGCACGTGCCAGCCTGCAGCATGCATCATCAGGCTCGAGCGGTCTGGCAGGCGGCGGTGGACCAGGGTGAGCAAGACGTCGTCGCCGCGCTGCGCCAATTCGAACGTGACATTGCCGCTGCCGTTCCAGGTGATGGTGAGCTTGAGCGGCGGGTCGCACTCGACGATCTGGTTGTGCATCCGCTGCTCGCCGCCACTGAAGCTGGCCGGCCTGTCGCCGGGCGGGTCGGTCAGTTCGTCGTTGCGCCAGACCAGCTCGAAGGAAGAGCCTTCCTCCATCTCCATGTCGCCGGCCGCCAGCCATTGGCGGCGCAGATCGCTCTGCGTCAGATATTCCCAGACGCGCTCCCTGGTTCCGGGTAAAAGCCGTTCGACCCTCAACGTGGCCGGCTGGATCAGCTGGGCGTAGCCGTCGAAGCTGTTCATCTGGTTCATCGGTCGTCTCCCTCGGATGATGTTGGCCTGGATGTGTCTGGCTTGGGTGATTCCGGCTTGGATCGTTCTGGATTTGCCGGTGCCGGCGTTGACGGCGTTGTCGACGTTTTGCGCCCCGCCTCCTCGCGCAAAAGCTGTTCGAGGACATCGAGGCGGCTGTTCCAGAAACGCGCGTATTGGCCGAGCCACTGATAGGCGGTGGCCAGCGGGCGGGCCTCGAGGCGGCAGACATGGGTGCGGCCGCGCACTTCACGCCGGATCAGCCCGGCATGCTCCAGCGCCTTGATGTGCTTGGAGGCGGCAGCCAGCGACATGGCAAAGGGCTGTGCCAACTCGCTCACCGTACGCTCGCCGCCGGCGAGGTGGTTAAGCATGTTCCGGCGCGTGGCGTCGCCGAGGGCGTGAAAAACCTGGTCCATCTGGGGCGTCTCTAATTCAACCATGTAGTTGAATATAGAGGCGAGATTTTAGATAGTCAACTGGTTGGTTGAATGTTTTTTGGAGAGACGGAAAAGGCCGGCTAACGGCGATGGTTGGCGAAGCCGAAGAGGCGCGCAATCTCCCCCCTCGTGGGGGAGATGTCCGGCAGGACAGAGGGGGGCGCGAAGGATCGCTACGTTCGACAAGTCGTGTCGGCTAGGACCGACTTCGGCCCAAGCCGTTGCCAAACAATCGACAGGCCAGCGGGACAGTGCCCCCCTCTGGCCTGCCGGCCATCTCCCCCACAAGGGGGGAGATCAGCAGCTTCAATCTCACCCCGCCATCGCCAGCGGCACCGCGCTCTTGTTGGGGATCTGGATGTCGATCTCCAGCGTCGACATGGTCTCGCCGCGGTCCATCGAAACTTGCAGATAATCCTGGTCGATCTGCACATGCTTGGCGATCACCGCCATGATCTCTTCGCGCAGGATGGAGACGAGATCGGGCTGGCTGCGGTTGCGGCGCTCATAGGCAAGCAGCACTTGCAGCCGTTCGCGCGCCACCGGCGCGCTGGTGCGCCGCTTGAAGATGTCGAGCAGGTTCATGCCGCCCTCCTTCCCAAAAGACGATCGAGGAAGCCCTTGCGCTCGAAGGGCACGATGACCGGCAGCTGTTCGCCCTCGAGCCGCTTGGCCGCGTCGATGTAAGCCTTGGCAGCGGCGTTCAGCGGCTCCGACAGCGTCACCGGCGAACCGAGGTTGGAGGCGCGCAGCACATCCTGGCTTTCCGGAATGATGCCGAGCAGCGGCACCGACAGTATCTCCAGCACATCGTCGATCGACAGCATTTCACCGCGCGCGGCGCGTCCCGCATCGTAGCGTGTGACCAGCACATGCTTGGCGATCTGCTCGCCCTCCTCGGCGCGCAAGGTGCGGGAATCGAGCAGGCCGATGATGCGGTCGGAATCGCGCACCGACGACACTTCCGGATTGGTGACGATGACCGCCTCGTCGGCAAAGCGCATGGCGAGCTGCGCGCCGCGCTCGATGCCGGCCGGGCTGTCGCAGAAGACATAGTCGAAGACCGAGCGCAGCTTGCCGATGACCTCGGCCACGCCCTCCTCGGTCAGCGCATCCTTGTCGCGCGTCTGCGAGGCCGGCAGCAGGAACAGCGTCTCGACCCGCTTGTCGCGGATCAGCGCCTGCGACAGCTTTGCCGAGCCCTGGATGACGTTGACGAGGTCGAACACGACGCGCCGTTCGGCGCCCATGATCAAATCGAGGTTTCGCAGGCCGACGTCGAAATCGACCAGCGCCACCTTCTTGCCGGTCTTGGCGACCGCCGCCCCCAGAGCCGCGGTCGAGGTCGTCTTGCCGACGCCCCCCTTGCCCGAGGTGACCACCACTACCTTGCCCATCAATAAAGCCTCCGTTGTTGTTCGTTATATCGTTGGTCGGGCGCGAGCAGCGCCTGCCGCATTAGCTGAAAGGGGCGATGCGCAGCATGCCGTTGTCGAGAAAGGCCTGCACAGGCTTGCCCCGGACTGACGGGTCCATCTCCTCGGCGGTGCAATACCAGCCATCCACCGACAGAAGCTCGGCTTCGTTCCTGCGGCAGAAGACACGCGCCGCCGTGTTGCCTTGAGCGCCCGCCGAAGCGCGGCCGCGCAGCGTGCCATAGACATGGATGGAACCGGTGGCGACGATCTCGGAGCCGGAGGCGACCGAACCCAGCACGATGACATCGCCATGCGGATGGAAGATCAGCTGCCCCGAACGGATCGGCGAGCGGATCATCAACGTGCCGGCGTCCGGCGCGGCAATTTTGGCGTCTTTCGGCTGTGCCTTGGCATCGCTCGCCGGTTTCAAGTCGCCCGCCTTCAAATCGCCGGCCTCTGCCTTGATGTCACCGGCCGCCTTCGTATCGCCTGCCGGCGTGGCGTCATCCGCCCTGCCCGCCTTGCGGCTCGGCTGCAGCAGACCGTCGGTGGTCGCCTCCTTGGCGCCGACCAGCACCGGCGGCAGATGCGCGCCAAGCTCGGCGCCGCCATCAAGCTCGATGGCATAGATGCGGATGCCGCGCTGGCCGAGCAAATCGACCAGCGCTTCGATGGCCACGACATCGGGCTTCAGCACATTCAGGTCGAGCACCACCGGGCGCCCGGCAAAATAGCCCGGCGAGTTGCCGACCCAGCGATCGAGGCTCTCCAGCCAGACATCCAAAGGCGCCTCCGGCGTCAGCGTGAACGCGACGAAGGAGCGGGCGCGAAAGCGAATGGATTTGGCCTCGAGGGGAGCGGCAAAGGTCACGGCGGGCGATTCCTTACTGAGAGGTAAACGCTAGCCGTGGTATGGTTAATGAAAGGTTAATGAACTGAATAACCGCATGGCAGATCGGACGCCAATTGGCGACACAGACCGCGACATTCACGAAACTAAGCGCGATTGCTAAGGAACAACGCTGGCGTTGCAAGGGCTATCTAAGTATCACCACTGGGTGAAATCTGGGGCTTGGCGAGATGAAGTTCTTTCGTGTGGCGTTGGCGGCAATCACCGCCGCGGCAATCTACCTGCCGTCCGCGGCAAGCGGCGGCGAGATCGCTTGCGCAACCACCTACGCCGGCCGGCGAATCACCCTCGTTGTCCCCAACGCTGCCGGCGGCGGCTATGATACCTATGCCCGTGCATTTGCGCCGGCCCTTGCCAGCACGACCGAGCTCGATGTCAGGGTCGTGAATATGCCCGCGGCAGACGGATTTGCGGCGCTAAAGCGTGTAACCAATGCGCCATCCGACGAACTGGTCCTTATGATTGAAAGCGTCTCCGACATAATTTCGCAAGGTGACATTCCGGCTGGCGTCGACAACTGGACGAATCGGCTAAATCCGATAGGACTGATTCACATCGATCCCGAAGCGTGGATCGTTCGGAACGATGTCGATTTGCAAAGCGCCAAACATCTGGTCGCGTCGGTTTCATCGCTTGAAGCCGGCATCCTGCCGATAGTGCTCACCGCGCACCTCCTCGATATCAAGGTCGACGTGGTCTCGGGCTATGAAGGCAGCGGCGCACTCATGTCCGCGCTCCTGCGTGGCGAAGGCGATATGACATCCAATTCATTGACGACAGGCTTGCGCTCGACCGCCGCAGGCGAAGCCAAAGTCGGTCTGGTTCTCACGGAGGGACCTGACCCGAACGCGCCAGGCGTGGCTTTCCTGGCGGGTGAAGGAGGGTTGGTGTGGCAGCGCAGCCAAGGCCTTTCCAAGGAGAAGCAGGAAGAACGATTGCGGTTGGCCATCGCCGTCGCGAAAGCTTCGGCGACAGCGCGGGGATTTTTTGCCCCTGCCGACATGGAGCAGAAATCGCTAGGTTGTCTTCGTGACGCCGTCTCCGCCGCGGTCAAGAGCGATGGGTTCAAGGTGGCGCTTGAAGCTCAGAAACGTCCAATCGAGCCGCGCGACGCCGACCAGACCGTCATCGTGATCAACGATATGCTCAGTGCCTTCCATGAGGCGGAAGCGTATCTGAAAAAACACCCGGAACTCGAGCGGGATGCGCGAGCAACGCGCTGATGACCGGATATTGGGCTGCCCTCGGCACTGGACTGGGCAATGTATTCTCCTGGCCGAACATACTGATCCCGGTGCTTGGCACCTTGGTTGCCATGGCTACGTCCTTTCTTCCAGGGATTGGCGGCGCCAGCCTTGCAACCCTTCTGCTGGTCGCAACCGTGCATTGGGATCCGGTATCGGTGTTGTTGCTGTTTGGCGCCCTGACCGGCGGCGCGACCTTCATGGGATCTATAACGGCTATCCTCTTCAACATACCGGGCAACGCGCCAAGCGCGGCAACCCTGCTCGACGGCCATCCGATGTCCAGGGCCGGCCTGCCTCGCACCGCGATAGCCGCCGCGGCAACGGCCTCGGCCGTCGGATCGGTTTTTGGCGTCCTCGTCCTCATAGCGCTCATGCCGATCATTCGGCCGTTCATCCTGCAATTCGGACCGTTTGAATACGTGCTGCTCGGCGTATGGGGCCTGTCGACGATCATTGCGGTTCCAAGCGCGTCCCGTCTGAAAGCGCTGGCGATGGCGCTGCTGGGGCTTTTGGTCGGTCTTGTCGGAACTGATCCGACCTATGGCCAACCACGCTGGACGTTTGGGAGCATCGCTCTCTTCGACGGCGTCGACATGGTCGCGCTGCTGCTTGGCTTTTTCACCGTTTCTGAAATCATCTCGTGGCGAAAAAGATTGCAGCTTGAAAAAGCGGCTGGCCTGGAAAACGCGAACGACTCGATCTGGACCGGTATGCTTGCTGTCTTTCGTCATTGGGGACTAACAATGCGATCGTCGGCCATCGGCGTGTTGGTCGGCATCATTCCAGGTGTTGGAGGAACGGTCGCCAGCTTCGTTGCCTACGGGCAGGCGATCCAGACAACCCCCAAGGACCAGCGCTCAAGGTTCGGATCTGGTGACATCAGGGGCATCATTGCGCCGGAAGCGGCAGTCGATTCGAAGGACGGAGGCTCGCTTCTGCCGACCGTTGCCTTCGGCCTTCCCGGCAGCGAGGGCGGCTTGATCCTGCTGACAGTCCTGACGGTACACGGCATCGTTCCGGGCATACCGATGCTGACGACCGACTTGCCCCTGACGTTCACGTTGATTACCGCGCTGCTGCTGTCGAACTTGCTGACGTCCGCAGTGGGATTGGCGTTGACACCATATTTTGCGCGCCTGACTGCTCTCAGGATCGACCGCATCGCGCTCCCGATCATTGTCGTCAGCTTCGTGACGATCGTGCAGCTAAACGGGCTGCTGATCGATCTGTACGTAGCCGTCGCTTTCGGGCTGGCCGGCTACATGCTGAAGCGCCTCGACTGGCCGCAAATTCCTTTTGTCATATCATTCGTCCTGGGCGGCTTCATCGAGCGAAACCTGGCGCTCAGTGTGGAGTTGGCCCGTGTCGGCAGGCTGAACCCTCTACAACGGCCGGCGTCGTTGACGATCATGGTCATAATCGCGCTTTCCCTCGCATGGATCGTGCGCGGTGGTGTTTTGCCGCCGCGACGTGTCAAGCCAAAGCGTGCCGATGCCGCAGTCGCATGGCTGTTGACCGGTGGATGCGCTGTGCTGGCAGCGATATCGCTCCAAGGGCAGCCAGGCTATTCGATCTTCGCGCAGGCCGTGGCCTGGTGTTGTCTGTTTGCGATGCTCGCGGTCGCCCTTGTGCAAACGATCTCGCTTGTTGGCCACGAGAAACAGGGAGGCGAACGGACCCATACGATCCCGGAAAGCCATCGTGTGCCGTTGATGATGATGCTCCTGTTGCCGGTCGCTGTCTGGCTGGCGGGCCTCCCGGCGGCGCTGTCCCTGTTTACCCTGGTATGGATTTCAGCCGGTCAGAAGCTGACCTTGAAGTCGGCGACACTGGCATCTTGCACCTCGGTTGCGGTCGCAGTGGCGACCTGGTTTTATCTCGATCGGATAGCCGCTATCGACCTTCCCGCTTCTGCGATGTCGCACTTATTCTAGTGGTCGGGCTACATCCTGACGGCGACGATTTCGTATCTTGGAATTGTCTGGACGCTGTCGGCAGCGGCAAGCGGGGAAACGCTTTTCCCGGTATGATGCTGCTCCGAGCCGACAATCGTCAGGTTGGATTGCTTCAGCATATCCGCAAGGTCTGAATATGTAGTGCGATCTTCATGCAGCGGTTCACCCCAGAGCGCTTCGACGGCCGTCTTCAGCTCCGCCACGGCAGCGGCAGGAAAATGCGCCGCGACGGCGGCCTTCTCGATGGTCGAAAGCCTTCGGCCGATTTCAGCGCTGCCGCGAGGCCCCCTCGGCTGGTCTTTTTCCGATAGCAACCTCTGGGAGAGAAGCAGGCGTCCGCCAGGCTTGAGACTACGCGCCCAACTGTCGACCACCTGCTGGCGTGCGCTGCGGTCGAAGAAATTAAGAACGCTATGCGCGACAACTGCCTGCACCGGCGCACAGTCGCAACCGCGAATGTCGGCGCGGTGGGTCTCGAGCGCAAAACCGGCGGAGCGGGCAAACAGCCTGTTCTGTTCGACCGTCGTTTCACAGCGATCGATCAGCACAAATTCGGGCTCGATGCCGACCGGCCTCGTTTGGCCCAGAACCATTGCCGCCAGGCCGGTGTCGGCCGCGCCCGACAGGAGAATCCGACAGCGTCCCTCCTGGGCCACGGCAGCCAATTCACGTCCAAAGAACCCCCCGCCGGCCGGCTTGGCACCTTTCGATTCCAGCAGGCGGATCATGCTCCACGTGCGATGGTAGGGCATACACCCATGGCTCGGGTCACACAGCACCTCAGCCCAATCAAACGAAAAACGGGCAAGTTGCGTGAGTGGTTCGTCGGTGTAAATCGAGAGCCGTTGTCCTGCCGGTGGGCTTTCTCGCGGGCCGTTCATTGCGATTGCATCTTCCTTCGCCGGACCATTCTTGTTCTCCAAAGCCATCTCACCGGCCATATCCAGCGGCCCGACTGAATGAATTGGTAAGATCCGGCTGAAGGCAGGAAGTCGATTCTCCCGGTGCCGGAACTGTCGATTGCCTCGAATGCAACTTTCAACGCCGCGATAATGTGGCTACGTCGTTCCTCACGGGCGGCTGCGCCACCTTTGAACTTCGGAAAAGTCGGATTGGGGTTGACCTCGAATATCACCAATGCGCCGTCTCGCAACGTGTAGTCCACGCGGCCGAACTGGATATGGCCCGTATTGCAGGCGCGAAGCAGGTCCTCAGCGTGCGGATTGTCCTTTACGAAGGCGAGTTCCTCGCGCACGAAATCCGGGTCGGTGCTGCTTGCCGATGACTTAACGTTCCAGTCGACGGACCTAAGTATGTGCTGGGACACAATCGCGTCCCCAATGCGGAATGCGCCATACTTTCGATAGTAGCCGTTCGAATCGCGATCGGCTTCAAAGGAGACGGCGATGCGCCGCTTCATCGGCTTGGCGTTGCCCTGGAGCACGGCGATCGCCTCTTCAAGTTGGCGTGGGTTTTCCAGAAGCTTGGTTTCCGGCCCCCAAAAGCCATCTTCCATCCGGATAAAAACAGGGTAACGGGTTGGTCGCTCATCCTGCTCCAGACGCGATACTTCGACCGGGTTGATTCCTCTAATACGAAGCCGGCGGAGCAGGGCGAACCGCTCCAGGACAGTCGCGGGATGGTTTAGAATTCGAGCATCAGGGTCGGCGCGCTTTGCGGCTTCAGCAATATCCGCCGCCGCCATCATTTCCATGCCATTCAGATACTCAAAATCAGTAAAAACCAAGGTACCCGCGGGAAAGTTTAGTCGGCGGAAGACTGACTGATAGGTTTCCATGCGCAAAAGCGGCAACAAGTGCCCTGCCGACGAAATCAGCCGCCGCATCGGCGTCTGATTCAACTCGTGCACCAACACTGTGATCATCGTTGCTCGCCACCCCGTCTCGACGTCGTATAGAGAAAGTGGCGAGAGTGTCTACAGGCACGCTGGTGCCGCGAAGTGGTTGGCACTTCGTATCGCGGCATCTGGGCTGCTTCGCCGGCATCGGCACCGTCCGCTTACGGATGTTGCTATGGCCAGCACGGATCAATTTAGGCGCAAAGCTGTCAGAGAATGACGGCCCCTGTCGCGACTGCCAAAGTGATAAGTGTCAACAAGACACTCTGAAAGATCGTCCTAGGCCTCTGATCATGCCTTTGCCCGCCTCTTTCCCTCGCTCCCCCTCGCCGCCTGCTCAACCGCCGCCCTGTCCGTGCCCAGTCTGTCGATCAACTCCTGCGCCTCGTCGCCCGATATGCCGGTGCGCACGGCGAGTTCCTCGACGGTCAGCACGTCGGTGCTGGCGATCTCGCGCGGCAGGGCGTCGTCTGCGGTCAGCGGCAGGGCTGCTTCGCGGTCGATTTCGGCCTCGGCCCGGTGCCAGTGATGCTCGGGGTCGCCAGTGCCTTCGCGCTCCCAGATCTGATAGGCGCGCTGCTGTATCTTGTGATGCCGGTCGTCTTCCATGGTGGTTCCTCCCCTGGGCTTTGAGGACGATCCGAACGATCCCAGAAATCGCGCGGTCGCAATCGTTGCGGCGCCCTTCGCGCTGGCTATTCGCATTGCCGTCTCGGCCCGCCGGAATATGGCTGGTAGCTGTTGTCTTCCGGACGGTAGGAGCGATAGCGGCTGAAGCAGGATTCGACATGGTCGCCGCCGGCGGCCGCGTAGGCGCCCGCGCCCTCGACGTAGCTTGCCTCTCGCGGCGCGACGCGGTCGGCGGCGAGATAGGGCGATACGCAGGTGCGCTGCTGTCCGCTATAGGACATGTAGCTGTTGTCGTCGGGATCGTAGGAGCGGTATCGGCTGGCGCACCAGGCGAGATGCGGCGGCGGCAGTTCGGTCCGCGCGATGGCGCCGGTGACTGTGGGATCGGGCTGCTGCCTGGCCGGGTCCTGGGCTGGCTCCTTGGCGGCGATGTCGGCAGGCGCGGACTGCTCGGGCGGCACACGTTCGAAGTCCTGCGCCGTCTTGTCCACCGGCCGCGCTTTCCGGGTCCACAGTTCCGCCACGCTGACGGTGGGCCTTGCCTCCCGCACAGGCTTGGCGGCAAGCAGCCAGGCTGCGAAAACCAGCCCGCTGCCGAACACCGCAAGGGTCAGCACGAAGCCGCCGACCAGTCCCAAAATCGCTTTCACTCGACACTCCTTGTGTCCCTGCCAATAAAATGCGGGACATCACGGCTTGTTCCAGAAAAGCAGGCGCGAGGGACCTAAGTCTGACCGACCGACAACCGGCAGCTCGCCGAGAACCGGGTGCGGCGCGATTTTTTTCGACGGTGAAAAATCAAGGGAGCGGTCGAGCAGCCATTGGGCCACGTCGCAGCCGCTATTCCGCCGCCTCGGCATAGTGCTGAGGGACATAGTTGAGGATCGGGCCGAGCCAGCGCTCGACATCGGCCAGCGGCATGGCTTTGCGGCGGGCATAGTCCTCGACCTGGTCGCGCTCGACCTTGGCGACGCCGAAATAATAGCTTTCGGGATGGGCGAGATAGATGCCGGAGACCGAGGAGCCCGGCCACATCGCATAGCTCTCGGTCAGGCTGACGCCGACATTGCGCTCGCCGTCGAGCAGCCGGAACAAGGTCGCCTTCTCGGTATGATCGGGCTGCGCGGGATAGCCGGGCGCCGGGCGGATGCCGCGATAGGGCTCGCCGACCAGTTCGTCGGGCGCCAGCGTCTCGTCTGATGCATAGCCCCAGAATTCCTTGCGCACCTTCTCGTGCATGCGCTCGGCGAACGCTTCGGCGAAACGATCGGCCAGCGCCTTGACCATGATCGAGGAATAATCGTCATTGGCGCGCTCGAAGCGCTCTGATATCGCCACCTCCTCGATCCCCGCGGTGACGATGAAGCCGCCGATATAGTCCGGCTTGCCGCTGTCGGCCGGCGCGACGAAATCCGACAGCGCGACATTGGCCTTGCCGTCGCGCTTGGTCAGTTGCTGGCGCAGCGTGAAGAAGGTTGCCAGTTCCTGCGAGCGTGCCTCATCCGTGAACAGCCTGATGTCGTCGCCGACGGCGTTCGCCGGCCAGAAGCCGATGACGGCGCGCGGCGCGAACCATTTTTCCGCGATGATCTTTTTCAGCATCGCCTGCGCATCCTCGAACAGCTGGCGCGCCGCCGGTCCCTGCTTCTCGTCATCGAGGATCTTGGGATAGCGCCCCTTCAGCTCCCAGGTCTGGAAGAACGGCGTCCAGTCGATGTAGCGCGAGAGCTCAGTCAGGTCCCAGTTCTCGAACACTTTCACGCCGGTGAAGGACGGCTTCGGCGGTTCATAGGCGGACCAGTCCACCCTGTGCGCATTGGCCCTGGCCTTTGCCAGCGGCAGCCGCTGCTTGTCGGCCTCGGAGCGGGCATGCGCGTCGGCGACCTTTTTGTACTCGGCCCGCACTGTGTCGACGTAGCCGCCCTTGGTCTCCTTCGACAGCAAGGACGAGACGACGCCGACCGCCCGGCTGGCGTCGTTGACATAGACCGTCTGTCCTTTGGAATAGCGCGGGTGGATCTTCACCGCCGTGTGCACGCGGCTGGTGGTGGCGCCGCCGATCAGCAGCGGAATGTCGAAGCCTTCACGCTCCATCTCGGCGGCCATGTGCACCATCTCGTCCAGCGACGGGGTGATCAGGCCGGACAGGCCGATGATGTCGACATTTTGCTCACGCGCCGTCTGCAGGATCTTTGCCGCCGGCACCATGACGCCGAGATCGATGATCTCGTAATTGTTGCAGGCCAGAACGACGCCGACGATGTTCTTGCCGATGTCGTGGACATCGCCCTTTACAGTCGCCATCAGGATTTTGCCGGCCGTCTGGCGCTCGCCATTGTCGATGCCATTGGCGGCGTTGGCCAGTTTTTCGGCCTCCATGTGCGGCAGCAATCCGGCCACCGCCTGCTTCATCACGCGCGCCGACTTCACCACTTGCGGCAGAAACATCTTTCCAGCGCCGAACAGATCGCCGACGACATTCATGCCGGCCATCAGCGGGCCTTCGATGACATGCAGCGGCCGCTCGGATGCGAGGCGCGCTTCCTCGGTGTCGGCGTCGATGAATTCGGTGATGCCGTTGACCAGCGCATGCGAAATCCGCCGCTCGACTGTCCAGTCGCGCCAGGCGAGATCGCGCTCCCTGGCTTCCTTGCCGGCGGTGCCCTTGAAGCGCTCGGCGATCTCCAGCATGCGTTCGGTGGCGGTGCCGCCGGCCCTGGGCACGCGGTTGAGCACGACATCCTCGCACGCTTCGCGCAGCTCCGGCTCGATCGTGTCGTAGACGGCGAGCTGACCGGCATTGACGATGCCCATATCCATGCCGCGCTGGATGGCGTGATAGAGAAACACGGCGTGCATCGCCTCGCGCACCGGCTCGTTGCCGCGGAAGGAGAAGGACAGGTTCGAGACGCCGCCCGAGATATGCACATGCGGCAGCGTGGCGGTGATCTCGCCGGTGGCCTCGATGAAGTCGACGCCGTAATTGTCGTGCTCCTCGATGCCGGTGGCGACCGCGAAGACGTTGGGGTCGAAGACGATGTCTTCGGGCGGGAAGCCGGCCTGTTCGGTGAGCAGCTTGTAGGCGCGGGTGCAGATCTCGACCTTGCGCGCCTTGGTGTCGGCCTGACCGGCCTCGTCGAAGGCCATGACGACCACGGCCGCGCCATAGGCGCGCACCAGTTTCGCGTGGTGCAGGAACGCTTCCTCGCCTTCCTTCATCGAGATGGAATTGACCAGCGGCTTGCCCTGCACGCATTTAAGCCCGGCCTCGATGATCTCCCATTTCGAGGAGTCGACCATCACCGGGACACGGGCGATATCAGGCTCGGCGGCGATGAGGTTGAGATATTCGACCATCGCCTTTTTCGAATCGATCAGGCCTTCGTCCATGTTGATGTCGATGATCTGGGCGCCATTGGCGACCTGGTCGCGCGCCACGTCGAGCGCGGGGACATAGTCGCCCGCCGTGATCAGTTTTCGGAACCTGGCCGAGCCGGTGACATTGGTGCGCTCGCCGACATTGACGAAGGGGATCTCGTCGGTCAGCGTGAACGGCTCCAACCCGGACAGGCGCATCTTGCGCTCGATCTCGGGAATTGCGCGCGGCGGATACTTTTTGACAGCCTCGGCAATCGCCCGGATGTGCTCCGGCGTCGAGCCGCAGCAGCCGCCGACGACGTTGACGAGCCCTCCCCGCGCGAAATCCTCGATCTGCGCGGCCATGAAGTCCGGGCTCTCGTCATAGCGGCCGAATTCATTGGGCAGGCCGGCATTCGGATAGGCGCAGACGAAGGTGTCGGCGGCGCCTGAAATTTCGGCCAGATGCGCGCGCATCGCATTGGCGCCGAGCGCGCAGTTGAGGCCGATGGTGAAGGGGTTGGCATGGCGCACCGAATGCCAGAAGGCGGTCGGCGTCTGGCCCGACAGCGTGCGGCCGGAGAGATCGGTGATGGTGCCCGAAATCATCACCGGCAGGTGCACGCCCTTTTCGATGAATATCTCGTTGCAGGCGAAGATTGCCGCCTTGGCGTTCAGCGTGTCGAAGATGGTTTCAATGAGAATGATGTCGGCGCCACCGTCGATCAGGCCGCGCAGCTGCTCGCCATAAGCCAGGCGCAATTCATCGAAGGTGACGGTGCGGTAGCCGGGATTGTTGACGTCGGGGGACATCGAGGCGGTGCGGTTGGTCGGCCCGACCGCGCCGGCGACGAAGCGCCGCTTGCCGTCTTCCTGCTGTGCCCTCGCCGCTGCCCGACGCACCAGTCGCGCGCCGTCCCGGTTCAGCGCGTAGACGGCATCCTCCATGCCGTAATCGGCCTGGGCGATCGAGGTCGAGGAGAAGGTGTTGGTCTCGAGGATATCGGCGCCAGAGATGGCGTATTGATAATGTATTTCCTCGATCGCCTTCGGCTGCGTCAGGATCAAGAGGTCGTTGTTGCCCTGCTGGTGGCAGGCGCAGCCCGCGAAAGCCTCGCCGCGGAAATGCTCTTCGTCGAAGCCGAGACCCTGGATCTGCGTGCCCATGGCGCCGTCGAGGATGAGGATGCGCTCGCGTGCCGCTGCCGTCAGCGCCGCAAGCACTTCGGACCCATCGGGCTTTGCCGCGACGGGGCCGAACAATGCGTCCAGCGATGCAGAATTCTGCGACATTTTTTATCCTTGAGGCGACAACCATCACATAAGGATATCTTTATGTCAACATACGGAATGCAGGCGAACGCGTAGTGGCGAGAGTTTGGTGCGATGGTCATCCCGATCGACAATGTGACGGCGGCGGTCATCGTCGCCGCTGCGCCGTGCCTACACCACCACGTCCCGATATACCCTCACCTCGCCATCCTGGCCGCGGATGCGCCAATCCTGCCCGTCCCGTCCCTCGACATGGCATGGCCCGAGCGGCACCTTGCCGCCGCCTTCCGGCAGGTCCAGCACATAGACCGGATTGCAGATGCCCGACAGGCGGGCGCGCAGCGCGCCGGCCAGCGCCTGTCCCTGCGCAATCGTGGTGCGCCTGTGCGCCATGCCGCGCGCGAGGTCGCCATGGTGCAGGTAATAGGGTTTGACCCCGAGCCGGTACATCAGTTCGCGGCAGAGTTCCTCCAGCACCTCGACCGTGTCGTTGACGCCCTTGAGCAGGACACTCTGGTTGAGCAGCACGAAGCCTGCCTGGCGCATGACGCGGCAGGCCAATTCGGTGGCCGGCGTGATCTCCCGCGCATGGTTGAAATGGGTGACGATTGTGACCATCAGCCGGCCCCGCAAGGCGCCAACCAGCCCCGGCGTGATGCGCGCGGGCAGCACGACAGGCACGCGTGTGTGGATGCGCAGCAGCCTGACATGCGCGATCGTCTCGATGCGGGCGCGGATTTCGGCCAGCGCCTTGTCCGGCAGCGACAGCGGATCGCCGCCGGTCAGGATCACTTCGCGGATTTCGGTATGGGCTTCGATATAGGCAAAGGCGTCTTCGAGCGCCTCGCGCGTGTAGCCGCGGCCGATCGAGGTCAGAGACTCCTTGCGGAAGCAGAAGCGGCAATAGACCGCGCATTGGTAGGTCGCAAACAACAGCACGCGGTCGGCGTGGCGGTGCGTCAGTCGCGGCACCGGACTGAAGGCATGGTCGGCGATCGGATCGTCGAGCTCGCCTTCCGTTTCGGTCAGCTCATCCGGCGATGGAATGATTTGCGCGCGGATCGGATCGGCGGGATCGTTCCAGTCGATCAGGTCGAGATAGGTTTTGGGGGCACGCACCTTGTGGCGCGTAGCCGCCTCCTGCGCCGCCGCGCGCTCGGCGGGTGACAGCGGCAGCGAGGCGAGATCGCGGACGTGGCGCACGCCCGCGCGGATGTCGTTTTGCCAGGCGATGTCAGCATCGCGTCCTTCGTCGGCGATGGCCGCGTCATCGAAAGTTGAGTCTGGGATCATTGGGGCCTCGAGGCAATTCTGGCGGTGCTATCGGCCGGATGGACGGTTCGGTCAACAGCAGTGGCTCGGCGCGGATTGTCGCTGCGCTGCGATCCTTCGCATTCCCCGACTATCGCCGTAATCGACCAGCGCAGCAATTTCAGGCAATCTGACCGATAAGGCGCTCCAAGGGGAGATGGGCGCCGCCTAGGGAGGACTGCGATGAGCAAAATGCCGCGCTATGAGGATGCCGTTCAGCGCTTTCGCATCGAAGATGAGATCGCGCGGTTGTATGGCAACCCTGGAACCGGCATCAATGCCTATGTCGAATGCTGCGGCCGCTACACCGGAGAAGACCGGCTGGCGCTGCGCGCGATCTCGGCCGGCGGCGAGCTTCGCGAATTCAGCTTCGACGATCTCGCCGACATGTCGGGGCGCGCCGCCAATGTGCTCAAGGCCGCCGGCGTCGGTGCCGGCGATGTCGTCGCCGGCATGCTGCCGCGCGTCCCCGAACTGGTGGCGCTGATCCTCGGGACATGGCGCATCGGGGCGGTCTACCAGCCGCTGTTCACCGCCTTCGGCCCGAAGGCCATCGAGCACCGTCTCGGCTATAGCGGCGCCAGGATCGTGGTCACCAACCCGGCCAATCGCGGCAAGCTCGACGAGGTCGAGACATCAGCGCAAATCGCCACCATCCTTGGCAATGGCGATGTGCTGCCTGCAGGCGACATCGATTTCCGCGCCGCGCTTGGCACCGCCTCGCCCGACTGCCAGCCGGTGATGCGCAAGGGCGACGATTTGTTCATGATGATGTCGACGTCGGGAACGACCGGCCTGCCCAAGGGCGTCCCGGTGCCGCTTCGCGCCCTGCTCGCCTTCGGCGCCTATATGCGCGACGCGATCGGCTTGCTGCCCGACGACATCTTCTGGAACATCGCGGACCCCGGCTGGGCCTACGGCCTCTATTACGCCATCACCGGCCCGTTGCAGCTCGGCATCGCCACGACCTTCCATGAAGGCGCCTTCAACGCCAAGAGCACTTACGACATCATCGAGTGGCTCGGCGTCACCAGCCTTGCCGGCTCGCCGACCGCCTATCGCCTGCTGATGGCGGAAGGCGCGGAAGCTGCGGCCCGTGTCAAAGGCAGACTGCGCGTGGTGAGCAGCGCCGGCGAGCCGCTCAACCCGGAAGTCATCCGCTGGTTCGACGCAAATCTCGCCGCGCCCATTCACGACCATTACGGCCAGACCGAGAACGGCATGATGGTCAACAACCATCATGGGCTCTCGCATGTCGTGCGCGCGGGCTCGGCCGGCTTCGCCATGCCCGGATATCGCATGGTGGTACTGGACGAGGCCGGCAACGAGCTCGGCCCCAACCAGCCCGGCATCCTCGCCGTCGACATCGCGAAGTCGCCGCTGCGCTGGTTCGACGGCTATCACCAAGCCGAGACGCCGGCGATCAGGGGCGGCTACTACCGCACGGGCGACACGGTGGAGTACGAGCCGGACGGTTCGGTCTCCTTCATCGGCCGCGCCGACGATGTCATCACTTCGGCCGGCTATCGCATCGGCCCGTTCGACGTCGAAAGCGCGCTGATCGAGCATCCGGCGGTCAACGAGGCGGCCGTGGTCGGCGTACCCGATCCGCAGCGCACAGAGATCGTCAAGGCCTTCGTCGTGCTGGTGCCGGCTTACAAGGGCAACCCCGACCTCGCCGAAGAGCTTGCCCAGCACGTGAAGAAACGGCTCTCCGCGCACGCCTACCCGCGCGAGGTCGAGTTCATCACGGAACTGCCGAAGACCCCAAGCGGCAAGATCCAGCGCTTCCTGCTGAGGAAGGCGGAGGTGGAGAAGCGCAAAGGGTGATGTAGGCGCCAATCTCCCCCCTTGAGGGGAGATGTCGCCGAACGCGACAGAGGGGTCGTTGCGCGTTAAGCGCTAACGTGGTCTCGCGCGGCAAAAGAGTCGGCGCTTCAAGCGCAACGACGCCTCTGGCCTGCCGGCCATCTCCTCCCTCAAGGGGGCAGCTCCAACGCCGTCTTTTTTCAGCCCAATGTTGTCATGTATCCTTGGAATCGAACGTAGAGCAGGGTTTATATCATGCGGTGGGTCTGGACGTTTCTGTTTGCACTGGTGAGCAGCGTGGCTTTCGCGGCCTCGCCGGAGGACGACTATGTGGCCGCGCGTGACAAGGCGATTGCTGATATCGCGGCGCTGAACAGCGCGAACGCGGCAATCGAGACCATCGACGCTGAGAACGAGAAGGCCTTGGCCGACCTCCAGCAGCGTCTTGCCGGCATTATCGGGCCGCTGGCGGTCAAGGACTTTCCGCCAACCGGCACAATCAATATCGAAAGCCTCAGCGATTCCGATATCGGCTATGGCATGCTCGATGGGCTGCGATACACCAAGGACGACGACGGGCCTAGCCTGGTGGCAACGACGCGAGGGCTGCTGGAGCGCTGGCTCCAGTCCAGAACCGCCGAGACCGACGAGAGTTTCAAACTGCCCGCTGGCATCGATGAGGCGCTTAAGCTGGATGCCTTCTATACCCAGGCGATCAACAGCGACGCCGCCTTCGAGGGAACGCTCGACTTTCCATTGAAGAAGCCCGAGGGCGCCGACATCGCCTTCGCACGGCTCGGCGGCTGGACGCAGGACGTCGGGCCGATCTATGAGCAGGAAGTCATCGTTACGCTCGTCAAAGGCAACAGCGTGAGAATTATCGCAGCGCCGGCAGCCCCTGCAGTTCCGAAGATCACCGCTTGCGACGCCGTGTGGGCTGCTGCGGACGCCGCCGCGCAGAAATTCCAGGAGGCCTACCAGGCGTCGGATCTGAAGGACGAAAAAGCGTTCGATTCCTCCAACGCCGCCTGGGACAAGGGCGACAGCGACTACCGGGCCTGCATGGCGCAGCGCCTGCCGGCTGACACGGCTTTCCCGGCGCTGCTCGCCCAGGCGCAGGCGCTGGCCGATCAAATGGCTGGGAAGTAAGCCTCCCGCAAGGGCCCGCGCGGCAAGATCAGGCGGCTTGTTGCAATCTGAGACGAATATGACTTCGCCGCTGGGTTGCAGAACTCTGCAACCTGGCGTCCTACTTTCGGACACTCATTCAGATTTCGGCTGGACCCTGGCAACCAAAAGCTTACCGTTTGTTCTCGGAGTCGTCTCGAAGCTCAAATTTAAGCTTTAGCTACTATGGTCGACCGAAGGACTACTGTCCTGGAAAGGTCTTCGGATCGAGTTGGCAGGTGCAATGCTCAATTCCGGCCGGTTGAAACGGGCCGTTTTTTCTTCCGCCAACTTGCCGGCGGCGATTGCCTTTGTCGTGCTTCTCGTCTGCGCCCTGGTTGCCGACCAGAGGAACAGAGAGGTCTCCGATCAGCTGGCGCGCGCCGACGTCCTGGCCAAGGTCAACATCATACGTGCCAAGCTCGAAGGCAACATAAGCGGCAATCTCCAGCTGGTTCAGGGTCTCGTTTCGACAATCGTTACCGAGCCCTATATGGGCCAGCAAAGATTTGCGGCACTCGCCCGTAATTTGTTCGAGCAAAAATCGCAGTTGCGCGATATTGCCGGTGCGCCCGACCTCGTCATCGCGCTGATATATCCGCTGGAAGGCAATGAAAAAGCCATCGGGCTGGACTACCGCAAGAGCGATACGCAACGCATGGCCGCGCTTCGCGCCCGTGACCAGCGCGCGCTGGTGCTCGCCGGGCCGGTCAAACTGGCGCAAGGCGGACGTGGCTTCATCGGCCGTATCCCGGTTTTCGTGCCGACGGCGGGTGGCGGCGACCGTTTCTGGGGTATCGTCTCGGCCGTGATCGATGTCGATCGGCTCTACGCTGCCAGCGGACTGACCGACCCTGATCTGGATATCGATGTGGCGCTTATCGGCAAGGATGCGCTCGGCGGCGGCGGGGAACTGTTCTTTGGCGGCGATAATGTCGTGTCCGGCAATCCGGTGATGGCAGAGGTGCAATTGCCTTCAGGCTCCTGGCA
Organism: Mesorhizobium sp. M0037; assembly: GCF_040323635.1. NCBI lineage: Bacteria > Pseudomonadati > Pseudomonadota > Alphaproteobacteria > Hyphomicrobiales > Phyllobacteriaceae > Mesorhizobium > Mesorhizobium sp. M0037. Next base: position 302,023 of record NZ_JAMYVB010000003.1, on the reverse strand, counting down.
AATTTCAGCCATACCGAAGGGCGGTTGGCCGACCGCTCCGAAAAATGAGTGGCTGTTGCGTCTGCTCATGGCGCTTGCCGGCGCGCTGGTGGTGCTGCCGATCCTCGTGGCAGGACGTCTTTTCGGTGAGCGGCAGAAAAGTGACGCCGAGTTGAGGCGCCTGTCCCGGCGGCTGGAGTTGGCGTTGGAAGCCTCTGCTATAGGCGTGTGGGAGCACGATACCGTCAGCAACCAACTCGTATGGGACGACCGCATCAACGAAATCTATGGCAAACCCGGCGGCGGCAAGACCCGTAGCTATGACGACTGGGCGCTGGCGATCCATCCCCAAGACTTCGAACGGGCTAAAGCAGATTTCGATTCGGCTGTTGCAACACAAGGACCCTACTCTTCGCAATATCGGCTCCTGCGGCCGGACGGCACCATTCGCCATGTGCGCACCCGCGCCAGTTTCTTCCGGGACATCGACGGCACGCCAAAAATGATCGGCGCCGAATGGGATGTGACAGGCGACGTGCTGCTCAACGAGAATCTCGTGCGTGAACGTCGCCTTTCAGAATCGAAAAATGCCGAACTGAACCTGGCCAAAGCCCGCATCGAGCATGTCGCGATGCATGATTCGCTGACCGGTCTGCCCAACCGTCGGTATCTGGACGAGATGCTTGCCGAAAACCGCGAAGCCGACGGCCGTGCGGCGTTGCTGCATCTCGACCTTGACCGGTTCAAGCAGATCAACGACACGCTCGGCCATGCAGCGGGCGATGCATTGCTGGTGCATGCTTCGAAAGTCATCAAGGCCAGCGTCGGCAGTGCCGATTTCGTTGCGCGCATCGGCGGCGACGAGTTTGTCGTGCTGAGCCATGGACGCGACGACAAGGACCTCGCCGCGCTGGCCGACCACATTATCGATGCGATGCGCCAGCCGGTCGACTATCTGGGTCACCAGTGCCGGTTCGGCGTCAGCATCGGCATTGCGGCCAATAGCGGCGTCGATGCCAAGCAGTTGCTTGTCAATGCCGATCTGGCGCTGTACCGGGCGAAAGGCCGCGGCCGCAACCGCTACGAGTTTTTCAACGAAGAGCTGCAGAGCGAGATCGTGCGGACCAAGCAAACCGCCGACGAGATTCTGGGCGGGCTCGAGCGGAACGAATTCATCGTCTACTATCAGCCGCAGTTCGACGCCAAGACGCTGGAGATCGTCGGCGTCGAGGCGCTGTCGCGTTGGGATCATCCGCAACGCGGCATGCTGACCCCCGACGCCTACATCAAGGTGGCTGAAGAACTTAATGTCGTGGCGCTTATCGACCGCACCGTCCTGGAGCAGGCGCTCGATAATTTTGAGCGTTGGTCGCGCAGCCACCTCAACATCCCGCGCGTCTCGGTCAACGTTTCCGCACGGCGCCTGGAAGACAGGGACCTGATCAAGGGTTTGCGCAAGCTTCCGATCAAGGAAGGGACCGTGTCGTTCGAACTGGTGGAGTCGATTTTCCTCGACGAAAACGACGAGCTGGTCAGCTGGAACATCGAACACATCAAGGGGCTCGGCATCGACGTCGAGATCGACGATTTCGGCACCGGGCATGCCTCGATCGTCTCGCTGTTGAAGTTGCGGCCCCGTCGCCTCAAGATCGACCGCCAGCTGGTCACCCCCATCACCAGCTCAACCGCACAGCGGCAGCTTGTGTCGTCCATCATCGACATCGGCAAGTCGCTCGGGATCGAAGTGATCGCCGAGGGCGTCGAGACGATGGAGCACGCGCGCATCCTGAAAGAGCTTGGCTGCGACATCCTGCAAGGCTTCCTGTTCGGCTACCCGATGGATGCCAAAGCCTTCAAGGCCTTCGCGCAGTCGCGCAAATGGCTGGCGGCGAGCTGACAAATCCTGGCTTTGCTGGACGCAAATGCGGACGCAGAACCTGCGTCAGGTCCGCAGCCCCGGCGCCTCGTGCCCGGTCCTCTCCACATATTCGGTATAGCCGCCGCCATAGGTGTGGATGCCTTCTGGCGTCAGTTCCAGCACGCGGTTGGAGAGTGCGGCCAGGAAATGGCGGTCGTGCGAGACGAACAGCATGGTGCCTTCGTATTGCGACAGCGCCGTGATCAGCATCTCCTTTGTGGCGATGTCCAAATGGTTGGTCGGCTCGTCCAGCACCAGCAGGTTGGGCGGGTCGAACAGCATCAGCGCCATTACCAGGCGCGCCTTTTCGCCGCCCGACAGCACCCGGCATTTCTTCTCGATCTCGTCGCCGGAAAAGCCGAAGCAGCCGGCGAGTGCCCTGAGCGGCGCCTGGCCGGCTTGCGGAAACGCGTCCTCCAGCGTCTGGAACACGGTGCGTTCGCCCTCCAACACCTCCATGGCGTGCTGGGCGAAATAGCCCATTTTCACACTCGGCCCCCGAGCAACTGTGCCGGCATCCGGGTCAGACGCGCCGGCCACCAGCTTCAGCAGTGTCGACTTGCCGGCGCCGTTGACGCCCATGATGCACCAGCGCTCGCGGCGGCGGACCTGGAAGTCCAGCCCCTCATAGATCGAGCGGCTGCCATAGCCCTTGTGGACGTTCTTCAGCGTCACGACATCCTCGCCGCAGCGCGGCGCCGGCTGAAAATCGAAATTCACGATCTGACGGCGCTTGGGCGGCTCGACACGATCGATCTTGTCGAGCTTCTTCACCCGGCTCTGCACCTGGGCGGCGTGTGACGCCCGCGCCTTGAAGCGCTCGATGAAAGCGATCTCCTTGGCCAGCATGGCCTGCTGGCGCTCGAACTGCGCCTGCTGCTGCTTGTCGGCGATCGCCCGCTGCTGCTGGTAGAATTCGTAATTGCCGGAATAGGCGGTGAGCGAACCGGCGTCGATCTCGACCACCTTGTTGACGATGCGGTTCATGAACTCGCGGTCGTGCGAGGTCATCAGCAGCGCGCCCTCATAACTCTTCAGGAACTGCTCCAGCCAGATCAGGCTTTCGAGATCGAGATGGTTGGACGGCTCGTCGAGCAGCATGACGTCGGGCCGCATCAACAGGATGCGGGCCAGCGCCACGCGCATCTTCCAGCCGCCGGACAGTTTGCCGACATCGCCGTCCATCATTTCCTGGGAAAAGCCGAGGCCGTCGAGCACTTCGCGGGCGCGGCCATCGAGCGCATAGCCGTCGAGCTCCTCGAAACGATGCTGCGCCTCGCCGTACTTCTCGATGATCTCCTCCATCCGGTCGGCCTGTTCGGGGTCGGCCATGGCCGCCTCGAGTTCGGCCATTTCGGCCGCCACGTCGCTGACCGGCCCGGCGCCGTTCATCACCTCGGCCACAGCACTGCGGCCGGCCATGTCGCCGACATCCTGGCTGAAATAGCCGATGGTGACGCCGCGATCGACCTGCACCTGGCCTTCGTCGGGCTGTTCCTGGCCGGTGATCATGCGAAACAGCGTCGTCTTGCCGGCGCCGTTCGGCCCGACAAGGCCGACCTTCTCGCCCTTCTGTAGCGAGGCCGAGGCCTCGATGAAGACAAGCTGGCGGCCGTTCTGCTTGCTGATGCTTTCAAGACGGATCATGCGACTGGAAGAACCTTGGAGGATTTTCCCCGGCCCTTACGCGATCGGCCGCGCCAGAGGAAGCGCCCATTTGACGCCGCGCGCAAAAGCCGCTGCGGTCCGCACCTCCAGAATGCAAAACAGCCCGCCGCGCGATTTTGCGCAACGGGCTGTTTTTGAACCAGCTTCTGTACTCAGTTCGGTGCGGGCACTTCCGCTTCTATTGACGGCACCTGCTGGGCGGCGAGCGAGGCGAGCTTGCCCCGTCTGACGAGTGTCGGCTTCTCATAGGATCGTTTCATAAATTCCCCTCTCTTACACAAGCGGAGACTGTTCCGCCGAACTCGCCATGTCAATAAGCAGCGGTAGTGAGGTGCTTTGGCTGTGTCCGACGAATTGTCACTTCGCGTCGTGGAAAATGATCCCCACTGTATGCCGCCTGCCGGAGCGCAGGCGGCTGACGCCGTGCCTGAGGTTGACGCGGTAATGGCCTTTCGTGCCTTGCACCGGGCGGTTGTGGACAGCAAAGATCACCGCATCGCCCCGGGTCAGCGGCACCACTTCGGCACGGCTTTGCATGCGCGGGCGCTGTTCGGTCAGGACGAATTCGCCGCCGGTGAAATCCTCGCCGGGCTGCGACAACAGGATCGCCACCTGCAGGGGAAAAGCGAGATCGCCGTAGAGGTCCTGATGGAGGCAGTTGAAGTCGCCGGGGCCATATTGCAGGAGAAGCGGCGTCGGCCGCGTTTGGCCGCTTTCGTGGCAAAGCTGGAGGAAGGCGGCGTGGTCATCGGGATAGCGCCGTGCCGCGCCCATGCGTTCGTTCCAGTCGTTGGCGACGCAGGCGAGCCTGGGATAGAGCGCGGTGCGCAGGCCACCGACCAGATCCGGCAGCGGATAGCGGAAATAGCGGTACTCGCCCTTGCCGAAGCCATGGCGGGCCATCACCACATGGCTGCGGAAATGGTCCTCATGCGGATAGAGACCGGCGATCTCGGTGCACTCCTCGGGTGAAAGCAGCGCCGGCATGACGGTGCTGCCGTGGCTGTTCAGTTCGCCGATCAGAGCACTCCAGTCCTGCGCTGCGACGCGCGCTTCGGCCGAATGGGCTGCGCGTTTGGTGCTTATCGAATGGATGGTCATCGATGCCTCCTTTGATATGATCAAAGTGGGGCGAACGGCGGGCGTGAACCACCCGATTCCTGCGGAGGTGAAGCGCGATCTTCCCCTTTGCCCCCTGTGGGAGAAGGGAAAACGCGCTTCACCGCTTGCGATACACCTCCAGCTCCGGGTCGAGATCAACGCGCACCGCATTCGTGAACAAGCAGGTCGCCACCATGATGCCGGCGAAGGCGACGAGGTTGACCAGCAGTGTGTCGTCGTAGCGAGCCTTGAGTGCCGCCCAGACATCGTCGGGAACGGCGTTGGTATCGGCAGCGACTGCCTTGCCGAATTCGATCAGCAAAGCTTCTTCAGCGCTGGGCTCGATCGCCTCGGGATCAAGACCGCTGTCGATCAGCGCGCGGCGGAAGAAGGTGAGCGGAATCTCGGCGCGGCATCTCTCGGAGAGCGCCAGCGACAACAGCCAGATGGCGCGGTCGTCGAGCGTGGGCTTCAAGAGATCGCGCAGGGTGAACCATTCGGCATAGATGCGGTGGGCTGCCGGTGAATGCAGCAGGATGCGCTTCATGTTGGTCATGCGCCCGCGCAGGCCAAGTTCCCTGTCGTGCTCGGCGCGGATGTCTTGCGATGCCGAGGCGTAGTCGATCGGCGGGATCATGGCCATGGGACGGTCCTTGGTTGGTGGTAGCGAGGCATTCTGCGACACCCTCACCCAAGCGTCGTATGCAATTGCGGCGCGGCGCGCAGCGTGTTGGACACCGTGCAGATCGCTTCGGCGTCCTCGACGATCCGCTGCTTGGTCGCAGCGTCGAGATCGCCTGAGATGTCGAGCCTGATGTTGAGCCTTTCGACGCGCGACGGTTCGTCCTTCGCCTTCTCGCCGCTGACCTCGGCGCGTACTTCGCCAAGCTCGGCGGCGACGCCGAGGCGTGAGGCGGCGATGCGCGCGCTCAGCACCATGCAGGAGGCGAGCGAGGCGTAGAGCAGGTCGAGCGGATTGAAGCCCGGCGCGCTCACGCCGGTGACGACATCGACCGCGCCGCCGGTCGGCGTCGTGACAGCCGGCAAGCCGCCTGGCTGCAGCGTCGCCGTCGCGCCGGTGACGCGGGTTCTGACCTTCAACTCAGCCATCGCAAATCCTTCTGGCCGGCAGTCCGGCAAAGGGGTAAGGATCGCCCGTGGCGTGTCCTGTCCCGCTATATGGTATGTCCTGGGCCGATGCCGCAAGCTCCGCAGAAGCGGCACCCTGTCAGCAGTCTTCACCGCGCCCGTTTCCTCTCCACCCTGCTCTTTGCTAGGCTCGCGCGATCCGCAACAGGAGCGCGAGAGCCATGATCGTCCAGGCCTGCATCAATGGCGCGCGCGCCGCCGATTTTCACCCCACCCTGCCGCTCGACCCCGATACCATGGCGCGCGACGGGGCGGCTTCGATTGCCGTGGGCGCAGCTGAGCTGCATGTCCATGCCCGCGGCGCGGACCGCCGCGAGAGCCTTGCGCCGGAAGCGATGGACCCGACGATCGCAGCGCTGCGCCGCCCCTGCCCCGGCACGCTGATCGGCGTCTCCACCGGCGCCTGGATCGAGAATGACGATACAAGCACGCTGGTCGCCATCGCCGGCTGGCGCGAATTGCCGGACTATGCCTCGGTCAATCTCAGCGAGGCGGCGGCTCCGATCCTCATGGAGAGCCTGCGCCAGCGCGGCATCGGCATCGAGGCGGGTCTGGCGTCGGTCGCCGACGCCGAGCGGCTGGTCGGCCTCGACCATGGCGGGCGCGTGCTGCGCGTGCTGATCGAGATTTCCGAGCAGACGCTAGACGAGGCTTTTGCGGTCGCCGGCGGCATCGAACAGGTCCTGGAGCGCGCCGGCATTCGCCGTGCCATCCTGCTGCATGGCGAGAACGCGACGGTGTGGCCGTTCGTGCGCCGTGCGGCGGATCGCAACTGGTCGACGCGCGTCGGGCTGGAGGATGGGAAGCATCTGCCGGATGGCACGGTTGCGGCCGGCAATGCCGCGCTGACTGCGGCAGCGGTGGCGATCTTCCAGTCCATTCGATCAGCGTAGCAACAAACTCACCTCTTGCTGTTATTATAAAAATCTCGTAGGCTATTTTCATATCAGGAAGAAATTCCACCACATTTTTCTCCTTTATGAAAGCCTTGCCTTTTGCGTGAGCATCTCGATCAAACCGATCGACGGCTGGTAAAGCTGTTGTCGCAGGATGCCCAGCCCGGCATCAACCGGCTCGCCGAGACGATGGCGATCTCGGTGCCGACGGTGCGCTCAAGGTTGCGCAATCTGCTCGACCGCAACCTCTTGAAGATCGTCGGGCTGCTCAATCTGACCGAACGCCCCGAGTTGATCTCGGCCATTGTCGGCATCAACGCTCAGGGACGTGGCCGCGCCCGGGAACTGGCGCAGCGCATTGCCGAACTGCCTTTCGTCAACTCGGCCTCGGTGGTTACCGGGCGCTTCGACATCATCGTCGACGTGACCGTCGCCGGCGATGTCGCCGACCTCTACCGCATCACCAGCGAGCTGATTCCGGGCGCCGGCATTCCCGGGGAAGTCGTGCGCAGCGAAACCTTCGTCGTCATGGCTTCATGCAACAAATGGGTCAGCCTTCCCGAAGGCTGCTGGTCGGAAGAAACACCGTCACGCAAGGAGCCGGCATGAGAATAGCTGTTCTCGGCGGCCTCGGCCTGCAGGGACGGGCGGCCATCGCCGATCTCGTCGCCAGCGCCGGCGTCGAGGAAGTCGTCTGCGTCGATACGTCGGCCGACGGCCCTGCCCGGCTTGCCGGGCTGACCGACCTTTCCCGCGTGCGTTTCGTCATGCCCGAGGGCGCGATCGGTCCGGCGCTTGCCACCGTGCTGGCGGATGTCGACGCCGCCATCGATCTGTTGCCGCAGCCATTGATGCGCGAGGCGGTGCAGGCCGCGATCGCAACGCGCACGCCGCTGGTCACTACCAATTACGGCAAGGCGATTGCCGATCTGGCGCCGGAGGCTGAACAGGCCGGCGTTTCGATCATGACCGAATGTGGGCTCGATCCCGGCATCGACCTCGTGCTCTATGCGCGCGCCGCAAAGCAGTTCTCTACGATCTCCTCGATCGATTCCTATTGCGGCGGCATCCCCGAACCGAAGGCGATGGCGAAGCCGCTTTGCTACAAGGTAAGCTGGAATTTCGACATGGTTCTGGTCAGCCAGAACCGCGACAGCGTGATGATCGAGCATGGCAAGCGCGTCGAAGTGCCGGCCGGCCGACAGCACGACAATGCCTTCATCCACGAGATCGAGGTCGCGGGCCTCGGCCGGCTGGAAGCTTTCCCCAATGGCGACGCTCTGCACTATGTCGAGATGCTGGCAGCCGCCAAGGGATTGCAACGCTCGGGCCGCTATACGCTGCGCTGGCCGGGATGGTCGGCGTTCTGGGCGCCGCTGAAGGAACTCGGCTTCCTCTCCGAAGACAAGGTGCCCGGCACCGGCGCCAGCCCACGCGAATTTCTCGGCCGTCTGCTCGGCCCGCAACTGCAATATGGCGCCGACGAGAAGGACCTTTGCGTGATGCGCAATGTCTTTTCCGGTCTCGAAGGCGGCCGCGCCAAAACGGTGACGTCGGACCTGATCATCGAACGCGACCTGGCATCAGGCCTGTTCGGCATGAGCCTTGGCGTCGGCTATCCCGCCAGCATCGTGGCGCAGATGCTGGCGCGGCGCGAGATCGCCACACCAGGGCTTTTGAACCCGCTGCTGCATGTGCCGGACGGGCCGTTCTTCGACGAGCTGGCCAGGCGTGGCATCAAGGTTGCCGAGACGGTGGCCTGGGACTGAGGATTTTCGAACGGTGGCTGCCGCCGGCAAACGGTGCCGCCGCTCAAAAAACACCCAAAAGGGTGGAATAACAAAGTGGAACAACAACGATAACAGGAGGAATGCCAAATGAAGATTGCCAAGCTTTTCATCGCCGGACTTGCGCTTGCGGGCCTGACCGCTGCTGCCAGTGCCGGAACGCTCGACGAGATCACCAAGCGCGGCGAACTGCGCGTCGCGGTACAAACGCAAGGACCTCCCTTCTCGCTGGTCGGCGCGGCCGGCGAGCGCACCGGCAGTTCGGTCGAACTCGCCGAACTGATGGCCAAGGAAATGGGCGTCAAGATCACCTTCCTCGACTATGATTGGGACGGGCTGATCCCGGCGCTGCTTTCGGGCAAGGCCGACCTGCTCGTCGCCGACATGACGCCGACGCTGGCGCGCGGCATGAAGGTCGCCTTCACCACACCTTACATGTATACGGGCAGCACCGTCTTCACCAAGGCCGACAGCAAGTTCAAGACAACCGAGGACTGCAAGGCCAAGGGCACCAAGATCGCCGTGCTGTTGGGCGCCACCGGCGAAAAGGAAGCCAAGAACGCCTTCCCGGATGCCGACATCAAGAGCTACAAGGGCGGCGGCCCGCTGCTGCTCGACGCGGTCAACAACGGCCAAGCCGATTGCGGCGTCAACGACGTCTCGGCGGTCAAGGGTCAGTCGACAGCCTATCCCGCCGGCACCTTCACCATCATGCCGGACCTGTTGTCGAAGGAGCCGCTTGCCTTCGCCACCCGCTACGACGAGCCGGACCTGTTGATCTGGATGAACCTGTTCCTCAACCAGGTCAGCATCGACGGCCGCCTGCAGAAGAACCTCGACTACTGGGTCAATTCCGACGCCTGGAAGAAGGATCACTAAGCAGAGGTAAGCAGGGAGTAGTGAGTAGTGAGTAGGAAGTAGTGAATGGTGAATGGTGAATGGCCATTCCGGACGCCCTTCACTGCTCACCACTCACTACTCACTACTGCCCATTCACCATTCACAATTCACCGCCATGCTCGAAAATTTCAGCTTCCGCACCATCGTCGAATATCTGCCGCTGTTCGGGCAGGGTCTGATCACGACCGTGTGGCTGTCGGCGCTGTCTTTTGCGGGCGCGCTGGCCGTCGGCATCGTGCTCGCCGCCATGAACCTGCAGCGCGGCCAGCTGTTTCGCGTGCTGGCCAAGGGCTATATCGATGCCGTGCGCGCCACGCCGTTGCTGGCGCAGCTCTACTTCCTCTATTTCGGCCTGCCGCGTCTCGGCTTCGTCCTGCCCGAGCTCGTCGTCGGCATAATCGCTTTGTCGCTGAACAGCGGCGCCTATGTCGCGGAAATCATCCGCGCCGGCATCCTGTCGATCCCGCGCGGCCAGGTCGAGGCCGGGGTTGCCTCGGGAATGACCTATGTCCAGCGCATGCGCCTGGTCATCCTGCCGCAAGCCTTCAAGGTGACGATCCCGCCGCTGCTCGGCCAGGCGATCGTGCTGGTCAAGGATTCCGCGCTTTTGTCGCTGATCTCGGTTTCCGAACTGACGCGCGCCGGCCAGTTGCTGGCGTCCGACCGCTTCATGCCGGCGGAAGGCTTTCTCACCATCGCCGCTTTCTATCTGCTGCTCTATTACTGCCTCAAAGGGCTGGCGGGGCTGTCCAGTCGGTGGCTCGGTCTGCAGCCGGCAAGGAGCAGCACATGATCTGGCAACAGCTGCAAAGCCTGGCCGGCAGCTACCCCCTCGCCTTGCGCGGCCTTGGCATGACCGTGATGCTGTCGGCGATCAGCCTGGTGCTGGGCACGCTGCTTGGCTTCGGCCTCGGCATATTGCGCACCGGCGGCAACCGGCTGATCTCGAGCGTGATCGGCGCCTGGGTCGACCTGATCCGCGGCACGCCGTTTCTGGTGCAGATCTTTCTGATCTTCTTCATCCTGCCGGAATTCGGCATCGAGCTCGATGCCTTCACGGCCGGCATCATCGCGCTCACCAACCTCGCCGCGTGCTTCATCTGCGAGATCGTCGCCGCCGGCATCCGCTCGGTGCCGACCGGCCAGGTTGAGGCAGCTCTGGCGTCTGGCCTGTCGCGCTGGCAACGCATGCGCCAGGTGGTGCTGCCGCAGGCGATGCGCATCGTGCTGCCGCCGCTGGTCGGGCAATATGTACTGTTGATCAAGGATTCCTCCGTCGTCTCGGCGATCGGGCTGACCGACCTCACCCGCGTCGGCTGGCTTGTGGTGCAGCGTGTGCCCAACGGCCTGCTGGTCTTCTTCCTGGTCGGCGTCGGCTATTTCGTCGTCTGCTATCCGCTGATCATGCTCGCCCGCCGGCTGGAGCGCCGCATGGGCGCGGCGCATGGCGAGGTGCAGCTGTGACATCGAACCCAAAGGGCTGACCGCCATGACCAATCCAAGCCCGACCAAGACAAACCTGACCAAAACGGGCATGATCGACTTTCGCGGCGTCAACAAATGGTTCGGCTCGCTCAATGTGCTGAAGGACATCACGCTCAGCGTCGAGCCGCGCGAAGTGGTCGTCGTCTGCGGCCCAAGTGGTTCGGGCAAGTCGACGCTGATCCGCTGCATCAACGGCCTGGAAGCGATCAAGGATGGCGACCTCGTCGTCGACGGCCAGCGCCTCGGCGACCCCGCCACCAACATGACGCAGCTGCGCACCGAGATCGGCTTCGTCTTCCAGTCGTTCAACCTCTACCCGCACAAGACGGCGCTGGAAAACGTCACGCTGGCGCCGATCCATGTGCGCAAGATCCCCCGCGCCGAGGCCGAGCAGGCCGGGCGCGACTTGCTGGCCAAGGTCGGCCTCGCCGACAAGGTCAACGCCTACCCGTCACAGCTGTCCGGCGGCCAGCAGCAGCGTGTGGCCATCGCGCGCTGCCTCGGCATGCGCCCCAAGATCATGCTGTTTGACGAACCGACCTCGGCGCTCGATCCCGAGATGATTTCCGAAGTGCTCGACGTCATGGTCGCGGTGGCCGAGGAAGGCATGACCATGATGGTGGTAACGCACGAAATGGGCTTTGCCCGCAAGGTGGCGCAGCGCGTGGTGTTCATGGACGCCGGCGCCATCGTCGAAAGCGGCACGCCGGAAGCGTTTTTCTCCGACCCGAAGACCGACCGCAGCCGGGCTTTTCTAAGCAAGATTCTAAGGCATTAGAGCTTAGCCAAAGCCGGTCGTCCGAAAGGCCGCGGGGCAGGAACTGTCGACGCACAGCGCCAAACAACGAGCCGCCGGTAGAGTGGATCGGCTACGTTTAGGTCTCCGGCTACGCCTCTGGGACCTTCCACGTGCCGTCCAGAACCTTCGCGCGTGGTCGATAGAGCCGTACCATCCAGTTCCAGCCGGGCCACCATCGGCTGTACGGTCAAGCCACCGGCGCCGCGCCGCGCCGCTCGAGCGCGGTCCTGCGGATGATTTCCGCGATTTCCGGGCTGCTGCTGCACAGCATCTGGAAATCCGCCGCGTGCAGCGACAGGAGTGAGACAGAAGTTGCGGCAGTGACGGTCGCCATACGCGGTTCGCCGCTGATCAGCGCCATCTCGCCGAAGAAGGCGCCAGGGCCAAGCTCCACCGGGTTCGGCGTCGCGACGCTGACGCGGCCCTCCACGACGAAGAACATCCGATCGCCGGTCTCGCCGCTGCGGCAGATCACGGCGCCCGCCGGCACCGTGCGGGGTCTTAACGCGCGCACGATCTCGACCAGCGTGGCCGGGCCAAGCTTCTGAAACAACGGAACGCCGGCAATCAATTGCCAATTGCGGACGAAATCCTCGCGACGGACTTCTTGATAAAAGCCGGAGGCAAGAATGCCGGCCCAGAGCCCGAAGATGCCGATGCCACACATCATGACAGCCCCGGCAAGAACGCGGCCGGCGAAGCTTTGCGGAATGTCGTCGCCATAGCCGGTAGTGGACAGCGTGACCACCGCCCACCACATTGTCTCGGGGATGCTGCCGAACTTTTCCGGTTGGACGTCGCGCTCGATGACATAGGCCGCAAGTGCGACACCGAACAGAACCAGGCCGAAGACCGTCGTGACGCCGACCAGGTTGCGCGCTTCGTTGGCCAGAACCCTGCCAAGCAGCGGGAAGAAGGTCGAGTCGCGCAGCGGCTTCAGCAGCCAGACAGCACAGTAGAGGCTCCGGTCGGGCGTGCCGTCGAGCAGAAATGCGGCGACTGGAACCAAAACCGCGAGCACATCGATCGCGATTGCCGGCGTCCTGTCCCTGAGGTCTCCCGCCCAGCGCTTGAGCAGGGTCTCGGCCATCTGCAGAAGATAGGCGGCCCAAATGACAGCGAGCACAGCAGCCAGAGCCAGTCTGCTTCGTCCGGACATGTTCGGCATCGTGAGCGCAGCCACCGCCAGAAGCCCAGGCGCAGCGAGCACCGCATTTAGCGGTGCGTAGATTCTCAGAAAAGGCAGTACCGACATTCTATCCCACCAGCGGCCACTGTGCTCCAGAATAGAGGCCTTCCGGGCAAGCGCAAAGGGTGCTTTGCGATCGCAAGATCAGGTCACGCCAATGGCTTTCGGGCGCCGCTATCGGCGCTCCACGGTCGCACCGCAGGCGACGGATCAGCTCGGGAGCCGCCACATTCGCACGCGACCCGCACCGCGCAATTCCGTTTCCTCGAGTGGGTCGCAAGCAAATTTCGGTCCAAGCAGTTGGTAAGTTGCATCGGAAATACGGATTTCATCGGGCTCCGCGGACGTTTGAATACGTGAGGCGAGATTAACGGTCTCACCCCACAGGTCATAGGCGAACCGCCTCTTGCCTATGACACCGGCGACGATCGGTCCTGAGTGAATTCCAATTCTCAGCCTTATCGGTTCTCCTGCGAAGCGTTCCCGCCTTACCGCCTTGCGCAGCTCAACTGCATAGCGCGCGAGGGCTTTTGCATGATCGGATCGCGCGGTGGGCAAGCCAGAGACCACCATCACACAATCGCCGATTGTCTTGATTTTTTCGCAGCCGTATCGTTCCGAGAGCCGGTCCGCCGCCCTGAAGAAGTAATTCAAGATAGCGAGCGTCGTCACGGCTCCGACGCTTCGCGCTCTTTCGGTAAAGCCGACGATGTCGGCAAAAAGCACACTCACCTCCGCGTGGTTGTCGGCAATTTTCTTTTGCGCTTTCAACCGCTCCGCGATGGATGCCGGAAGAATGTTGAGGAGCAGGGTTTCGGCGCGCTGGTATTCACGCGCCAATCCCTCCTGGCTCTTTCTCAGTGCCTCGTTCGTCGATTGCAATTTTTCGTTGAGTTGACGCTCCCTCTCTTGCAGGAGCGTCATTTCATAGGCCTTCTGTTGAAGCCGCTGCCTGTTGTCTCGTTCGGCAGTGGCGTCCAGAAAAAGCAGCCACACGCACGCATTGTCAGCAAAAAAATGAAGGTCGGCGACACGCCCGCCGGGCAGTTCGATCATGTCCATGCGAAACGGAAGCTCCGGGCAAGGCAGCAAACCTTCCATGAATTCAAGCTGCCCCGCAACAGGCTTGCCGATGCGAAGCGATGACAGCCCGTAATGTTCAACATTACCGCCCTTGGCAGCTATGCAAAGCTCAGCGTCGATTTTCAGATAAGCGACAGCGTGCCCGTCGAAGAAGAAATTGAAAAACCAATTTCTGACTTCTTTTGGCAATTCATGCATGGTCTATTTGGTGACCATCAAGGCAAGTTGACGAAAGGCGTCATCGACCTGCTCGCCCGAAAGCGCACTTGTTAGATAGATTTGCCATCCACGTTGCCTCAACTCGTTGATCTCACCATCCGATATCGCCCACCGATCGGCCAGATCGGACTTGTTGAACAGCAATACGAACGGCATGGCGCCGAATTCGGCCTCGACCCGTTCGCGCAGCGTGAGTGCCACGGCAAGAGTAGCAGCGCGGGTTCCATCGACGACTAGCACGAGCCCGGTTGCACCTCGAACATAGCTGACGCGGAATGAGCCGATATCGTCCTCGCCGGCCAAATCCCACAAAATCAGATCCACGGTTTTGTCCGGGAGCGCGACGCTTTTCTTGTCGATTTTCACTCCGACGGTGGTCAAGTAGGTTTCTGAGAAGATGCTCTGCACAAACCTGCGGACCAGACTCGTCTTTCCGACGGCGAAGCCGCCCAGCATGCAGATCTTTTTTTGCAACATGTTGGGCTCCGCTAGTCCAGGTTTACCGTAATCGAAACCCGGCGATTGGTGGAGCTACCGGTTAGACTGTTTTCAGGTACAGCCGGCTCAAAAGTGCCCGCGCCCCGAACCAGCAGCAGTTCGGGAGCAACGCCGCGCTTGTTGAGAAGCGCACGAACTGTCTCGGCGCGGGCGGCGCTGATCGACGCGTTGGCCGTCTCACGGCCCGTGGTGTCCGAATGCCCGGTCAACATGAACCGCGCCGTTACGCCGGAATTGCGGGCACTCTGGGCGAATTCCTTTATTTGATCCGCCAACCTGTCGAGAACCGGCGTCTGCTCCGGTCCCGGCACAACCTTGCCGGAAGAGAAGAAAATATCGGTCGTCTGGATCGCCTGCCTCAAATGATTAAGTTCTGCGAGGTTCAGCTCACGCAGCTGCGAGACATCCAGAACCACTCCGTCCGCCGAAAGTTGTTCAGCGGCGGCCCGCGCGCGGTTGATCCAGCCGGCAGGAGCCTCACCCACGGCCACAATGCGACCCTGGATGATCGAGAGCTGAACGGTTTTCGGCGGGGACAGCGCCGCCGTCAGCCGCTTCACCACAAACTTCGGATCAAGGCTCTGATAGAATTGCCACTGTGCATGAACGCGGGCAGGATCAACGTCCGTTCCGGACAGCAGGGCTTGCGGGTCGGCGGCAAGCGGGTCTCTCAAGCCGGAAATATAGAAATGTCCGCCCCTCGCCGTTTGTTGGGCTACGATGATTCCCGGTTGGGCCTCAAGTCGCGACACATAATACTGCCAGTGCTCCGCCGCGCGTGCTTCGGGGCTCACGTCACGAACCTTGGAGATGTCGAATTCGGGTCCGCCTGCCGAAAGCTGCCGGGCCGCCGCGCGCGCGCGATCGATCCAGGTGTCGGGAGCCTCACCCTCGGCAACGATGCGATCATCGACGATCGAAAGTCGTACTGTTTCCGGCGGATACAGTGACGCCGTCAGCCGCTTCAGCACGAACTCCGGCTCAAGGCTCTGATAGAACTGCCACTGCGCATGAACCCGGGCGGGATCGACCTCTGTTCCCGACAACAGCGACTGCGGATCGGCGCCAAGCGGGTCTCGCAGGCCGGCAATATAGAATTGGCCGTCGCTTATCTTTTGGTCTGCAACGATGATGCCCGGCTGGGTCTCCAGTCGCGACACATAGGCGTGCCAGCGCTCCGCCTCGCGCACTTGGGGACTTACGTCACGAACCCCCGAGATATCGAAGACCGGCCCGCCTGCCGAAAGCTGCTGGGCCGCCGCGCGCGCCCGGCTGATCCAGGTGTCGGGAGCCTCACCCTCGGCGACGATGCGGCCATCGACAATCGAAAGTCGCACTGAATCCGGCGGAGCCAGCGACGCCGTCAGCCGCTTCAGCACGAACTCCGGCTCAAGGCTCTGATAAAATTGCCATTGCGAATGAACCCCGGCCGGATCGACTCCCGTGCCTGACAACAGCGACTGCGGGTCGACGGCAAGCGGGTCCCTCAGGCCGGCAATATAGAACTGGCCATCGCGTACCTGCTGTTCGGCAACGATGATGCCCGGCTGGGCCTCCACTCGCGACACGTAAGCCTGCCAGCGCGACACGTAAGCCTGCCAGCGCTGCGCTGATTGCCAGGAAAGAAGGTACCAACCGCCTGCCAGACTCAAAAGCAGCAGGGCAACGGCCGCCACCAGCCACGGAAATCCGTCGTTTGATTCCTCCTGCTTCAGCTCGACGCAGGTCTGCAACTGCGCCTCTACGCTGGCCAGCTGCGAACCGTCGCCGTCAAACTGCTCTAAGGCCTGTGAGCTTTCCTCATGGATGCGAAGCAACACATCGCGAACGACTTCATGCAATTCCTCCGGCGGATTTCCCCGGATCACCGAAACCAGGGTCGCAAACGGTCCAACTTCCGACCAGAGACGAAGCTCGCCGAAACGGATTGTGTCCAGGCCGCTCTGCTCTTTCTCGTTAAATGAGTCTTTTACAAAATCCTGAATCGCACTGAGCATCGAAGAAATGAGCTGAGGATCTTCGCTCGTTGCATTGTCGGCCGTTACATGCGTTATCAAAAGGCCGGAATTCCGATGAATGAGAAACGCATGTTCCACACGGTAGACAAGGGAATGCTTCAGAACAACTGCCGAGAAGCTTGCCCCTGTTCTCCAGGCTTCAAGTCTCCACTTGAGCCCGTGCCAGGTGAATATGTGCCTTAGAGTTTCATTCAGCGACTGAAAGGTCTGGTCGATCTTTTCGCCGATCGACTTGCGAATTGCCGGCAGAAACACCGGGTACAATATGTCCGTCAGCGTGCGCGGGCTCTTCTGGATCGACCGTTGCACAGCCCGTTCGACAGCTGGCGCAAGCGCCTCGCCGAGTTGCGCGTAAGGCGCTCGTCCGGCAGCACTGGGAAGAACGTCGCCCACGGCCGCCGCAAGCTGCTCGGGTTCGTCGAGCAGATGCGTGACGCGTGAAAGCTCGGAGATTTCGCGGCTGACCAGCAACTGCCGCAGCGTTTCCATGCGCGGATCGGCGGTTGGAACCGCCTCGAACTGCGCACGGTAGTCCGGATCAACGTTCCGGGCAATTTCGATCAAAAGACGAGCCAGAGCCTCGCGATCAATCTCTGTATCGTTCGAGGCTGTTCTTTGCGGAAGGTTGAATGGGTCGACGGTGGACGTCAAGGTCCCATCAACTCACTTTCCAGCTACGGTCCGAGTTGCTCTTGCTCCCGACGGGATCCTGATTGAGACACTTTGCAACCTCGACAAACAGGCCAGCCAAAAGATTTCGGTCGGTCTTGACGTTGCTGAGGTCGGCAAACATCTTCTCGATCAGCATCTGAACGCCTTCATTCTTCTGCTTGATTTCCTCACGCAGCAAATGATCGTTTCGATTTATCCGGTCCGAAACGTCGCGCTCGAGCGCGCTTAACTGATCCGACAACGTGCGCACCTGCTTTTCAAGAGCCTGGTTTTGCTCGCGAAGATTCCGGTCGATCTCCTTGTCGGCATCGGCTCGTGAATCTTTTTCGCTCCGCAATTGCCCTGCAAGCGAATCGATCTGCTTCTTTGCATTCGACTCGTACATTTCGAGATTGCGCTTGGCCTCGGATTCAACATCCTTGAAGCGCTGCAACACCCGTTCTTCAAGCTTGGAAAAGCGGCGGTCATAGTCCTGCATCTGGTTGCCGAACAGCAGGTCACGGATCTTGTCGACACCGACGGCGTCGCCGGCGGTTCCGTTTTCGCGGGCCTGAACTCCCATGAAGTTCAGCCCGTTTCCTTCTGTGTTACCTATCAGATTTACGTCCGCCTTCTTTTCTGAAGAAGCGGAATTCGAAGATTCCTTAGCCATCCATATACCCCCATTGAACACATGCCGTCAGGTAAGCATGTCAGCAATCGGGCCGCAAGCCGGATTCGTCTTGACTTATGCCTATTCATGGGGCAGCCGAGCGCGATGGCTAACGGCCCGGCAATGGCAATCAGGGGCGATGCCCTCTTGAAGGCGCGGAGCGTGCGGACGGTTCCGGGTATCCAAAAAGCGGCCTTCAGTCGAACGTCGCCAGCGGCTCGGCATTGATCTCGACCCACTCACAGCGCCGGCTTTCGTGGTAAAAAGACTGAAATGGCGGCGGGAACGACGGGTCGGCGAAGGCGCCGACGGGAATGGCGATCACACCGGGCTGCGTGTCGATGCGATAGTGGACGGCGGCGCCGCACTCCGGGCAGAAATTGTAGATGACGCGGCCGCCCTCGTCGCCGGTGCGCGTGAACTGCTTCGCCCGTCCCTCGATCGATACATCAGCTTGCGCAAACCGGACATTGTAGCTGAAGGCGCTGCCGGTGCGGCGCTTGCAGTCGAGGCAATGACAGACCGAGATGCGCACCGGCTCGCCCGAACAGACGGCTGAAAGCTGGCCGCAGAGACATTGCGCGCGGCGCGTGACCATTGTTTCTTCCTCCCTTCACATCACTGCGTATCGGCGCTGGCCCTCAGTTCCGTCCGCTTCTGTTCCGAAACCATGGCCAGATCCAGCACCTTCTGCAGTTCGGCGGCATGGTGGAATGAAGGCTCGGCCTGCACGCCGCTGCGAACCGCATCGACGAAGCGCTGGTAATTGGTCGGCACCGTGCCGGCGTCGAGCACCTGCCATTTGGCGTTCTCGATATCCTCGCCGACACACGCCTTCAGTTCCGAACCCTCGAGATTGTGCACGACTTCGATGCCGCCCTTGTCGCCATAGATGCGCAGGCGCAATTCGTTGATGTGGCCGGTCGCCCAGCGGCTGGCGTGAACGACGCCAAAGGCGCCGTTGGAGAAATCCAGCGTCATGGCGAAGCTGTCATTGGCGTCGAGGTCGTATTCGCCGATGCGGTTGCCTGGCGCCTTGTCGAAGGTGCGCAGCCGGCAAAACACGTGGTCGACGTCGAGTGCGGCGCCATAGCTGGCGAAATCGAGGATGTGGATGCCGACATCGCCGAGCACGCCGTTGGAGCCGTGGTCGCGCGACAGCCGCCACAGCCATTTCGGGTCGGTGCGCCAGTCGCCCCAGAATTTCGAGACCAGCCAGCTCTGCAGATAGGAGGACTCGACGTGGCGGACGGTGCCGATCTCGCCGACCAGCACCATCTGCCGCGCCTTCTGCAAGGCAGCGACATTGCGATAGGTGAGATTGACCATGTTGACGATGCCGGCCGCCTCAGCCGCTTTGGCCATCTCGCTTGCCTTGCCGAAGTCTTCGGCCAGCGGCTTTTCGCACAGCACCGGCTTGCCGGCCGCGATCAACGCCATGGTGGTCGGGTGGTGAATGCGGTCCGGCGTGACGTTGGCGACCGCATCGAACTCGCCCCACGCCAGCGCGTCTTCCAGCGATGTGAATCGCTTCGGTATCTTGAACCCGTCGGCGAATTCGCCCACGCGCTTTTCATCGACGTCGACAGCACCGACGATCTCGACGCCGTCGATGCCGCCGAAACGGCGGGCATGCTCCTGCGCCATCCAGCCGGTACCCAGTATCAAAAGCCGCATTCTCTGCACTCCGAGCGAATTGGTTCGATTCAATCATATGGCGCAGATACGGTCTAGGAAACCCATGCGGAAAACCGCTACGCCTTTTTTCCTGGATTTTGCTTTAGCGGAAGCCGGCCTCGCCCGAAGCGTGCAGCTTGCCGCCGCGCTCGACGATCGGCTCCAGCGCCTTCTCGACCGGCACGTTCGGCGCCTCAAGGATCGCCGACTTGGTGCCCTGCGGATTGTGCGCCCACTTCACCGCATTGCGCAGCACCTTGTGCACATTGGCGTCGTGATAGGTCGGATAGGTCTCGTGGCCCGGGCGGAAGTAGAAGACATTGCCGGCGCCGCGGCGATAGGTCAGCCCAGAACGGAACACCTCGCCGCCCTGGAACCAGGAGATGAAGACGGTCTCCAGAGGTTCGGGCACGGCGAACTGCTCGCCATACATTTCTTCATTCTCGAGCTCGAAATATTCGCCGACGCCCTCGGCGATCGGATGGCTGGGACTGGTCACCCAAAGCCGCTCGCGCTCGCCCGCCTCGCGCCATTTCAGCGTGCAGGGCGTGCCCATCAGCCGCTTGAAGATTTTCGAGAAATGGCCGGAATGGAGAACGATCAGCCCCATCCCCTCCCAAACGCGGCGGGCGACGCGCTCGACGATCTCGTCGGCCACCGCGCCATGATCCTTGTGGCCCCACCAGACCAGCACGTCGGTCTCGGCCAGACGGTCGGCCGGCAGGCCGTGCTCCGGCTGCTCGAGCGTGGCGGTCGAGGCGGAGATCGCCTTGTCGGCATTCAGCGCCTTGGCGATGGTCGTGTGCATGCCCTCGGGATAGAGGGCTGCGACCACCTCATTGGTCCGCTCATGGATGTTCTCGCCCCAAACGACAGCGCGTATTGTCATGGATGTCCTCGTGGTGAAGCCGACCCGCAGGGGTCACTCATAGTCTGCCTGGGGGTGAAAAGGGAATAGGCAGTGGGGAATAGGCAATAGGGGCAGAAAAACAAATCAACAGGCGATGGACGCTCCTGGGCCCTACTGCCTACTGCCTACTGCCTACTGCCTACTGCCTACTGCCTACTGCCTACTGCCTACTGCCTACTGCCTACTGCCTACTGCCTTACGCTCCCCGGCCTTCCTGAGCGACCCGCGTCAGCGGCTTGGTCAGGCGCGGCACGACGACGAGGCGCTTGATCTTGCCCTTCTTGTAGGCGGCAAGGAAGCGGGCGTAGTCCTTGAAGACGACGCAGCCATTGGATTCCGCACGGCCGCCGCGCAGCATGTAGGTGTGGGCGAGCAGGCCGTCGCGGCCGTATTTATTGCCGCCGCTGACGGGAGTGAGACGGAGCGCCTCGACGCCATGGAAGCGGGATTCGCGCAGTCGCAGATCATAGGTGTTGGGCGGCGTCGGGCCGACATTCTTCTTGTGCACGAAGCGCGGCTGGTCGACCATCGAACCCAGCCCCGAATGGGCCTCCAGCCGCGAGCCGTCCGGCATATAGACGGTCTTGGCCGAGATATCGTACACGGCGACGCCGCCGCCCATTCCGGGCGTGGCGAACAGATCCTTGAAGGCGCGACCGACACCGCCCGCCGGGACGTCCGGCTTGGCATAGGCCAGCATCTCGCCGGCCTGTGTCTTCGACCGTTTGCCAGGCTTGATCCGGCTTGATTGGATGCTCTGGCTGTCTGGCACGCCAGGCAGTGCGGCGACCTCCGAAGTACTGCGTGGCGAGCGCGGCGACGAATTGCCCGGCGACTGGGGTGCGGGGCTCTCGGGCGTCCTGTCGGTCTGTGGCTTGGCTGCCCTGGGCTTGCTGGCTTGCCGAGCCTCGGCAGGCTGAGCGGTTTCGGCGCGTGGACGCCAACCGGGCAACGCAATGTTGTCGGGCAGATCGTCCTGCGGCGGCAGCGAAGCGACCTGAACCTCGGCCTGCTCAGGATCCTGCCCTCCGGCGATTGCTTCAACGGCCGGCGGCGGGGCCAGCATGTCAGCGTCTTCCGGCAAGCTGTTGGCCAGCGCCAGCGCCAGGCGCGATGAGCGTTCGATCTCAGCCACTTCCGGCCCAAAGCGTTCCGAGGCCGGGCCATGCTGATCGGGCAGCCGGACTTCGGCGAAACGGGCAGCGACCGGAAGGCTGGCAAGCATGAAGGGCGCATTCGAGGCCTTGGCGAAGGCGGCAGCCAGCTTTTGCGGCGACAGCCCTGCCTTGGCCACCACGCCGTCGAAGCGCATGCCGCGCGAAGTGGCGAGAGCGACGCTGGTGTTTGGCGCAATGTTTGAGGCGACAATGCTCGGGGCCACAGCATGCGCGGCCGGCTTCAGCCGCGCCATCTTGCCGTCATGCGCGAAGTTCGCGGCGCCATGCGCGCACCCGGCGTCGCATTGGCTGAGCAGCGAGGCCTGTGATTTTTGCGCCGAAAGCCGCGGCGCCCACGAATTGGCGAGGCTGCGGCGCGAATCGGCAAGTGCTGCGTTCGGCAGAAGCAGACTGTGCGGAAGGCTGTTGGAAGCGGCGGTGAGCGAGGTGCCGAGCGAATAGAGGCCGGCCATGGTTGCCACCGACCACAGCGCCAAGGCCGCGCCGACAACCGGCACCACCACCCAGCGCTGGCCGGATCTCTTCGAAGTCAAACCCCGCTCAGGAGTATCGCCCCGGTCTTTCAAACGCAAAAACGCCATACAACCACTCTCAATCGGCATGCAGGCTTGCGACCCTCGCATCCGTGACATCCACAGTTCGCTGGTGCCCCCTGCACCTTTCGCGTCTGTTGCCGATTGAATCAAAAGATGGACAAAGTTGGTTAACCAATCCCTCCATCAGCC
The DNA here is from genome assembly GCF_040323635.1 of Mesorhizobium sp. M0037. NCBI lineage: Bacteria > Pseudomonadati > Pseudomonadota > Alphaproteobacteria > Hyphomicrobiales > Phyllobacteriaceae > Mesorhizobium > Mesorhizobium sp. M0037. The sequence continues at coordinate 279,520 of NZ_JAMYVB010000003.1, read as the reverse complement.
ACCGATTATGCGGCGCCTGATACGAAAAAAAGAGCACTCCATGGTCTGCGCCACGGTAGAATGCTCTCCCTCACCCCCGCCTTGCTGCCCGTTTTTGCGATCCAAGTCAAGGAAACGCTGCGTCAGCTTGCTGCAAGCCTGTGCTGATTGCCCGCTGATCGGCCTTCTCAATCAGTTGACCTTCCGGTGGCTGGAAGGTCTATCTGCTCAGAGACGGGGACCTCCGGCGACGGAAATTTACCGATGAGAACCGGCATCACGACCGAAGAATCCGACTGCAGGTCGAACCCCTGCTGCGGCTGGCTGAGCACGGATGGATGGGGCAAGGACATGGCGCCGTGAGATGGACTGTGAAAGCGGCGCTGCTGTGGCTGGTCTGTGCCCTTACGATGGGCGCCTCCGTCGGCAGCGGACCGATCGTCGCGCCCCGCCAGGCGTCGATGAAGGAGATGGCGGCGGCTGCGAAAACCATTGCCGGCATGTTCGACCGCAGGCAAGCCTATGACGCGGCAGCCTTCAAGGCGGCAGCGGACACGCTGCGCGCGCGCACCGGCCCTGCCCTGATTGCCGAATTTCCGAGCGGCTCGCTTGGACCGCCTTCGCAGGCCAGGCTGGAGATCGATCAGTCACGGGCGGAATTCGAGGCCCTGGCAAATCATATCGGAACGCTGGCCGACGCTCTGGCCGCCAAGGCCGAAAGCGCGCCGGCCGTCATCACCGATGACATGCGCATGGGCACCGGCCTGGCGATGGGCGGCGGCAGCCTGCTCGGCAAGCGCTCGATTCCAGAGGAAGCCGATCCGACCAAACTGCCGGCGGAGCATATCCTGCATCTCATCCTGCAGGATTGCTCGACCTGTCATTCGAAATTCCGGCAAAAGGTACAGTGAAGCGACATTATCCGGCGGAGCATTTCTTGCTGGCCTGCGCCACAGCCACTTTGCATACAAGTAAATTCGTTTGTGCTAATATATCGCGGTCGTGCATATCCATGCATGACGAGCATCGGGAGGATGCAATGAAAACCATGAATCGCAGGTCTGCAATTGCCCTCGGTCTGACGACCGCCGCGGTAGCGCCTTTGTTCACCTTGGCGGCATCGGCAAAAATCAAGAAATACGGCCCGAAAGAGGGCAAGGAGATTGCGCCCGGTGTCAGGGTGGTGGAGGTCGGCACCGGCAATGCTGACATTCCCGCCTACAAGAGCATCGCAATTATCGACGTTGTGTTTCAGCCCGGAGCACATGCTCCTCAAACCGTGATGGACAACGACATGGTGTGCACCATTACCTCAGGTGCATTCACGATCAAGAAAGCGGACAAGGAATTCAAGCTCAAGACGGGTGATATGTACACCTGCTCCAAGGGCAAGACCGATGAAGCGACGAATACAAGCAAGGAGGTCGGCGTGCATCGCATCGCCGTATTGATACCCGCATAGCAGATGGAGTTCCGGCCGGACCACGCCGTCGCGAGTCCGGCCGGCCAGACGAGGCGATCTCGTTCCGTCGTCAGCGCGGCCATCTCACGCCAGCCACTCCCTGATCGCCGAGCGGGCGGGAACGGCGCGCATGTGGTCTTCGCGCTATGGCTTTGTTTGGGCATGATCTTTTGGGAAAGCTGGCTTGGTTTTCAAATCATCGGCTAGGTCGAATGGCTGATCAACCAGCGCATCCACGTGGCCAATACGGAGATCGAAAACCGCGGGAGTTTTGCCGGCCACCAGGCGGTGTTCGAGGCGATCGAGCGCCACGACCCGGAAGCGGCCGGCAGGCGATGCGCGCGCATCTGGAAAACGCCCGGCGCAAGTTCAATTCAGGGTCGGGAAGACTGGGCTAGCCAGTTGACGCGGCGGCGCTCTGGCGCAAAGCAAAAAGCCCGCCGTTCAAAGCCGGCGGGCTCCCTTCAATCATACAGCGCGATCCGCTCGCCGGTAACCAGGACGACCGAATTTCGGCCTTCAGCGGCTGGTTGCGCTCAGGGGGCGGGCTTCGACGGGTTTGAAGCGACCAGCGATCCGAGTTTGCCGGCTTTGGCCAGACTCGGCTTTTCGTAAATTTTCTTCACAGAATCCCTCCTCTAATGGCATCAATTTCCTCTGCCAGGCCTGTTTTGTCAAATCTGACAGCAGTCCGTCACAGGTCCCGGCGGCAATTCGTGCCCTTACGCCGGCTCGCGCTTGAGCGCCTGCGCCATGCAGTGAATGCCGCCGCCGGTCTTGGAAATCTCACTCATGTCGACGGCAGCAACCTCGAAGCCGCGTGCCTTGAGCTGGCCGATCAGCGACTGGCTCGACGTCGGCGCGATGACCCTGTCCTTGCCCAGCGACATGAAGTTGCAGCCGAGCGCCATCGTGTCCTGGAAGGGCACGTCGATGATCTCGTGGCCCTTGCCCTTCAGCCAGTCGACAATGCCGGGCTCGGTGCAGGCGAGGCACACCGCGGTGAGCTTTTCAGCGATCGGCACCACCATCAGATCGATATGGACATAGTATTCGTCGATGAAGGCGAGGCGCGTTTCCCAGCCTTCCTTTTCGAACCAGTCCTGCACCTGCCGGGCGCCCTCTTCCTGCGTGCGGGCGCCGCCGCAGCCGATCAGCACCACGCCCTCCTCGATGACGTTGAAGTCGCCGCCTTCGAAGGTGCCAGCCGTGACCATGTCGTAGATGGGGATGCCGAGCTTTTCATAGGTGCGGATGGCGGCATAGTTCTCGCCGCGCCGCCACCAATTGGCCATGGCGGTGATGAAGGCGCCGTAGGGCGTCATGACGCTGGAGTCTCTGGAATAGACCTGCATCGGCAGTTCCGGCGTCGGCTCGTGCCAGTGGATGTTGACGCCGAAATGCTCGTAGGCGGCGACGAGGTCCTTGTGCTGCGCCTGCGCGATCTGGACGTTGCAGGGCGCTTCGCGCAAATGCTTGCGCGACAGCGAGCTGGTCGAGAGGTGGCGCAGGAAGTTTGGCGAGCCGAGCAACACGTCTGTCAGCACGTCGGTCTCGTTGGCAAAGCCCCATGACGTCAGCGGCTTGGTGCCGCCGGCGGGATTGCGGCGCTGCAGCGAGAACGGTTCGGCGACGATGCGGTCATGGACGGTCATAAGGTTCTCCTCGATTTGACTATGCAGCTTGATTGGATTGGCTGCTCGGAATCCACCAATCGCGTCCGCGCGCGGTGGTGACATATTCCGGCCAGCGGAAATTGATCGGCGGGTCATAGTCGCAAAGCGGCGCGATCCAGTTCGAGCCGCCGACGCCGCCGCCAGTGCGGGTGACGAATTCGTCCATGGCCGCATCGCGCGCGGACTTGTCCTCGAGCAGGCGGAGGGCTGCAAGCGCAACCGTCTTGGCGGCGCAAATGACCATCGGGTCGATGGTGGCCGAGATACCGCCCAGCGCGTTCATCGCCCAGGATGGATAGGCATGGCCATTCGCCGAGCGCAGCGCCGGGCGGGCGACATAGAAGCGTGCGGTCGGCGTGTGCCACGACATGTCGGTGTAGTCGTCGGAGGTCGAGTTGATCTGCGACGGAGGCAAATCGCGGCGCAGGATTGCCTCAGCCTCTTGCGGCGCAACCAGCCGCTCCATCTCGTCGATGAAAGGGTTGTCGGTCGCGGTGCCGCCGGCATTGACCTGGACCTCGCGACCGATCGCTTTCGCCGCCTCGTCCCAGTTCGGAGCGCCAACGGTGGACAGCGCCTCATAGGCAATCCCTGCCATGGCGTGATTGGCGAGGCCCGGCCGCGACTTCGACACCCAATGGCGCTCATGGCGACAACCGCTGATCGCCGCGGCCGCGGCCGCATTACGGTCGAGCACCGCGGTGACCTGCTCTGCCATGGCAATGGTCGGCACGCGGATCATGTACTGGATCTCGGCCAGCCCCGCCGGCAGATTGTCGGCGGTCGCCTGCCCGGCGGTGAGGATCGCCTCGCTGATCGACCAGCCGCCCTGGTGGGGTAGCATGGAATCGCGCAGCGCCTTGGAGGCCATGTACATCGTCATCAGCGCGTCATTGGCGCCGGGCGCCCGCACCGCCGAATGCGCCTGCGGGATCGGCGCGCCATCGCTTGCGCGAACCCATTTTTCGGGTTCGTCGCAGACAAAACGGTAGATCATGGCATAGGCGGCGCCGCAATGCGTGTCCCAGCGCGCCGTGTTGCAGAGCGGCAGCATATAGAAGGGGTGGAAGGAGATCATACCGGCAAGGCCGTCATAGTAGCCCTTGGCCGCATGGATCGGCTTCGAGCCCCTGACCTTCTCGGCCGGCTCGCCGGTGAAGCGCAGCGTCCCCTCGATGCCGTGGCGTTGCATTGCCGCCTTGGCGGCGAGAAGTCCGCCGAGGCCGGCAATGCCGAGCCCGGAATGCGGATCGGTGTGGCCGCCGGCCTCGACGCCAAGGCCCGGCCGCGATCGCTTCACCGTTGCCGCGTCCTGGCAGTTGCCGGGCACGGCGTCGTATTCGCCGTACATGCCGATGGTCGGCCCCGGGCCATTCGTCCAGTGGGCACAAAAGGCGGTCGGCATGCCGGCCGACCCTTCCTCGACCGAAAAGCCCTCATGCTTCAGCCGCGCCACATACCAGGCCGCCGACTGGTATTCGCGCCAGGCGGTTTCCCCGAAATCGAAAATGGCGCGCGTCCACGCCGACAGCGACGGTTGGATGCCATCGAGACAGGCAAGCGCGGTGGCTTGCGCCGAGGTCGTCACCGGTTTCTCCATGCGCCCCAAGAAAGCAGTGAAGCGGCATTGCAAAAAGTGATATGTTTTTCCGGTTCATGCAAATTCGGTTCACCTGAGGCCTCTTGCGAATACCTTCCACACAGGCGTTGCGCGCCCTCGACAGTTTTGCCCGTCACGGCAGTGTCTGGCGCGCAGCCGATGAACTGCATTTGACCCGCAGCGCCGTCAGCCATCAGTTGCGGCTGCTCGAACGCGACCTCGGCTTCGACCTGCTGGAGCGCATCGGCAAGGGCGTGGCGCTGACACCGCGCGGCCAGCGCTATGCCGCCGATGTGAGAAAGGCGCTGACGGTGCTCGGCGATGCGGTGACGCGCCAGGCCGGCACGGGCGTCGGCGGCTCGTTCGCCGTTTCCTGCACGCCGGGCTTCGCCTCTCTGTTTTTATGCACGCATATCGGCGAGTTCCGGCAAATGTATCCGGACGTGGCGCTGTCGATCCTGACGCCGCGGCGGCTGGACGATGTCAGCAATCCGGACGCCGATGCCTTCATTGCCTTTGGCGTCGGCAACTGGCCGAACCGCTCGGTGGAGTTGCTGTGCGAAATCTCGTTCACGCCACTTTGCAGCCCGACACTGCTCAACAAGGTCGGCGGCTTTTCAAAACCGGCCGACGTGCTGCGCGCCAATCTCCTGCATCTCGGCGACACCGAGGACTGGGCGCGCTGGCTGGCGCTGTCCAAGGTGGAAAACCCCGACACCGAAGGCGGCATCTTCTTCTCGGACATGAACCTCGTTTTTTCCGCGGCGATCGCCGGCCAGGGCATCGCCATGGGCGACGAGCTGACCAGCCGCCGGGCGCTGAGCGAAGGCCGTCTGGTGCGCCCCTTCGACATCGCGATCCCCTCGCCGCGCTCGTATTTCCTGGTGTCGGAACATGCCAAGGCCAGCCACCCGGTGCTGGAAGCATTCAATGGGTGGTTGAGGTCGAAGCTGTCGGAGAACCGGATCAGCCCGTACTAGCCTCCCATCCGTGAATCAAATTTGCCGATCTGGCGAAAACTATTCGGTTGCGGTGAGCCGGCGCACTGCCCTACGCTCAAGCCACGATCAAGGAAGAGGCAGGATGCAGCAACCCGGCCGGGCCGCAGAGATCAAGGCAATCGGGATCGGCAAGAGCTTCGGCTCGTTCCAGGCGCTGGACGATCTGACGCTCAATATCGGCCGCGGCGAGTTTTTGACGCTGCTCGGTCCCTCCGGCTCGGGCAAGACCACATTCCTGATGATCCTCGCCGGCTTCGTGCAACCGACCGCCGGCAAGCTTTTCAGCGACGGCATCGACATCACCGAGCGGCCGGCCGAACAGCGTGCCGCCGGCATGGTCTTCCAGGGCTATGCGCTGTTCCCGCACATGTCGGTCGAGGCCAACATCGCCTTCCCGCTCAAGGTACGCAAGAAATCGGCTTCCGAGATCAAGCGCCGCGTTGCCGAGATGATCGAGCGCGTCGGCCTCAAGGGCCATGAGACGAAACTGCCGGCGCAGCTTTCCGGCGGCCAGCAGCAGCGCGTGGCACTGGCGCGCGCGCTGGTGTTCGAACCCGGCGTGCTGCTCCTCGACGAGCCGTTCTCGGCGCTCGACAAGAGCCTGCGCGGCCAGATGCAGGCCGAGATGAAGCGGCTGCATCAGGAGACCGGCACCACCTTCGTCTTCGTCACCCACGACCAGAGCGAGGCGCTGGCGCTGTCGTCGCGCGTCGCCATCTTCAACCACGGAAAATTGCTGCAGGTCGGAGCGCCGGACGAGGTCTACGACCGGCCGGACAACCGCTTCGTCGCCGAGTTCCTTGGCGAGATCAACATGCTGCCGTTGAAGGGGGTCAAGCCCGCCGACAATGGCTCGACGGGCCTCTGCGAGGACCGCGCGGTCAACATGCTCTGCAAGGCCGAGAAAGTCCGTGGCGATGCCATATTGGCGATCCGGCCCGAACATATGTCGATCACGCGCGAAGCCGCCGCCGGCGAGAACGGCATTGCCGCCACCGCCATCGGCTCGACCTATCTGGGTGCGGCGACCAAACTCGATCTGACGACACGCCAGGGCGCCAAGGTGACCGTCTCGGTGCCGAACGAGGTCGCGGCGGCGGCGCTGAGCCAAGGCAATTCCGTCTGGCTGACCTGGCCGGCGGAAAAGGGTTTCCTCCTTCCGGACGGAGGATGACGACGAGAACGGCGAAGTCTTCCAGCAAAGAATCTGGAGCGCGCCATAACCACCGGAACCAACAACGAAAAAGGGGAACTAAAATGACAGACCAAAGCAAAAAACAAGCCATGGACGCGCTATCCGCCCGGGCTGTGCGCGGCGAGATTTCGCGCCGGCAATTCACCCAGCTTGCAGCCTTCGTGCTGGCCGGCACGCCGATGCTGCTGCGCTCGACCGGCGCGTTTGCGCAGGCCAAGGAACTGGTGCTGGTCAACTGGGGTGGCGATGCCCTCACCGCTTATGACGCCGCCTATGGCCAGGCCTTCACCAAGGAGACCGGCATCGCCGTCAAGATGGACGGTTCGGGCCCGACCGAAGGCGCGATTGCCGCACAGTTCAAGAGCGGCGCGCCGACCTGGGATCTCGTCGATGTCGACCCGTTCTCGGCCATCACGCTCGGCGCCCAGGGTGCGCTCGAGCCGATCGACTATGCCATCGTCGACAAGAAGAAGATGCGCGACGGCTTCGGCTGGGAATACGCGGCCTCGACCTATTTCTTCTCCTACGTCATCGCCTATGACTCGGAGAAATACGGCAAGGACGCGCCGACCGGCATGGCCGACTTCTTCGACGTGAAGAAGTTTCCGGGCAAGCGCTCGCTCTACAAATGGGGCGTGTCGAGCTGGGAAGCCGCACTTCTCGCAGACGGCATCGCGCCGGCCTCGCTCTACCCGCTCGACCTGAAGCGCGCGCATGACAAGATCGCCGCTTTCAAGGAAAACGTCGTGGCTTACTGGGGCGGCGGCGCCGAGAGCCAGAGCGTGCTGCTCAACGGCGAAGCCTCGATGGCGATCGTGTGGTCGACCCGCGCCTCGCTGATCGAGCAGGACTCGGGCGGCAAGATCAAGTTCATCTGGGATCAGGGCCTGATTTCGCCCGGCGCGCTGGCCGTGCTCAAGGGCAACCCCGGCGGCAAGGACGCAGCGATGAAGTTCATCGCCAGCGCCCAGGATCCGCAAAAGCAACTGGTGATGTTCGACAAGCTCGGACAGGGTCCGGCCAATCCGGCCGCCGATGCGCTGATCCCCGCCGACAAGAAGCGCATCAACCCGGTCGATCCCGAAAACATGAAGAAGCAGATCGCGCTCGACATGGACTGGTACGCCAAGAATTACGGGGCAGCACTCGACGAATACACCAAGATCATCTCGGCCTGACCAGGCCGGGCACGAGCTTCGATGAGAGGCACCCTCTCCGACAGGATGGGCGCGGCGGTGCTGATGGCGCCGCTGCTCCTGTTCCTTGTGCTGGCCTACGCCTGGCCGTTCCTCGGCGTCGTCAAGTGGAGCGTCACCTTGCCGACACCGGGGCTCGGCCAGTATGGCGCGCTCGCCACCGATGCCCTGGTGCAGTCTGTGTTCATCCGCACGCTGCGCATCGCGCTGATCGTCACCGTGGTTTCCGTGGCGGCGGCATACGCCATCACCATGGTGTGGGTGCGCGGCAGCCCGGCACAGCGCATAATCGCTGAATTCTGCATTCTCGTCCCCTTCTGGATCTCGGTGCTGACCCGCGCCTTCGGCTGGGTGGCGCTTTTGTCCAACCGCGGCCTGATCAACACCTGGCTGCAATCGATCGGCTTCATCTCCGAGCCGCTGGCGCTGGTGCGCAACGAGTTCGGCGTCATCGTCGGCATGACGCATTTCCTCATTCCCTTCGCGGTGTTCCCGCTGGCCTCCGCCATGCGCAGCCTCGACGAGCGCGTGCTGCTCGCGGCGCGCGGGCTCGGCTCCAGCCGTATGCGCACCTTCTGGACCGTGTTCGTGCCGATGACGCGCTCCGGCATCATCGGTTCGGCGATGATCGTGTTCGTCTTCTCGCTCGGCTTCTTCGTCACGCCGGCGATCCTCGGCGGCGGCCGCAGCGTGATGATCGCCGAGCTGATCTATCTGCGCATCTTCCAGAGTCCCGATTGGGGACTGGGCGCGGCGATCAGCGTCGTGCTGGTGCTGTTCGTCGGCGCGCTCATGGCGCTGCTGTTCCGCTATGTCAGACCGAAGCAACTGATCTGATGCCGACCTATCGCCCCGGTCCCGTCTCGCTGATCCTCGCCGTGCTGGTGGCACTGTTCCTGCTGCTGCCGCTGTTGGCGGTCATCCCGGTGTCGCTGACGCCAAGCCGCATGCTGGCGATGCCGACGGGCGAGCTGTCGCTGCGCCACTACCGCGCGCTGATCGAGGATCCGCGCTGGCTCGACGCCATCCTGCTGTCGATCCGCATCGGCATCGTCAGCAGCGTCATCTCCACCGTGCTGGCGCTGTGCTTCAGCCTTGGCGTCTGGATGTTCCAGCCGCGCTTCACGGCCACCCTTGTCGGCTTCGTGCTGTTGCCGATGGTGGTGCCGCCGGTGGTCTCGGCGATCACGCTCTACTTCCTGCTGACGTCGATCTCGGGCATGAGCTCGTTCTTCGGCTACGACACCTGGCTTGGCGTCGCCATGGCGCATTCGGTGATGACGGTGCCTTTCGCCACGGTGCTGATCCTGGTCTCGCTCAGCCAGCTCGACCGCCGCATCGACCTTGCCGCGCGCGGCCTTGGCGCCGGTGTGTGGGAGCGCGCCACGCGCATCATCATGCCCAACATCAGGTTCGGCATCGTCACCGCCGCGCTGCTGTCCTTCGTGCTGTCCTGGGAAGAGATCGGCGTCACCCTGTTCATCACCTCGGTCAACGCCATCACGCTGCCGCGGCTGATGTGGATGGGCCTGCGCGACAACATCGACCCGGCGATCGCCGCGCTCTCGGTGATCCTGATCATCATCACCGTGCTGGTGCTGGCGGTGCGGACTGTGGTGGTGAAGATGCGCGGCGGGCACTGAGCCAAGGTGGCCAACAACAATCGGCGATAGCCAAGCCGCTGTGTGAAGGGCGTTACGGACGGTGAGCGCCGGGTACATTACGCGGCGTCATGGGAAACCTGCCGCTGGTGACATTTGCCTTCGTGTCGGTGCTCGGAATGGCGGTTCCGGGACCGGACGTCGTGCTCGCCATCACCAACGGCTCCCGCTACGGTTTTCGACGCGCGTTTCTCGGCATGGCCGGCGTCGTACTGTCTGATTTCGTTCTTATCAGCATCGTCGCGCTGGGCTTCGGCGCTCTTTTGCTGGCTTCGGAATTCTATCTCTCGGCTCTCAGGATGTTCGGCGCGGGCTATCTGCTTTTCGTCGCCATCGGTACCCTGCGCACCGCATCCCGACCTTCGTTCAACGCTAACCTTCCCGAAACACGCCATTCAGCCAAGGCACTCATTGGGCGCTGCTTCTTGGTGGCGGTCACAAATCCGGCGGCCTGGCTGCTTTTCCCCGCGATCCTGCCGCATTTTGTCCGCGTGGATGAGCCGATCGCGATCCAGTATGGCATCCTGGCCATTATCGCCGCGCTTGCCGATGTGTTTGTGCTGACGTTTTACGCAGCCCTTGGCGCGCGGGCTGCAAGGCTTCTGGCTGGGCCAAACGCCGTGTGGATCGACCGGTTTTACGGTATCGCCCTGCTTGGTCTTTCGAGCACTTTGATCCTGCAGTCCCTCGGGCATCTGAGATAGTCGACACAGGACTACACAGGGCCGGATTTAGCAATCGGTCCGCCGTCAGCTTGCGAAGAATCTCGACAGCCTTGCAGCCGTGTCTTCGGGGTGCTCTTCCGGGAAGAAATGCCCACCCTTGACCGAGCCGCCTTCGACGTTATCAGCCCATTGCCGCCAGATCGCCAACGGGCCGCCCTCCTCCGCATACCAGTTCTCCAACCCGCCCTCGCCGCTCCAGAGCGCAAGCAGCGGGCATCTGATGCGACAGCCATCAGCCTGGTCCTGCGCGTCGTGCTCGCGGTCGATGCCTGCGGCGGCGCGATATTCCTCGCAGATGGCGTGGACATGGGCGGGATCACGCAGCGCCTCGATATAGGCGGCCCTGACCTCAGCGGGAAAAGCATCTGGAGCCGAGCCCCAGCCGGCGATCGCATTGTCGACAACTGCGTCGGGTGCTGCGGACAACAGGCGCTCAGGCAGCGGTTCCGGCTGGGCGAGCAGGCTCCACGGCCAGAAGGCCAGCGCCAACCTGGCATCGGCCCGATCCCAGGCGGAGGCCGTGGGGACGATGTCGAGAACGGCGACTTTCGACACGGTTTCGGGATGGTCGAGCGCCAGCCGGTAGGCGACGCGGCCGCCACGGTCATGGCCGGCAACCGTGAAGCGGTCGAAGCCTAGAACGTCCATAACCTGCACCATGTCGCGCGCCATCGCTCGTTTGGAATAGGCGGCATGATTGGCTCCGGAAGCCGGACAGCCGCTTTGTCCGTAGCCCCTGAGATCGGCGGCAACCACGCTGAAGTGCGAGGCCAGGGCCAGCGCTATGTCGCGCCACATCACATGCGTTTCGGGAAAGCCATGCAGGAGCAGCAGCGGCGGCCCTGAGCCACCGGCCCTGACGAAGATCGATGTCTCCTCCATTTGAACGGTCCTGGCGTCAAAGCCCGCAAACATCAGCTGCCGCCAACCATTCCGTGGCTGGAAAGGATGCGCAACACCTGGACACCCTTCGGCAATTCGATCAGGAACTCCTTGTCGCGGTCGAGATGGTGGATGCTTTGCGGATCGCCGCCGGTAAAGGCGGCCATCGCCTCGACGCTCTCCCAATAGGAGATGGTGACGAATTCCGAATGCGTCGGCGTGTCCTCGCGAAAAGTCTGCACGCCAAGCGCTTTCTCGATCAGCGGCTTGATGCCGGCCTCGTAATTGTAGCGCTCATAGGCATCGGCCTTGTCGGGCAAGGTCCTGCCGCGCCAGATGCGCGCAATGGTGGGCGTCTTCGGTGCCATCTCCTATAACACCCGAAGGCGCGCCGCGTTCCGACTATCCTGACTGGCCGCACAACTGGCTGATAGTCGACGTATGGCAAAGGTTCCGTACAGTAACTTGCACTGGACACGCGGCTATCCTGTCAAGCCCAAACGTGCTCTCTTGTGCTCAACTTGGGAGGGCACAATGAAACTACGTCTAGCTTTCGCTGTATTCACCGCAGGAATTTTCTTCGCATTGTCGGCTGCCTCGGCCGGACAAGGGGAACAGCAAAACATCAACTTCCTGGCTCGGATGTCCGATGCAAGGTTAAATTTGGCCGCCAGAATGGCCGGTGACCTCGTTGGCGTAAGGCAAAGATGTCCGGCGTTGAGGCCAACGGAAGACGGAAAAGCAATTTTCGCAGTCCCGGTCCTTTTGTATGATGGGCGGGACAAACACCTGACCCCAGACCCCCGAAAGTTCAACATGGCCATCCATACCTATGAGAGGGCTTTCGCAATGGCGGCCCAGAGATCGGCAAGTTGCCAAAGCGAGAGGGCCAAATACCCGAAACTTTACCGGTAGATGGCTAACAAGGACGACCTTCAGTCTCCGGCGCCGCGACGCCTCACCTAACGTATTGAAATTATTGGCAGGATTCGAACCTGCGACCATCGGCTTAGAAGGCCGGTGCTCTATCCGGCGGAGCTACGGGACCGCTGCCGTCAGCGAACGCGCCCTGCCTTCAGGCAGTATGCAGGGTCGGGGATGGCGCTAACGTCAACTTGGCGCTCCGCATGCCAGGCATCATACGCGGCCTGCATCCTGAGCCAGATCGCGGCACCATCGCCGAACATCTTGCCAAGGCGGGCGGCCACGGCAGGCGATACCGGCTTCTTCTCACGGATGATGTCGTAGAGCTGCTGGCGCGAGATTCCGAGCAGATTGGCGATTTCCACCTTGGTCTTGCCGGTGGCGGGAACGATGTCGTCGAGCAACGCGCCAGGATGGGAAGGGCAGCGCTCGGTCGTTCTGTTTCGTTCGTACACCTTCAGAGTGCTACCCATATGCCAGGTACAAACCGTAACCTATGTGTCCGGAATGGACCCGGCAAAATTGGCGATCCCGACAGGATTCGAACCTGTGACCATCGGCTTAGAAGGCCGGTGCTCTATCCAGCTGAGCTACGGGACCGCTGGCCGGCATTTGATATCTTGGCCGGCTGGTGTCTATGTGCCAGGCGCTGACCGCCGGTCAATGCGTCCAGGGTATCCTGCGGTCATAGCGGAAATTTTCCGCGTAGGAAATCTGCCGGCGCTTGGTCTCTTTCGGCTCCTCGACACGGAAGGCCAGCCCCTGCTTTTCGGCATAGGCCACCGCTTCTTCCCTGGTGTCGAAGGTCAGCCTGATCTGGCTCAGCATGTCGCCCGATGTGGTGTAGCCCATCAGCGGGTCGATCTTCTTGCGTTGGGCGGGATCGAATTCCAGCACCCAATGGCCGGTCTTGGCCTTGCCGGACTGCATCGCGGTTTTGGCTGGGCTGAAAATTCGCGCGGACATGGGCACCTCGTAGCTGCGTTGGCGGTAGCGCCGCCTTATTTCAGTCAATACTGTGCAACACTGCCGACGGCAAGGCCGAAGCGGCCTGCAACCAGGTCGCTTCGACAGCGGCATAGGCTGGATACACTGGCGTAGCATCAAAAGTCATGGTCATGATGGCGACACAAAGAGGCATGGACGCAGGGATTTTGCACGCCGAGGCCGACAGCCAAGCGATTTTCGACGGCGCGATCGTGATCGGCGCCGGGGCAGCCGGCTTGACCGCAGCCCATGCGCTGCTCAAGACCGGCGTGCCTGTGATGGTGTTGGAAAAGGAAGCCCGGCTGGCCGAGCCATGGCACGGGCGGCACGAGCGACTGCATCTCAACACGCATCGCGACCTTTCGGCGCTGCCGGGCGTTTCCTTTCCTGCCGGCACCCCTGCCTTTCCGCACCGAAACACCATCATCGGCCATTTGAACGAATTCCACGCCATGCACCGGCTGCCGGTCGAGTTCGGCATCGCGGTCGAGGAGATTGGCTTCGAGGGCGACCACTGGCTTGTGCGGACCAGTGCCGGGCCGCGGCTGGCGCGCCATGTCGTCATCGCCTCCGGGCGCGACCGGCAGCCCTTCGTCCCGGCCTGGAAAGGCATGAAGGCCTTTGCCGAACGCATCATCCATTCGGCCGCATTCGGCGACGCCAAGGCCTATGCGGGCAAGAAAGTGCTGGTCGTCGGCGCCGGCAATTCCGGCTTCGACGTGCTCAATCACCTGGTGGCAGCCGGCACGGGACAGATCTGGCTGTCGGCGCGCAACGGTCCGGCACTGCTGCCCAAGCGCCTCGGCCAGATCGCCGTCCACCGGTTCTCGCCGGTCCTGGCGCGGCTGCCGTTCAAGCTCGCCGATGCGGTGATGGCGGCGACGCAGCGATGGGCCTTCGGCGACCTCACGGCCTACGGCCTGCCGCCGACGCCTTCGGGCGGCGCAAGCCGGCTGGCGTCGGATTATACCGCCATCGCCACCGATGACGGCGCCGTCGATGCCATCAAGGACGGCAGGATCATCGTCTTGCCAACCGTGCGGGAATTTACCGGCGACACGGTCGTTTTCGACGATGGCGCGACGATCCAGCCCGATATCGTCATCGCCGCGACCGGCTACCGCACCGGGCTCGAGGCCATGCTGGGCAAGCTCGGCGTGCTCGACGAAAAGGGCGTGCCGCTGTTCAACGGCGCCGACAGCGACCCGAAACTGCCGGGCCTGTGGTTCACCGGCATGCGGCCAAGCATCCGCGGCTGCTTCGCCAATGCCCGCATCCAGGCCAAGGCGATCGCAGCCAGGATTGCACGGGAGCGCAGACCGCCAAGCCCCGTTTGACGATTTAGGGGTTGCGCGACATGGTCCGGAACCGTATACGCCGCAGGGCCTCGGAGTGTAGCGCAGCCTGGTAGCGCATCTGGTTTGGGACCAGAGGGTCGGGAGTTCGAATCTCTCCACTCCGACCATTTTTTCCCACAAAGCCAGTCCTTGCCCAAGGTCACTCCCAAGGTCGCCAATGGCTGCCTCGCCGGTAGCGCATGGCGGCACGCTTTGCCCAAGCAGCAGCCCCTCGCCGATCGGACCCTACATTGGAACACCAGTTCGCTCCGAGAGTTGTGTATGTTCAACCCAAGGAGCCAACAATGAAAACCCTTCTCATCGCCTCGATGATCGCGTTCGCCGGAACGGCGGCTTTGATCGCACCGGCGCAAGCCGCCAGTCTGACTATCCAGTCCGATGACGACGATCAATATTCGTCCGACGATGGCGATATACAGATTCTTCGCCATCACCAGCGCCACAAAGACTATAGCGACGACTATGGCGACGACTACAGCGACAACCAGGATGGCCAATGGCGGCGCCACCATCGCCATCACCGCTGCCATATCGAACTGGTCAGGCACTGGCGCCATCACCACAGGGTCGTCGAAGAGGTCAGGGTCTGCGGCTGATCCGGTCGCTTCGGACCTGCTACGGCCGAGTTGGCGGCCGGAGCACAATCTGACCTAAAGCCCGTCGCTTTGAACGGACTCACGCGACGCGCTTAATGTGCTTGTTTGATGCATTTCGTTCTCTCAAAAACCGGGGCCACTTTTTTTGCGACATGCATTAGGCGCCGGTATCATCGACAGCATCCCTTCTGCGGGTTTGGCTGAAAATCCGACGCAGGGATAATCCCCCCGCTTCCACCTCTACCGCCGGTCTAAAAGCACGTCGCGCTGAAACGTATCCAGGTGATGCATGTCGTTCTCTCAAAACCGGGACCACTTTTGAGCGACATGCATTAGACTCCGGGCAAAGGGGAGATTCTGGATGCTTGGTCTCGAGGCATGGCTTTCGCTGATTGGCCCTGCCTACTTCGCCTTGATCGGCATCACGGTTCCGTTCGTCGTAGTCTGGGCCATTATCTGTGCAGCCCTGTGGATCTGGAACAACCGGCCGAGCAAGAGGCAAGGCCCTCCCCGCTCGTGGCCCGCCAGCGTGCTGTTCTTTGTCGTCGTTGCCGCGTGCTACGTGGCAGCGCATACGGTGGTCTATCTGCTGGTCCGGTATCTGGCGGCGTTGTGGGCATAAACGTAGCTCTATAGAGCGCTCTCGATATCGGTCTTCGAAAAATCGTCGCCAACATAGAGCAAGCGGCAGGCTCGATCCTTTGCCACT
The DNA here is from genome assembly GCF_040323635.1 of Mesorhizobium sp. M0037. NCBI lineage: Bacteria > Pseudomonadati > Pseudomonadota > Alphaproteobacteria > Hyphomicrobiales > Phyllobacteriaceae > Mesorhizobium > Mesorhizobium sp. M0037. The sequence continues at coordinate 263,569 of NZ_JAMYVB010000003.1, read as the reverse complement.
TCATAGGCAAAGCAATCGCCGAAATTGAGCCCGGCCGGATGAATACCCTTGCCCCATCGCCCATACGCCTCGGCTATGCGTCGGCCAGAGGCTGGTGTCACCGCCGTGACCTCGAAGCCGAGCCCGTCGATCAGGCCGGCCATTTCCTCACCGACATTGCGCCTATCCGCCACGATCAGCGCCTCGGCCATTGTGCCAGCCGAGATCAGAATATCGTCTTCGGCTTCCAGCGCCGCAATGCAGGCACTGGATTGAGGTTCGGCAAGAACGATCGCCATCAGGGCCGAGGTATCGACCACGATCATTCGGGCAGGCCATCGTCGCCATAGAGGAAGTCCTGGCTCCGCGCGGCATCCGACCCGGCCTTTGCCTTGGCAGCGCCGGATGCTCGCATCGCCTCCAGTAATGCCCGGCGGCTTTTCCTGTCAGGGACAGCCTTCACGGGAACAAGGCGCACGGCTGCATGACCATGACGGGTCAGGATAACTTCATCACCCGCCTCGGCACGACGGACCAGTTCGGTGAGCTGCCCCTTGGCGTCTGTAACGGATACCTGCATTGACCACTCCTTTATGGACCATGCTCTGGTCCATATTCAAAAAGTAGACCATCTAATGGTCCATTTCAATGCAGGACGATGAAGATCTTGCGACTTGGTGAAATCTGAATGACAGCTGGCGCGCAATCGTAGGCCTTGCGGCGATTCTATCTGAAGGTAAGCTCGCCGGGCGAGAACCCCAATCATCACTCCCGGCGAGCCTACAACCCGATCAGGAACGCGATCAGGACCGGGGTCAGCCGGCAAACGCAGTGTTGCAAGATGGATGCCAGAGGTTTCTTCTCGAAATGGGACAGGAGCGGAGTCTTCTCCTTCCACTGCCTAAACCTCGAACTCGCCCTGCCCTTCATCCATGGCGCTGACGATCTCGGCGGCGAGCGCCCTGGTGATCGGCGTCTTACGCTCGAGCGCGGTGCGGTCGAGGCGCTCGACCACGCGCATGGCGGTGGCCAGCGAGCGCTCGATGCGGCGCACCAGATATTGCACGACATGCGGCTCGACCTCGACCTGGCGGTCGGCGAAGAGTTTGGTGATGACACCGGCCAGAAGCAAATCGTCCGGCTCATGGATCTCGACGGTTGCCGCCGCCTTCAGCCGCGAGGCAAGATCGGGCAACGTCACCCTCCAGGCGGCGGGGAAGCGCCGCGCCGTCAACAGCAAGGTGGCCCCGGCGCCCCGCACTTCATTGATGAGATGGAACAGGCCCGCCTCGTCGATGGCTGTCTTGTCTACATCGTCGATCAGCGCGGGCCTGCCGCCAAGCCCGGTGATGGCATTGCCGATGCGCTGGGCATCGACCGCCACAGCGTTGGCCCGCGCCTGCCAGATCGAGCCCAGATGTGTCTTGCCGGAACCGGCCGGGCCAGCGAGCACGATCACCGGTGACGGCCAGTCCGGCCAGCGATCAACAAGGGCTGCCGCCTCGCGGTTGGTGGCCGACACCACCAGTTCGTCGCGCGAGTAGCCGGTGCCGTGGCCAAGGTCGAGCGGCAGCTGGCGCGGCGGTTCGGTCTTTTGATCCGTCACGTTCAGCCGCGCGGCGAGCGGTGGCCCCCGCCGCGAGCGGCGGGCAGCGGCGGGACGGGCTCGGTGGAGTGTCCCTTGTAGAGCGGCGATTCGAGATAGCGGGCAATGGCAAACCGCACCAGCACGGCAACCGCCGCCGAAGCAGGAACGGCGATCAAAAGGCCGACGAAGCCGAACAGGGCGCCGAAGGCAAACAGCGCAAACATCAGCCAGACCGGGTGCAGGCCGACGCTTTTTCCGACCAGCCTCGGCTGGAGGATGTTGCCTTCGATGAACTGGCCGATGAAGAAGACCACTGCGACAGCAACGATCATGGTCCAGTCCGGCCAGAACTGGACGAAGGCGACGCCGACGGCCAGCACCAGCCCGGTCAGCGAGCCGACATAGGGAATGAAGGAGATCAGCCCGGCGAAGAGGCCGATCAGGATGGCAAAATTCAGACCGGTCAGCGTCAGGCCAGTGGCATACATGCCGCCGAGCACCAGGCACAACGTGCCCTGGCCGCGCACGAAGCCGGCCGTCGCGGTGTTGATGTCCCTGGAGATCGCCCTGACCGTCCCGACATAATCGCGCGGCACCCAGCTGTCGACGACCGCCACCATGCGGTCCCAGTCGAGCAGCATGTAGAAAGCGACGACCGGTGTGACCACGAACAGGCTGACCACTGACACCAGAGCAACGCCGGAACTCCAGATCGAGGTGAAGACGGTGCTCAGCAGGCCGAAACCGGAAGTGAGCAGCGAATTCAGCCCGTCGCGCAGGCCATTGGCATTGACGCCGAATTTCTGCTCCAGCCATTTCGGGTCGAACGAGGTGATCAGCGACTGCAGCCGGGTCAGATATTCCGGCAGCTTGCTGGCGAAATCGGCCATCTGCGTGGCCAGTACCGGAACCAGGATGACGAAGGCCAGCACCAAAAGGACGATGAAGGCAATCAGGATGACCACCGTCGCCATCAGCCGGGACAGCCCGAGGCGCTGCAGCCGGTCGGCGACCGGGTCGAGGAAATAGGCCAGCACCATGCCGGCAACGAACGGCAACAGGATGCTGGAAAAAATGTAGAGGAACAGCGCCAGGAAGATTGCCGTGCCCAGCCAGAAGAAAATCTGGCGGCGAAACGCCAGGGACGCAGCCGCGTCTGCTAACGCGGCAGTCGCGGCATTCTTGTCAACTACCCGGGGTGGAGCCTTCGCCATAGCCGCTCATATGCCTCAGCCAAGCCACGAGATAGGCCGCGGCCGAAGCCACGGTCAAGACCCCGGACAGCAATATGAGCGCAGGCCTGAGCGGGTCGAGGTGGAGGCCAAGGGCAAGTTCGCCCAGCACCACGGCGCCAGCACGATCTGGGCGGCGGTGTTGGCCTTCGACACATAGAGCGGCTTCATCTCGACCGGATTCGCCATGACCGTGGACAAGAGCACGGCGCAGATGATCAGCGCATCGCGTGACACCATGGTCACCACCAGCCACAGCGGCAATTGCCCGATGAAGCCCATGACCACGAACACCGAGACCAGAAGCACCTTGTCGGCCATCGGATCGAGATAGGCGCCGAGTCTCGATTGCTGGTTGAAGCGGCGGGCGATGAAGCCGTCGACGCCATCGGAAATTCCGGCAACGAGAAATCCGGCAAAGGCCCAGTCCCAGCGCATGTTCAGCATCGCCAGCACCAGCACGAAGCGCAGGATGGTGATGAGGTTGGAATGGTCAAAGGCATGTCCCGCCATGCTTGTTCTGCAGATAGATGATGGAGTTGGATTGTGGGTGCAAGGACCAGCGGTGAAGGGACTGTCCACGTATTTATCTTGGGCAAAAGCCCGGTATCCTGTCGTCATCCTTGCCCCCCGAAACCATTCATGCGAAGAGCCGCCGAGGGAAACAGGATGCGCCGACGATGAGCAAGGGCGACCGGGCCAAGCGCAAGAACGGGCTCACCTATGCCGAGGCGGGCGTCGACATCGATGCCGGCAACCTCATGGTCGAGAAGATCAAGCCGCTGGTGCGCGCGACGCGCCGGCCGGGCGCCGATGGCGAGATCGGCGGTTTTGGCGGCCTGTTCGACCTCAAGGCGGCGGGTTTCACGGATCCGGTGCTGGTCGCCGCCAATGACGGCGTCGGCACCAAGCTGAAGATCGCCATCGATGCCGGCAAGCACGACACGATCGGCATCGACCTCGTCGCCATGTGCGTCAACGACATCGTCGTGCAGGGCGCCGAGCCACTGTTCTTCCTCGACTATTTCGCCACCGGCAAGCTCGACCCCGACCAGGGGGCGGCAATCGTCGGCGGCATAGCAATCGGCTGCCGACAGGCCGGCTGCGCGCTGATCGGCGGCGAGACCGCTGAAATGCCCGGCATGTATAACGACAAGGATTACGACCTTGCCGGCTTCGCCGTCGGGGCGGCCGAACGCGGCCAGTTGCTGCCGACCGACGATATTGTCGAAGGCGACGTGCTGCTTGGGCTGGCTTCCTCGGGCCTGCATTCGAATGGCTTTTCGCTGGTGCGCCGTATCGTTGCCGTCAGCGGGCTTGCCTGGAGCGATCCGGCGCCGTTCAACGACGAAGCGACGCTGGCCGAGGCGCTGCTCGAGCCGACCCGCATCTATGTGAAGTCGGTCCTCAAGGCCATCCGCAACACGCATGGCATCAAGGCACTGGCCCATATCACCGGCGGCGGCTTTCCCGAAAACATTCCGCGCGTCCTGCCCAAGGACTTTTCCGCAGAGCTTGATCTCAATGCCATCGATGTGCCGGCGGTGTTTTCCTGGCTGGCGAAGACTGGCGGCGTGGCGCCGGAGGAGATGATGCGCACCTTCAACTGCGGTATCGGCATGATCCTCGTCGTCGCCTCCGGCCAGGCCGCACAGGTCGCAGCCGTGCTGCAGGAGGCCGGCGAGACTGTGACGCCGATCGGCCGCATCGTTCCGCGCCGCGACGCCGGCGTCATCTATCGGGGCTCGATCGGCCTATGAGCAGGAAACGCACGGTTGTTCTGATCTCGGGACGCGGCTCGAACATGACGGCGCTGATCGCGGCGGCGAGCGACCCGGCCTATCCCGCCGAGATCGTCGGCGTCATCTCCGACCGAGCCAACGCCGCCGGGCTTGGCATCGCGGCCGCGCGCGGCATCCCGACCAAAGTCATCGTGCGCGCCGACCATGCCAGCAAGGAAGCGCATGATGCGGCGATCGACGCCGCTCTGATTGCGTTCAACGCCGAGATCGTGGCGCTGGCCGGCTATCTGCGCATTCTCTCCCGCGGCCTGGTCGAGAAGTGGCAAGGGCGCATGCTCAACATCCACCCTGCCCTGCTGCCGGCCTTCAAAGGCCTGGACACGCATGCGCGCGCCCTGCGCGCCGGCATTCGCATTCATGGCTGCACGGTGCATTTCGTCACATCAGAGATGGATGACGGCCCGATCATCGCGCAGGCAGCGGTGCCGGTGATGGTCGGCGACAACGAAGACACGCTGGCCGCCAGAGTGCTGAAGGCCGAGCACCGGCTTTATGCACTGGCACTCGGGCTGGTCGCCGACGGCAAGGCGCACATGGAAGGCGGCCGCACCGTGCTGGCGCATTTCGCCGACGATGCCGAAAACGGAACTTCCGTGGTGATGGCGCCCGACCCGCTGCGCGAAGAACGCGATCTCGAACATCTGGCGCGGATCACGCCGTAGGCCGACATGGCGACACCGAGACAATTGCTCCTGCTGCGCCACGCCAAGTCGAGCTGGGACGACCCGGCGCTTGCTGATTTCGACCGGCCGCTCGGGCCGCGCGGGCTGAAGACGGCGCCGCTGATGGGGCGCGAACTGGTCCGGCGCAGTTGGCAGCCTGACCTGGCGGTGGTGTCGCCGGCGCTGCGCACGCGCGAGACATGGCGGCTGGTCTCGGCGGAACTGTCGGCGAGCGTAACGGTGGAGTTCGCCGAGGCGCTCTTCGAAGCCACGGCTGGCGACATTCTGGCCGAAGTGCGACGGGCAATCTCCTCTGCCGGCTGTCTCCTGGTGCTCGGCCATAATCCCGGCCTGGAGGACTTTGCCCGCCGGCTTGCCAGTCCGCGATCGGGTGTGGCTGCTCTCAGGAAACTTGAAGAGAAATTCCCGACCGGCGCCCTTGCCCGCTTTGTCATCGACGGCGACTGGGCGGATCTCGGCTTCGGCGCGGCCCGGTTGACGCATTGCATCAAGCCGAAGGATCTAAGCTAGACCAAGCTGCCTAACGGGCTAGCCGCCGGTGACAGCCGCAAACCGTGTTTTGAAAAGAGCCCGCAATCAAGGACATAAGACCAACTGCTGGCGGATTGATTCAAGATCTTTGCGGCCCGAGTCGATTGCACAAAAACAAGAGCGGCGGGCCAGGCCCACCGCTCTTTGCAGTCGACGATTTCTCAGAAAATCAACGACCCCAGATGCCCTGGCCGGATTCCGGCTGGTTCGAGTCGCTCTTGATCGTGAAATCGCCGAGGCTGGCCGGCTTGCGGATCGACGCGGTATAACTGTGATCGATGTTGCCGGCGGGCGCTGCCACAGCAGGCTGGTTGACGCCGTCGGAGCCGTAGTGGTCGCTGCCTGCGAAAGCGGTGCCGGTGGCAAGGAGGATGGCAGCAGCGGTAAGTGCGATCTTGGTCATTTCAGGTAATCCAGATTTTTCTGTTCTGTCCGTCAAGTGGCGTGCCTTGGGAGGAATTCGCGTCGCTCGGACCACCCCGAAATGGGTGTGCGTTGCTGCCATTGCCAATCACAAAAATGTGCGAACCGAACCGTTCGGTTCGGTCTGGGCGGGCGCAAAATGGCGTAGTTGTTGCTATATTCTATTCTCCAGGCGGCTCCGACCTCGCAACGCCCCTCGTTGCGTTACCCTTTGCATCTCAAAAGGTCGTGAAACCCAGTACGTCGCGCATGTCGTATTCGCGGGGCGGCCGGACGGCGACCCAGCGTGCTGCCGCAATGGCGCCGCGCGCGAACATCGAGCGGTGGCCGGCCGAATGGGAAAGCGTGAGCGTCTCGCCCTCGGCCAGCAAGCTCACGCTGTGCTCGCCGACGATGCTGCCGCCGCGCAGCACGGCAAAGCCGATCTCGCCGGCAGGGCGTGGATCTGTAACGCCGTCGCGGATGCGTTTCGCCACATCGTCCAGCCTGACGCCATGTCCGCGAGCGGCCGCCTCGCCCAGCATCAGCGCCGTGCCCGACGGTGCGTCGACCTTCATGCGGTGATGCGCTTCCAGGATTTCGATGTCGGTGTCGGGACCAAGTGCTCGCGCCGCCTGCTCGACCAGCCCGGTCAGCATGCTGAGCCCGAGCGAGTAGTTGCCGGAGCGAACGATGGCGACGGACTTCGAAGCAGTAGCGATGGCGGCGAGATCGGCCGGCTCGAAGCCGGTCGAGCCGATGACCAGCGCCGGGCCGCCGCAGGCCGCGCAAGCTTGTGCAAGATCGACGGAGGCCGAAGGCGTGGTGAAATCGATGATGACATCGGCAAGCGCCAGTGCTTCGTCGCGTTCGACCAGCCCCTCGCCGGCGCTGCCCGGCCTGTGAAAGCGGGCGACGAGCGCCAGCCTGGGATCGGTCTCGACGGCATCGACCATCTGCCGGCCCATGCGACCGAGCGCGCCGGCTATGGCTATTTTCAATGGATGCGGCATGGCGGCTTTCACTGGAAATGCGAGTCACAACAATGATCTACCATGCCGCCCTGCCAGATTGATTCAGCCGGCGCCATGCGTCTTGAGCATCATGCCGGCGATGTCCTTGACCAGCTTGGCGGCAACCAGCGCGGTGAGATTGGAGACGTCCTGGCTTGCATTGTATTCGACGACATCGGCGCCGACGATGGGCTGGTCGATCCGCTGGATCAGGTTGATCACTTGCCGGGTTGTAAGACCACCGGGTTCGCGGTGCGACACGCCGGGCGCACAAGCCGGGTCGAGGCCGTCGAGATCGACCGAGAGATAGACCGGCGTCTTGAGATCGAGCTGCAGATCCTCGCTGAAATGCCGCGCCTCGATCATTTCGACGCCGAAGCGCTTGAGCTGGTCACGAAGCTCATCATTGAGGGTGCGCAGGCCGATCTGGATCAGCCGGTCAGCCAGCCCGTCCTCCAGGATGCGCGCGAAGGACGAGGTGTGGGACCGCCTGTTGCCCTGATAGGCATCGTAGATGTCGGGATGGGCGTCGATCTGGACGATCGTTAGCCTGGCATGGCGGCGGCGCACGGCACGCAGCACCGGCCAGGCGATGGCATGATCGCCACCGAGGCTGATCAACGGGTGGCCGGCATCCAGCGCGCGGCCGACCTCGGCCTCGATTCGCTCCCATGGATCGCCGGCGCCTGAAAAGTCGATGTCGCCGTGGTCGACGAAATTGTCCGCCACATCGAAGCCGGTTTCGCTCCACGAGCTGTGCGCGTCGCTTTTGAGTTCCCGCCGGATCAGGGCCGGCGCTGCAGCCGCGCCCCTGAGATAGGACGAGTTCTCGTCATGTGGTATTCCCAGAAGCGAAACCCTGGTCATCGGCGTGCGATCTCCGGCAACAGGCAATCTCCCTAAACCTGGGTGCTGGCTGGCGATAGCAGTGCCGCTTGGGCCAGTTGCGAAGGCGATCAGGCGTCATTTCCCGATCGCGCCGCCCAGTCTTTGCCTGACGATCGCGATATGGAAATCCGTGCCGTGCAACAGCCCGTCATCGTTGAAGTCGTAGCTGGAATTGTGCAGCGGCGGCGAGGTCTCGCCATTGCCGAGAAACACGAAACAGCCCGGTACGTGATCGAGGAAGCGGGCGAAATCCTCCGAGGCGGTCATCGGCTCCGCCGCGATGCTGGCGGCGCCATCGGCCAGCACGCGCCTTGCGGCGACAAAGGCCGCGTCCACCAGGTCGGCATCGTTCTGCAGCGGCACGAATTCCCTGCTATAGGTCACGTCGGCGGTGACATTGTAGGCGGCGGCGGTACCCGCTGTGATGACCCGCATCTGGCGCTCGATCTCGGCGCTGACCTCGGGACGAAAACTGCGGGCGTCACCGAGGATGCGGGCGAGGCCGGGCAAGGCGTTGCGGGTGCCGTCGGTGATCAGTTCGGTCACCGAAACCACCGAAATGTCGGCCGGGCTCAGCCGGCGCGAGACGATGGTCTGCAGATTGGTGACCAGCGCGCAGGCGGCGACCAGCGTCTCGTTCCCGGAATGTGGCCGCGCCGCATGGCCGCCGATCCCCTTGAGCACGATCTCGAAATTGTCCTCCGCCGACATGAACGGGCCGGCACGGGTCTCGAAATGTCCAATGGGCAGGCCCGGCATGTTGTGCAGGCCAAAGATCTCGTCGAAGGGGAAGCGCTGCAGCAGCCCGTCATCGAGCATTGCCAGCGCGCCCTTGCCCCATTCCTCGGCCGGCTGGAAAACGAAACGCACGGTCCCGTCGAAACCGCCCTCGGCGGCCAGCAGCTTTGCCGCGCCGAGCAGCATGGTGGTGTGGCCGTCATGACCGCACGCATGCATGATGCCGGGGTTCTGCGAGCGATAGGCTGTCGCGGACTGCTCGGTGATGCGCAGCGCATCCATGTCGGCCCTGAGCGCAACCGTCCGGTTGCCGCTGCCGCGCTTCAACGTGCCAACGACGCCGGTGCCGCCGACCCCCTCTGCAACATCGTCCAGCCCGAATTCGCGCAGCTTCGCGGCGACAAAGGCAGCGGTGTGCTTTTCCTCGAAGCCGAACTCGGGGTGCGCGTGCAAATCGCGCCGCCAGCCGGTCATTTCCTGCTTCAGCACATCACGATCGAGCTCAGCCATTTTCTCCCCCGACCTATCTTGCAAGCTCACTGGCGACATCAAGCAGGATGTTGGCGCCGGCGACAAGCTCGGCATCTTCAGTGTGTTCGCGCGGATTGTGGCTGATGCCACCGGCGCTCGGCACGAAGATCATCGCCGCCGGTGCGATGCGTGCCATCATCTGCGCGTCATGGCCGGCGCCCGATGTCATGCGCCTGACGCCGAGACCGCGGTTCTTCGCGGCCGCCTCGATCCGTTCGACGATGCCGCTGTCGAATAGCACCGGTTCGAAACGGGCCAGTTGCTCTGCCGAAATCGACAGGCTTTCGGCTGCAGCGAGCTCCTCGAGACAGGCAGCAAGGGCCGCCTCATGCGCCTGCAGGCGCTGTTCGTCGGGATCGCGCAGGTCGATGGTGAAGACGGCGCGCGCGGGAATGACGTTGATGGCGTTGGGTTCGAAGCGCATCGTGCCTACAGTGACCACGGTTGGCCCATTTGAAGCTTTCGCCCGGTCGTGCAGGAAGGTGATGATGCGGGCGGCGGCATGGCCGGCATCGCTGCGCATCGACATCGGCGTGGTGCCGGCATGGTTGGCGGCGCCGTCGATGGTGATGCGCTGCCAGCAAATGCCTTGCAAATTCTCGACCGCGCCGATCGGCACGCCTTCACGCTCCAGCACCGGCCCCTGCTCGATATGTAGTTCGAGATAGGCATGCGGCTTAAGGAAGCCGGGGTCGCGGTCGCCGGCATAGCCGATGCGGGCGAGCTCCTGGCCGAGCACGCTGCCATCCGTGCCGATGGCGGCCAGCACGGCCTCGGCGCTGACGCCACCGGCATCGCATAGCGAGCCCATCATATCAGGCGTGTAGCGCACACCTTCCTCATTGGTGAAAGCGGCGACCGCGACCGGGCGTGACGGCGAAAAGCCCGAAGCCTGCAGCGTCTCGATCACCTCCAGCCCGGCCAGCACGCCGTAGCAGCCATCATAGATGCCGGCATCGATGACGGTGTCGATATGCGAACCGATGAGCAGTGGCGCCTGCCCGGCATTGTCGGGGCATTGCCAGATGCCGAAAATATTGCCGACCCGGTCGATGGCGACTTCCAGCCTGGCCTGCCTGAGCCAGCCGACAAAGAGGTCACGGCCCTGTTTGTCTGTGTCGGAGGCGGCGAGCCGGATCAGCCTATCCTCACTGTCGCGGCCAACGGCGCCGAGTTCCCGGATGCGGCCAAGCAGACGCTGTGTATCGATCCCGATCATGGCTATGCCTCGGCCTTCAGCTTGCCGGCCAGCACATCGGCGGGGCTCTGCCCGACCAGCTCGGTATAGCGATGCGGGTCTGTGGCGCCTTCGGTGTTGATTACAAGCACGCGGGATTTGTCGTCGAGCCCGAGCGCGGCCTTGTGGTCGGCCACCGCCCGGATCAGCCCGGCCAGACCGACGCCGCCGCTTTCGCCGGCGACGATCACTGGATCATTGCCAGCCGGCCGTGCCAGCCGCCGCATCACCGCGACCGCCTCCTCCTCATCCACCGTCATGAAGGCATCGGCAACCCGCGCCAGAACGCGCCAGGCAACTTGCGAGGCCTCGTAGCATTCGAGCATCGCCATCACCGTCGGCTGGTCGTGTGCGACCTTGACCACGTGGCCCGCCCGGGCGGCTGCGACAACGCAGGCGGCGCGGGCCGGCTCGACGACGATGAAGGTCGGCCTGGCGTCACCGAGCACGATGGAGAGATGGCCGGCCAGGGCGGCGGCAATGCCGCCGACACCGGCCTGCACGAAGACATGGGTCGGCGGCTGCGGCAACTGGCCCAACGCTTCGCGCACGATCGCCGTATAGCCCTGCATGACCAGACCGGGGATGCGCTCGTAGCCCGGCCAGGAGGTGTCGGACACCACGGTCCAGCCTTGCTCCGCTGAAACCTCGGCGGCCTGCCTGACCGAGTCGTCATAATTGCCGTCGACGCGGATCATCTCGGCGTCATAGCGGGCTATTGCTGCAATGCGCGCCTCGCTGACGCCGGCGTGAACGAAGATTGCCGCTTTCGCGCCAACCAACTGTGCACCTTGCGCGACCGAGCGACCATGATTGCCGTCGGTGGCGCAGGCAACCGTCATGCCGGCAGCGACCGCCCGGACGTCGAACCGGTTGAGATCGGCCACGTCAACGGGCCGATGAAGCGATCGGCTCGCCTCCTCCAGCACCAGTCGAAAAACGGCATAGGCGCCGCCGAGCGCCTTGAAACTGCCGAGACCGAGGCGAAAGCCTTCATCCTTGATGTGGACGGCGCCGAGGCCGAGTTCCCCGGCCAGCGTCGGCAATGCATGCAACGGAGTTGCCAGGTGATTGTCGCGATGGGCCAGAAAGCGCTCGACCGTATCGGCGCCGGCATTCCCCAGCGTTTCGGCATCGACCGGATCGAGCGGCCGACGGTGCAAGGCATTGCTGTTGAGCAGGAACACGGGCGGCCTCCTTTGGGTGTGACGAAATCATATTGCAGCCGAGGCGCAAATAGCGCTGTTATTGGCGCTTCGAAATGCAAGTTTGTTTCCCCGGGATAGCGCTTTGCCTCGATCGCCTTCGCTCGACAGTTTCGACCTCGCCATCCTTGCCATCCTGCAGCGGGACAACACGACGCCGCAGCGGCTGATCGGCGAAGCCGTCAACCTGTCGGCGCCGGCGGTGCAGCGGCGCATCAAGCGCATGGAACAGTCCGGCGTCATTGCGGGCAATGTCGCCGTGGTCGACCCGGCGGCGGTCGGCCATCCCATCACCATCTTCGTCGAAGTGGAACTGGAGAGCGAACGCTCGGACCTGATCGACGCGGCCAAGCGGCAATTCTCGGCAGAGCCCGAAGTGCAGCAATGCTACTACGTCACCGGCGAGGCCGACTTCATCCTAGTCATCACCGCGGCCGACATGGGGGCCTATGAGGCCCTGACGCGCAGACTGTTCTTCGACAGCAAGAATGTCCGAAAATTCCGCACCTTCGTTGCCATGGACCGTGTCAAGGTGGGGCTGACGGTGCCTCTGCCGGGATAGCCAGTCACTTTTACGCAATTCCGGACGGAAAACCGCTCACACTTTTCCTGGAATTGCTTCAGCCAGCCGGCCGCAGCCAGACCTTGTTGTCGTGGAAGGCCGCACCGCCATAGGGCGCTGGTGCGTCGGCGCCGGTGAGCACATTGATGCCTTCGCCACGCTCATGGGCGCTGTTTGGCCAGATGCCCTCGGCGATCACCACGCCGCGCTTGAGGCCTTCGAACAGCTTTGCGTGCAGCACCACCTCGCCGCGCCGGTTGCCGACCTCGATACGGTCGCCGTCGCCCGAGCCAAGCGCGGCAGCGTCGTCCGGATGCAACAACAATTCCGGCCGGCCTTCCTTGGCCTTCGACACCGGCGTTTCCGAGAAGGTCGAATTGAGGAAGTTGCGCGCCGGTGATGTCGTCAGCCGGAACGGATGCTCCGCATCCGCGACCTCGATCAGGTCGACATGGTCGGGGAATTCGGGGAGTTCCGCCACCGGCCCGAACAGGCCCATGCTTTTCGGCGGCCGGTTGGGCGCCGCCTGCCCGCTCCAGTTGGCGCGGAAGTGAAATTTCTTGTCGGCATGGCCGAAACCATCGATGAAATGCGCCGCCTCGAAATCCGGCTGCAGGTCGACCCATTTGTCTTCCTTGAGGCTGGCGAAGGAGCCCAGCCCGCGCTTGCCGAGGATGATGTCGATATGCTGCTGCTCGGTCAGGCCAAAGCCCGGCCGGTCGGCGACGCCGAGACGCTGCGCCAATTGCTCGATGACGAAATGGTTGGTGCGCGGCCCTTCCGGCGGTTCGATCAGCTTGGGACCGAGCGTGATGTGCTGGTTGCCACCGCCCTTGTAGACGTCGTCATGCTCGAGAAACATCGTTGCCGGCAAAACGACATCGGCAAGCTTTGCCGTGTCGGTCATGAACTGTTCGTGCACGCAGGTGAACAGGTCATCACGCAGAAAACCATGTTTCACCAGCCGCTGCTCGGGTGCGACATTCACCGGGTTGGTGTTCTGGATCAGCATCGCCGTCACCGGCGGGCCACCGTAAAGCGCGTCCGCTGCGCCGGTCAGCACCGGACCGATGCGCGACTGGTCGAGATGGCGAATATTGGGATCGCGCATCGCGGTGCCTTCCAGCACATCCTGGTTGAGCTTGAAGATGCCGGAATTGGAATGGAAGGCACCGCCACCCTCATATTGCCAGGCGCCGGTGACGGCGGCGATGCCGGACGCCGCGTGCATGTTGACCGAACCATTGCGCTGACGCCCAAAGCCATAGCCGAGGCGGAAATAGGTTTTCCTCGTCGTGCCGACGAGGCGGGCGAAAGCCTCGATCTCGGTGACGGCAAGACCGGTGATGGCGGAAGCCCATTCCGGCGTGCGCGTCTCCAGATGCGCTTCCAGCCCCTTCGGATCGTCGGTGTATCTTTCGAGATAGGCGCGGTCGGCCATGCCTTCCCTGAACAGCACATGCATGACCGCGCAGGCCAGCGCGCCATCGGTGCCGGGCTTCAGCACAAGGCCTATATCGGCCTGCTTCATCGTCGCGTTCTCGTAGACATCGATGACGACGATCCTGGCGCCACGCTCCTTCCGCGCCTTGATGGCGTGGGTCATGACATTGACCTGCGTGACCACGGCATTGGTGCCCCAGATCACCACGCAGTCGGACTTCGCCATCTCGCGCGGATCGGGACCGCGCAAGGCGCCCGCTCCCATCATCCAGCCGGTCCAGGCCAGATTGGTGCAGATCGAGCCGAAGAAGCCGGAGTATTTTTTCGCATGGCGCAGCCGGTCGATGCCGTCGCGCTGCACCAGCCCCATCGTGCCGGCATAGAAATAAGGCCAGACGGTCTCGGAGCCGTATTTTTCCTCGGCCGCGATGAAGTTCTCGGCGACGACGTCGAGTGCCGCTTCCCAGCTGGATTCCTTCCAGACGCCGTCGCCCTTGGCGCCGGCGCGCATCAGCGGCTTCAGCAGTCGGTCCGGATGATGGACACGATCGGCATAGCGCGCGACCTTGGCGCAGACGACGCCAGCCGTATACGTATTGGACTTGGCGCCATGGACACGGCCGATGCGGTTGCCATCGAGCAGCTCGACCTCGAGCGCGCAGGTCGAAGGGCAATCATGCGGACAGGCGGAGTGGCCGATTCTGAGCTTGGCGTGCTGGTTCATGCGGCGTTTTTAGCGGGTTTCGCGGGCGGCGTGTAGGGCCAGATCTTACCGTCCCCTTGATGGGGAGGGTCGGCGCGCAGCGCCGGGGTGGGGTGCGGCGCAGACCCCCGCCCCGCTCGGCTTTGCGGATCGACCCTCCCCACAAGGGGGAGGGTAAATCACTCCGCCGTGCCTTCCTCGTACTCGGCCGACATGGTCAGCCACTTTTCCTCGTGACCGGCAAGCTGCTGTGCCAGTTGCGAGCGCTCCTTGGCCAGCCGGGTCGCCGTCGATGGATCCTTCTCGTATACCGCCGGATTGGCGAGTTCATCCTCGATCAGGTCGATGCGCTTGCGGATGCGGTCCATCAGCGCTTCGGTGGCGCGGATTTCCTTTGCCAGCGGCTCGAAGGCGGCGCGGCGCGCCGCGGCATCGCGGCGGCGATCGGCCTTGGATGCCTTCTCGGCCTCGCGCTTGCCGCGTCGGTCGCCGGACACGCCGGTGACCAGCGTCTTGTAGTCCTCAAGGTCGCCGTCATACGGGTTGACCGCCCCGTCCTTGACCAGCCACAGCCGGTCGGCGGTCGCTTCCAGCAGATGGCGGTCATGCGAGATGAGGATGACGGCGCCGGGAAACTCGTTCAGCGCATGGATCAGGGACTCGCGGCTGTCGATGTCCAAATGGTTGGTCGGTTCGTCGAGGATGAACAGGTTTGGCCCCTCAAAGGCCGACAGGCCCATCAGCAGGCGCGCCTTCTCGCCGCCGGACAGGTCCTTGGCGGCGGTGTTCATCTTCTCGGTGGTGAGACCGAACTGGGCGACGCGGCCACGTACCTTGGATTCCGGCGCCTCCGGCATCAGCCGGCGGACATGCTCGTAGGCGTTTTCATCAGGCCTGAGATCGTCGAGCTGATGCTGCGCGAAGATCGCCACCTTCAGGCCCGGCGCCACCGTCATGGTGCCGGTTTCCTGCTTCAGCCGGCCCGAGAGAAGCTTGGCGAAGGTCGACTTGCCGTTGCCGTTGGCGCCGAGCAGCGCGATGCGATCGTCGGCATCGATGCGCAACGTCATCTTCTTCAGGATCGGCTGGCCCTCGGTGTAGCCGACATTGACGTTGTTCAAGGCAATGATCGGCGACGCCACCGTTTTCACCGGTTCGGGGAAAGAGAACGGCCGCACCGTGTCGTTCACGATCGCGGCAATCGGCTTCATCTTCTCCAGCGCCTTGATGCGCGACTGCGCCTGTCTCGCCTTCGAAGCCTTGGCTCGAAAACGCTCGACGAAGGATTCCATGTGCTTGCGGGCGGCTTCCTGCTTGACACGGCCCTTCTCCTGCAACTCCTTCTGCTCGGTGTACTGGCGCTCGAACTGGTCGTAGCCGCCGCGCCAGAAGGTCAGCTTCTTCTGGTCGAGATGAACGATGGAATTGACGGCGCGGTTGAGCAGGTCGCGATCGTGCGAGATCAGAAGCACCGTGTGCGGATATTTCGACACGTAGTTTTCCAACCAAAGCGTGCCTTCGAGATCGAGATAGTTGGTCGGCTCGTCAAGCAGCAGAAGGTCGGGCTCGGCAAACAGCACCGCGGCGAGCGCCACACGCATGCGCCAGCCGCCGGAGAAGGACGAGGCCGGGCGGCGCTGCGCGGCGTCGTCGAAGCCAAGGCCAGCGAGGATGGTGGCCGCGCGAGATTCCGCCGAATGCGCATCGATATCCGCCAGCCGCATATGGATGTCGGCAATGCGGTGCGCGTCGGTGGCGGTCTTTTCCTCCTCGAGCAATGCGGTGCGCTCGAGGTCGGCCTTGAGCACGATTTCGATCAGCGGCTCCTCGGTGCCGGGCGCTTCCTGCGCCACCTGGCCGATGCGGGTGTTCTTGGGCAGGCTGATCGAGCCGGTCTCGGAGGGAAAGTCGCCGGTGATGGCCTTGAACAGCGTCGTCTTGCCGGTGCCGTTGCGGCCGACGAGGCCGGCCTTGGTGCCGGCCGGCAAGGTCAGCGAGGCATGATCGAGAAGCAAGCGTCCGGCCATGCGGAGCGAAAGATCGTTGATGATAAGCATGCCGGGGCTTTTGCACGGGAGGGCGGCGCTTCGCAAGGGCCTGGGCGCTGGCGGGGGCATAAGGCATGAAGACGGCGCCCCTTAACGGCGCCGTCCATTGCAAACAGCAGACTGACTTTTCAGAGGCTGCCTGGTTCAGGCTTTGGGTTTGCGCTTCGTCACCTTGGCCGCGGCGGCCGGAACGGCCGGCTTGCGGCCGAGGCCCGAGGACTTGGCCAGTGCCGAACGGGTCGCGGAGTAGTTCGGCGCCACCATCGGATAGTCCGACGGCAAGCCCCATTTGCCACGATATTCCTCCGGGCTGAGACCATGGTCGGTCATCAGGTGGCGTTTCAGCGACTTGAATTTCTTGCCATCTTCCAGACAGACGATGTGGTCGGGAAACACCGACCGCTTCGGATTGACAGCGGGGTTCAGCGCGGGGCTTTCCACGGCGGCAATGCTGCCCAGCTTGCGCACCGATGCGCTGACGCTGGCGATCAGATCCGGCAGGCCGGACGCAGGGAGAGGATTGTTGCCGACATAGGCCGAGACGATGTCAGCAGTCAGTTCAATAGCGGTCTTGCTGTCGATGGTGTGCAATTCTGTTTCTCCCGCCGGTCATGAAGTTGCCGGCTTTTTTTAAGACTTCTCTTGATGTATCGACCTAGCTGCACCCCCCAACGGGTCGCTAAGTCTCAATAAACGATCAAGAATCGGAACAGGAGGATGTTTCCACAACAGGTTGCAACGTTGCAAATTAGAAAATCTAATACTTGGAAACGGCCGACTTCGCGCCAGCAGATTTCAACTGCACGGACCCGGCAGGTTTGGAGTCGGCCAGTATCTCCAGAATGCGCTTCCAGCGGGCGCACCGGCCGAAATCTTTTTGCTCTATCGCCTTTTCGGCCTTCATGGCGGCGTAGAGCGGCGCCTCGGCGCCGAACTCCTTGAGCAGCCAGAATGCTTCCTGTCTGGCGAGGCGTTCATCGTCGTCAAGCATGTTCAGCCTCCGAGCGTTCTATGCCCACCGCAATACAGCTGCCGATGACGAGGACCGCACCGGCTATCGCGGTCAGCGTCAGCCTTTCGCCCGACAGCGTCAGCAGCAGCGTCGATGCGATCGGCGTCAGATAGGCGATGACCGCAACCTTGCCGCCGCCTTCAAGCTTCAAGGCGCGCGACCAGAAATAATATCCCAGCCCCATCGGGCCGGCGCCGAGATAGAGGCCAAGCAGGAGGTGCTCGCTGGATGGCCAGGCTGCGCCGTCGTGAATACACCATAGCAAGGTCAGGCCGACGCCGACCAATGCCGAAGGCAAAAGCAAACGCTCCGACGGTGTGGCCAGGCGGGCGACCGCAATCGAATAGAAGGCCATGCACAGCGCCGAGCCGAAGGCAGCGAGATAGCCGACGATGCTGCCCTGGAGAAAAGGCTGGCCGCGACCACCCGAGATCACCAGCGCCACGCCGACAAAGCCGAACACGGCAGTCAAACCCAGCAGCACGGGGCGTTGCCGCTTGCCCAGCACGATGACCGCCGCCGCGACCATCAGCGGCCAGGTGTAGGCGACGAGATTGGCCTCGATCACCGGCATGGAGGCAAAGGCGATGTATTGCAGCACCATGGTGCCGACCAGGCCAATAAAGCCGACCGCGACCGGCGCCAGGGTGCCGTCAGCACCCTTGGCAAAGGCTGCGTCTTGCGTGTCCCCCTTCCGGCTCGCCAGATGGATGACGGCGAACACCAGAGCCGCTCCACAAAACTGCAGCAACTGCACGAGCGACACCGGATGGCTGGCCAGCAGGGATTTGCCGACCAGCGCGTTGGTCGACCACAGGGCGACCGCGCCGGCGGCGAAGACCAGGGCCGACGGCGAGCCCGATCCACCCCGGAATCGCCGAGACGGTGCCTTGTCCTTATCGCCGACCATGATGTTACCGACGGCCAAACAGGCGTCCACTTCTATGCTCTGGCTACCATGATTCCCTTGATCCGCCCGGGACCGGCGCATCGGTCGCCGCCGCAACCGGACGCTCTTCCTCGAAGCGGCGATAGGCCGGCAGCTGGTTCGTCCAGACGTCTTCGGCCAGTTCGTTGACCCATTCGCGATCGTGATCATTGTCGGCTGCGAGATAGAACATGCGATTGTCGTCGACGTAGGGCTTGGCCACAGAGCGCTGGTTGAGGACCAGCGTGACGCGTGAGCCGAGCTGGATCGGCGCGGTGCGGTGCAGCACACCGAGAAACTGACCGAGTGTGGCGTAGTTCATCTTGTGGTCGATGCGCATGACCTGGTTGCGCGGAATCTCGCGGCCGGATTCAAGGATGGCGCGGCCGGTCTCGGAATCGTCGCAGTAGATTTCGAGATGGCCGCCGACCAGCGGATTGCTGATCGACAGCGGAATGAGTTCGGTGACCGGGACACCGTCGCAATGCCAATCGACGGCGCCGTCCTTGGGATTCATGAAAGTGACGGTCGAGCCGACGATCGACAGCGGATAGGGCTCGAGCTTGGTGCCCATCATGTCGGACAGACGTTCCAGGCGCAGCTTGTCATGCAGCAGTTCCTTGATCTCCGGGATGAAACGGTCGGCGCCGGTGATGAAGGTCAGATCGAGGTGCTTGTGCACGGCGTGGCTGGCCTTGAGCTTCAACGCCGCCTCTTCGATCGCCGCCAGCAGCGCCGGGTCGTAGCCATGCAGATACTGCGCAACGCCGAAACCCGACACTTTCCAGGCCGTCTCATGACCGATAATGGCTTCTCGGCTCATCGCGTAGCGCAGTTCAGGTATGGTATGGGCGTTCATTCTACTTCTCCAGGATGGGGGCATCACTTGGTAAACTGTCGATTAATTTCCCCACCCCTGTAAAATTAGGAATGCTGGTGCTAGTGTAAGCCCAGCTTAAGGTCGAAACGCGTGCGTCTGCTCAGTCAGGTCAACCTCAATTCGCTGAAGATTGTCGAAAGTGCCGCCCGGCACCGTAACTTCACGCGCGCCGGCGAAGAGCAGTTTATTACTGCTTCCGCCGTCAGCCAGCGCGTCAAAAGCCTCGAGGAACAGCTGCGCTTCAAGATCTTCCAGCGCGGCGGCAATGCGGTGTCGCTGACGCCCGAGGGCGAGACCTATGTGTCGCGCGTTCGCGAGGCGCTGGAGCGCATCGTGGCGGCCAGCATGGAGGCGACCGGACAGTCGCAGGCACATGTGCTGAAGATTTCGGTGCTGCCGACGTTCGCGGCGCGCTGGCTGTTTGCCCGCCTGCCGCTGTTCCAGCGGCAATATCCCGAAATCGAAATGCGGGTTTCGACCTCCTACGCCGCCAATGAGTTCGCCACCTCCGAGTTCGACCTCGAGATCCGCTATGGCGACGGCAGCTTTCCCGACCTCAAAGCGGACCTGCTGTTCAAGGAGGATTTGACGCCGGTGTGCAGCAGGAAGCTGTTCCACGAAGTTCTCGGCGACAGGCCGCCGTCAAAGGTGACGCCGGACGACCTCAGGCATTTCACGCTGCTGCATTCCGACACCTGCACGCAGAACTGGCAGTCGTGGCTGGGTTTTGCCGGCGCGAGTTCCGTGCTCGGCGAGACCAAGAGCATCTATTTCGATTCCTGCATGATGTCCTATGAGGCGGCCAATGCCGGCATGGGCTTTGCAGTCGCCAACCGCGCCTATATGGCGAGCGAGATCCGCGCAGAGCGGCTGGTGGCGCCGTTTGCCGTGCATCACCCCAACACCGCCGGCTGGTATTTCGTCTGCCCGGTCACCGCGCCCTACACGCGCAAGGTGGAATTGTTCAAGCAGTGGATCATGGCCGAGGCGGCGCTGACGCAGTGCCAGTTGGACGCCGGGATTGCCGGCGGCCCGGTGCTGCGCAAGGCCATTGCCTGAGGTCGGATTCTTTCCGCGGCCTTGCGGGATTTGTGGTCTTTTCTGCTGGTTTTGCGCAGACGGCACGAGCAGAACCGGCACGAAAACTGCCACCTCATGACGCAGGCGAGAGACTCAGCTATCTTCGGTTGTTGCGGCGGACCTGATATCCGCCTGGCCGGCGCTATCAGCTCACCTCCCAAGCGGCGCCGGCCTTCTTCTCCTGAAAGCCATTTCTCGTCTCCCGCTAAAACGATCATTGCGCCGGCTGATCGCCGCTGGCCGCCGGCTTTGGCGCCGAATCCGTCTGCGGGGTTTGATCGAGCACCGGGGCTTTGGTTGGCTGGATGTCGCCGTCGCAGGCGGCGAGCGCCAAGCTGGCGGCCAACAGAATCAGAAGCCTCTTCATAGCGACCTCCTAGGTCTGCCCTCTCCTTCGTAAGGCAACGAGGTGGTTCGGCTTTGGTTGCACGCTCGCAAACGACGCCGCGTCGGCTGGAACCAAACGGCGGCTCTGAGGTTGGTTGCCCAAAGGAGATCGCGCCATGATCCGTCTGCTCATTACCGGCATTTTCGCTTACGCGACCTATCGCATCGCCAAGGAGATCATCAAGGACGTGCCCGACAATTTCGATCCGTTGCCGGTGCCTGGCGACGAACGCGCCACTTTGCGGCGCCAGTCGGCGGCAACGCGTGTCGCGCCACGGCGATAGGGGCGACTTCGGCCCGTTGCGAACAAAGCGGAAACGATGCTTGATAGGCGATGACCATCGCCATCAATGATTCGTCCTTGCAGCCCGCCTATCTGACGAAGCTCAACGCCGAGCAGCGGCTCGCCGTCGAACATGGCGACGGCCAGATCGCCGGGCCGCTGCTGGTGATCGCCGGCGCCGGCTCCGGCAAGACCAACACGCTCGCCCACCGGGTTGCGCATCTGATCGTCAAGGGGGCTGATCCCAGACGCATTCTGCTTATGACATTCTCGCGCCGCGCCGCCACCGAAATGGCCAGGCGGGTCGAACGCATCGCCGGCGAGGTGCTGGGCCGAGACGCGTCCGTCATCGCCGATGCGCTGGCCTGGGCCGGCACGTTTCACGGCATCGGCGCCAGGCTGCTGCGTGACTATGCGCTGACGATCGGCCTCGACCCCGCCTTTACCATCCATGACCGCGAGGATTCCGCCGACCTGATGAATCTTGCCCGGCATGAGCTTGGATTCTCGAAGACCGAAAGCCGGTTTCCGACCAAGGGCACCTGCCTGGCGATCTATTCGCGCGCCGTCAACGCGCAGGCGCCGCTTGGCGAGGTGCTGGGTTCGGCCTTTCCCTGGTGCTCGGGGTGGGCAGAACAGCTGAAAGAGCTGTTCGCCGGATATGTCGAGGCCAAGCAGGCGCAGAACGTGCTCGATTACGACGACCTCCTGCTCTACTGGGCGCAGATGGCCGCCGAGCCGGAGATCGCGGCGCATCTGGGCTCGCGCTTCGACCATGTGCTGGTCGACGAATACCAGGACACCAACCGGCTGCAGGCCTCGATCCTTTCGGCGCTGAAGCCGGACGGCGCCGGACTGACAGTGGTGGGCGACGACGCGCAGTCGATCTATTCGTTTCGCGCCGCCGAAGTGCGCAACATCCTCGATTTCCCGCAACAATTCGCGCGAGCCGCCGATGTCATCATGCTGGAGCGCAACTACCGCTCGACCGAGACCATTTTGGCGGCAGCCAATGCGGTCATCTCGGAGGCATCGGAGCGCTTCACCAAGAACCTCTGGTCGCAGCGCAAATCCTCGCAAAGGCCGAAACTGGTCAGCGTGCGCGACGAGGCGGAGCAGGCGAACTATGTCTGCCAGGCCATCCTGGCCGAGCGCGAGGCCGGCACGGTGCTGAAATCGCAGGCGGTGCTGTTTCGCGCCTCGCACCACAGCGGCCCGCTGGAGATCGAACTGACGCGCCGCAACATCCCCTTCGTCAAGTTCGGCGGGCTCAAATTCCTCGACGCCGCCCATGTCAAGGACGTGCTTTCGGTGCTGCGTTTTGCCGAGAACCCGCGCGACCGCGTCGCCGGCTTCCGCGTGCTGCAGCTCCTGCCCGGCATCGGCCCTTCGGCGGCGAGCACCATCGTCGAGACCATGGCGACATCGCTCGACGAGGAAATGGGGCTGGCCCGCTACCGGCCGCCGCAACGCGCGGCTGAGGACTGGCCAGCCTTCGTTGCGCTTTATTCCGGCCTGCGCGCCCGGTCGGGGAAATGGCCGGCCGATCTCGAACAGGTCAGGCTGTGGTACGAGCCGCATCTTGAGCGCATCCACGAGGATGCGACGACGCGGCGAGCCGACCTCATGCAGCTCGAGCAGATCGGTTCCGGCTATGCTTCGCGCGAGCGCTTCCTGACCGAGCTGACGCTGGATCCACCGGATGCGACCAGCGACCAGGCCGGGCCGCCGCACCGCGACGAGGACTATCTGATCCTGTCGACCATTCATTCGGCCAAGGGCCAGGAATGGAAGAACGTCTTCGTGCTCAACACCGTCGATGGCTGCATCCCGGCCGATCTCGGCGTCGGCACCAAGGAAGACATCGAGGAGGAGCGCCGGCTGCTTTACGTCGCGATGACGCGGGCCAAGGACGGCCTGCATCTGGTGACGCCGCAGCGCTTCTTCACTCACGGCCAGGCAGCGCGCGGCGACCGCCACGTCTATGCCTCGCGAACCCGTTTCATCCCGGCCTCGATCCTCGGCGCCTTCGAGCAGACGTCGTGGGCGAGCGTCCACGCCAAGGACGATCCGCGCCACAGACCTGAAGTCCGCGTCGACCTCGGCGCCCGCATGCGCGGCATGTGGAAATAGCCGCAACCGCGAATGCCGGCAGGGAGCGACCTCAAGAGCAAATCGTCCTGTCATGGCATCTCTCAGGGAACCTCGGGCCGCCAGCCGCGTTTTCTGGCGTCCAACCCGCGATCGGAGGGCGGCGGCCGCCGCCCTTCCGCCCATCCAGAGAGGCCAGAATGCACGACGCGATGTTCTTCACCCCGGTTGCCGTTAGCGTTGGCGCCGGCCACAAACGCATGCTCGCCTCGCTGTTCGAGATGCATGATTTCCTGACCGAATTTCCGCCGTCACGCCGGCGCCTGAGCTATGGCGCGGCCGTGAGGGCTTGCGAGGCGGCACGCGCCGGCGAAATCTCGACTGAGGCCGCACGCGATGCCCTGATCACCTTTGCAGTCACGGCAGGCATCCTCTGGCCCGCGGTCCAGCCGGCCGTCTCGGTCAAGCCGGTCGCACACGGTTATGGCGGCTACGCCGTCTGAGACGGCCGGGACCGGGCCTGCCCAGCAAAAAAGATCACTCGGACTTGCCGGCAGACGTCGGCGAGGCCTCTGCCAGCCTTGCCGGCGGGGCGGTCTGTTCGGTGTTGCCGACAAACAGTTGATCGCCGACAAAGGGACAGGCAAGCTGCCGATGATAGAGCGAGGGAACCGGGTTATCGGTGCCGTATTTCTGCGGCATCCTGTCGGGCATGAACAATGTGCCTCCCAGCATGTCGAGCAAAGGCAGCTGCCCGGCGAAATTCTTGCCCCAGGCTTCGCGCTCATTGGCATGATGCCAGTGATGAAATTGCGGTGACGCCAGCAGCCATTTCAAAGGTCCGAACCCGCCTTGAGGTCTACGAGATTGGATACCCTGCCCTCGTTGTGGCCGAAGATCAGCTCGCCAGAGATTAACTCCAAGGAATAAACGGATTGCTGACGGCTGGCGGCTGCTGATCTCCATAAAATCGAGATTCCGAGCTTTAAGCGATATTTCCAGCCACTTTCATGCAATATCGCGACTATCGCGAAGTCGTTCCCAGAAGCGGTAGTTTTACCTGCAACAGGCGAACAAATATGTTTGCCGGTGCTGCACCAAAAATTCGGCCGCATTTTCGGTTTTTTTCTTCACGAAAACTCGCGCCCCACGTAGATCAATCCAAGATGTACATAACTCTCTAGAGCATATTGTGCGATCAAGCTTTGGTGGCTAACGTGCCTTGGGGTGACGGGGAGGACGATCAAGCGACCTGTGCGCTGAACACGTTAATAAACGTAAACTCATAAGTATATCAGCGTAGAAATGGGTGGAATCTTGCAGAATATACAAGGGGTATTGACGTTTAGATCGGGTCATTTTTGGAATAGAGCCAATTTTGGCTCGCTGTTCACAACAGCTGAACGATTGGGTGTTCGGCGGCTTTTTCCATCAAAAAGTGGTTCCGCGGCAACCAACGCCAATGTTTTGCTTGCCGAAGCTCCGCATCGCGCGACGCTCGCCCCAGGAAAATTCGTCCACCTGATCGATCTCATGTGGTGCGATATATATGGCGTATTCGTTTTGGGTTGGGCTCACACGAACGAAATGCCTGTCAAAGCGATGTACCTCCGTAGCGGCGATTTTCGGGTCCAGGTAACGGAGATGCTGGAGCGGCCGGACCTGCAGAATTTTTTTCCGCATTTGCCGTCGACGAAATGCGGCTTCTCCGTCTACTTGGCCTGCAGTCCATTCCGGCCGGTTTTCCTGGAAGTCGAGACGGCGGCGGGCTTAGCAGAGATAGAGATCGAAGCGCCGCCCGCCAACCACCACATGAACGCTCCGCTGCCCACGGTGGACAACGGGATGAACGATTTCATCCACGAGATGAAGAGGGTCAAAGGAACCGTCGTCGAAATCGGCGCTCGTGTTGTCGGGCCGGAATCGTCGCTGCAGGCGCGGTTGTTTCAACCCGAATGCAAGTTCATCGGTGTCGACATCCATCCGGCACCGGGCGTCGACGTCGTGGCGGACGCGCATTTCCTGAGCGACCATTTCGAACCGGGCTCGGTAGATGGAATTATGTCGTTTGCGGTCATGGAGCATCTGGCCTGCCCGTGGCTACTGGCCGCAGAGATCAACAAGGTGCTCAGGGTTGGCGGGCTGACACTCCACTCTTTGCCACAGGCCTTTCCCGTCCACGAAACGCCAAACGATTTCTGGCGAGCTTCGGACGAAGGCCTGAAAGTGCTGTTCTCGCCCGAGATGGGTTTCGAGATTCTGAAAGTCGGGATGTGCATGCCCGTCAAGATGCATATCCACCCAGACTTTCGAGCAGGCGCCATGCATTCTTTTCCCCTGCACAACGGCATGGCTTCATCATTCGTCCTGGCACGCAAGATTTTCGATCTCCCGAAGGGAGCTGTCGCGTGGCCACTCCAGAGAAGTGAGTCCATGAAACATAGCAAAGCTTACCCCCCCCATGGCAGCCAAGCGACAGCAGAGCCGCCGACAGGCGATTTCAAGGATCCATCCATACCGGGTTCACCGACTAATTGGACCATGCCGGAGCGAACCAAGCTGCTGTTGTCGATGTTTGATGCGAGCGGCTTTGGCCTGGAGGTAGGGCCAAGCTACAATCCGCTTTTGCCGAAATCCCGTGGCTACAATGTCGAAACGATCGACCACGCTGACGCTGCGACCTTGCGTCAGAAATATGCCGATAATGCCACTCAGATTGAAGAGGTGGACTACGTCTCGGACGGACGCAGCATCCTCGAGACCATCGGCAAGAAGGGCCGCTACGACTTCATTTTTGCATCGCATGTCATCGAGCACATTACAGACATCGTCCGCTTCATTCAGGATTGCGAAGCGCTCCTGAAGCCGGATGGCAAGCTCGTGCTGGCAGTGCCCGACAAACGATACTGCTTTGACGCGTTGCGGCCTCTGTCCACGGTGGGGCAGGTGATTCAGGCTTACATCGACAAGCGCAAGCGCCACACTGCCGGGGTTCTGTTCGACCAGGCTTACTATTGTTCCAGCAAGGCGCAGGCGATTGTCTGGATCGAACCTACCCTCGACGATCTCAGTTTGGTGAACAGCAATGAAAGTGCCAAGAGCCACTTCGATAGCATTAAAGATAGCACAGACTACCAAGATGCTCACGGCTGGCAGTTCACCCCATCCTCATTCCGATATATGATCAATAAACTTCGCTCCCTTGGCTATATTAAGTCTGGAGAGATCTCATTGCACAAGAATAATAACGAATATATGTGTGAGTTCTATATCACCCTTTCTAAAAATGCTGCCCCCTCACAATATTCCGATATAGACATGCTTAAGCAGACAGAGCAGGAAATTCGCGACATCTACATGAATCGAGACGAGATGGAGAAAAGCAACAAGCTCGCCGCCCTGCAACGCGAAACTGCGACCGCGACCAGTCGAATCGAGGCCGCTAACCGGCAAATCGAAGCTGCAAACCAGCAGATTCAGCACCTTGCTGCGAGAACCGATGCCTTGCTGCAGTCGACATCGTGGAAAGTTACAGCTCCCCTTCGATACATCAGGTCAGTGTTCCGATGATGCACGTGTCGCCCAAGGGGTCGAAACTCTCATCGAAGAAAGCCCTGACCGTGGTGGTCGTCATCCCCTACTATAACGGGTCGGCATTCATAGAGAGATCGGTCAGAAGCGTCCTTAGTCAGACACTGCCGCCCAACGAATTCGTCGTCGTCAATGACGGCTCGACGAAAAACGAAACGGCGTTTCTGCACAAGCTTGCCAAACGGCTGCACTTCAAGGTGATCGATCAGGCCAATGGCGGTCAGGGGTCGGCCAGAAATGCCGGCGTACGTGCCTCGACCTCAAACTACATCAGTTTTCTCGATCAGGACGATTTCTACCGAGATACGCATGTCGAAGCTCTGGTGCGGGCTATTCCGTCGGACGACCCACATCTCGGCTGGGTCTATGGCGATCTTATGGAAGCCGATGGCGCCGGCAATGTGCTGCGAACGGCGACCGTGAAACGCCACAGCGCCCACCCCAAGCGCGATATCGAACAGATGGTGGGCTTCGACATGCACGTCCTGCCATCTGCATCGTTGATCTCGCGCACTGCCTACGAAGCCGTGGGCGGTTTCGACCCACAGTTCATAGGATATGAGGACGACGATCTTTTCCTGCGCATTTTCCGAAGCGGATACAGCAATTACTTCGTTGACCAGCCGGTGACCGTCTGGTGCATTCGACCCAACAGCACATCATACACCGTGATGATGTCGCGCAGCCGGTTTCGGTATTTTAAGAAGCTTCAGGAAATGTTTCCCGACGACCGCAAGATGGTCCGCTACTACATGCGGGATTTGCTAATCCCCCGCTTTCATTCGCAATTCGTCCACGACGCGATCCGGTGGGCTGTCCAGGAGGACAACCATCTTCCCGAGCACAGGGAAGAGTTGGTTTCCATCTTCAATGGCTATGGGCGAGCGGTGTTCAGCAACAAATCCATACCCTGGCGTTTCAAGGCAAAGGTCTGGCTCGAGCGCCTGGTGGTGAACACCAATTCCAAAATCGTCATCCTTACGGCGATCAGGCTAGCCCACGCCGCCCGCGGCCTGCGCGTGTTCTTCACCCAGTCGCTGCGCTAGGCGATCTCATTGCGGGATCGGATTCGCACAAGGTTCTGCCGATTGAAGGGGCTACCCTGATGCCAATATGGCCGTCCTTCGACAAAGCATAGGGAGGCATGAGGGAATGCAGGAGCGGGCGGAAGCCTATGTGAGACCCTCTGTCGCCATGCGCAATTCTGGTGTTGTTCCGCCGCTCTTTGGACGGTCTGCGATTCATGACTCCCTATTGCCGATACAGGCAACCGAGGATGGTTCGGCGCGTATCGAACTCCCAGGTTTGCTAGCTATGCGCTGCTATGCGGCGCTTGCTGTTCTGCTTGTGCATCTTATTACGCTGCCGAAGCTGCCGATTCCGGCGCAGCTGTCGTTCATCCCGACGCATCTGATCTATGGCGTGCCTCTCTTCTACGTTGTGAGCGCGTTCGGCCTTTTTGTTCGCTACAGCGGCAGGATCGAGACACAAGCAGATTTGCGCGACTTCTATACGCGGCGGTTTTTCCGCATCGCGCCGCTGTTCTACTTCATGATGTTTATTGTCACCCCGCCGCTGTTTTGGCTGATGTGGGGTGTAACGTTTTCGATTTCGCAGTTTGTCAGTTCAGGCCTCTTCATCTTCAACTTCGTGCCCCAGCATGTCACTGGCTTTGTCCTGGCATCATGGTCAATAGGCATCGAGATGGCGTTCTATGCCATTCTGCCGCTGCTCGTGTTCGCGATCACTAACTTCAGGCGATCATTAGCTTTCGTGGCCGTCAGCGTCTTCTTCGCAGCAAACTGGGAGCTGGCTTTCAGTGGTGCCAGTCCCGTGCTTGCGACCTTCGAGCAGTACTCACTGTTTACATTTCTCTTCTACTTCGCGGCTGGGATTAGCGGATCTTTTGCCTGGAAGCGGCTTCGCCGAACCGCGCCGCAAATTGGCGGGACCATACTCACTGCAAGTTTGCTTGGCATCCTCGGGCTAATCGGCCTTTCGGACCCAGTTGGCGGATTGCTCGCGGCCACATTCGGGCCGGTCGCTGCATTGATGAACGCCCTTTGGGCGCTGGCGCTGACCGGAGCCGTTGTCGGAGTTTGCCTGCAGCCGCCGAAATGGTTCGTCAATCCTGCGGCCACACTGATTGGCAACGCCAGCTTCAGCGTCTATCTCTGGCACTGCGTCGTTATCGTCATTCTCGACAGATTGGGCGTCTACCACGGACTCTATGTGTCCCTCGACGGCGCGTTCATACCGTTCTTTGCCTGTATGCTCACCACCTTGGCCGTTGTGCTTCCACTGTCAGTAATGAGCTATCGCCATATCGAGCGGCCCGGCATGAACCTGGCCGGTCGCTTTACCCAGCATCGCCCGCTCCAATGAGGTAGAGGATGTTCCAGTTCCTGAAAACGCGCCCGGTCGCATCCGTGAGGCCGGCCACCGAAGACTTCGTCGACCGACTTTCCATGCTGGACGGTATACTGATTGCCACCGGATGGACAACGGGCGCCGACCCGGTAATCCTCTACGATGGCAAGCCGGTTCCCAACCAGGTCTGCGTGCGCTTTGCCCGCCCAGGCCTAGCAACAACAGCCCATCATGGCTTTCGAATCGCCGCTCCCCTGGTCGACAGAAACATTGCCAACCAGAATGTCTCGGTTGGGTTCGACAATGGCAACCGGCTGAGGCGCTCGCCCAAACACGCGGAGACGTCGACGTCAATTCACGCCAGATTCTGCAAGGCGGTGGCCGACAGGCCAGGCGCGCCGTTGATAGAGATCGGCTCGCGGGCCCGTTCCGGCAATACCTATCGGCACTTCTTTCCCGATTGCAAATATTTCGGCATCGACGTCTCGGCCGGGCCGAATGTCGATTTCGTCACCGACGCCCACACCATGGAAGGGGTGACCGAGAGGTTCGACTTTGCCTTCTCTATATCGGTCTTCGAGCATCTGATGATGCCATGGGTAGCAGCGCACGCGCTCAACCGGGTGCTCAACGTCGGCGGCCTGGCCTTTATCCAGTCGCATCCAGCCTGGCCCCTGCATGAGGTGCCCTGGGATTTCTTCCGCTTCTCCAAGGAATCATGGTCGTCGATCTTCAACAAATTCACCGGCTTCGAAGTGCTCGACGCCGGCTATGCCCTGGAGGCGGCGATCGTGCCGGCAAACATGGAGAGCGGGCCGTTACAGACGTTTGACGAACACCCGACATTCCTGTTGTCGGCCTGCCTTGCCAGGAAGGTCGGACCTCCAACCGCCGACTGGGCCGCCGACCCGGCCACGATCTACAATCTCAACTACTCACATTGAAGCAGGCGGTCGGAGTGGGTCATGCTGAACAGGACTGAACTTTTGTTTTCAATGTTTGATCCCAAAGGCTTCGGCCTGGAAGTCGGACCGAGCTACAATCCGCTGTTGCCGAAATGCCGTGGTTTCAACGTCGAGATCGTCGATCATGCCAATGCCACGGCTTTGCGCGAGAAATATCGCGACAACGCATCACAGATCGAAGAGGTCGACTACGTTTCGGACGGTCGCAGCCTGCTCGAGACCATCGGCCAGGAGCAACGCTACGACTTCATCTTTGCTTCACATGTGATCGAACATGTCACCGATATCGTTCGTTTCATCCAGGACTGCGAGGTCCTTCTGAAGCCAGCGGGCCGGCTGGTGCTGGCCGTGCCCGACAAGCGCTTTTGCTTTGACGCGTTGCGGCCGCTGTCCACTGTGGGGCAGGCGTTGCAGGCCTATGCCGAACAGCGCAAGCGCCACACGCCGGGAATCCTGTTCGACCAGGTTTCGTATTTCTGCACCAAGGCCCAACAGGTCGTCTGGCTCGAGCCGACCTTTGATGACGTCGCCTTGCTGCAAAGCGGCGAAGAGGCAAAAAACATGGCCGAAGCCGTGCAGGTCGACAGGGCCTATTATGATGCTCACGCGTGGCAGTTCACGCCGGCGTCGTTCCGATTTCTGGTCAAGAAACTTCGCTCCCTCGGATACATCAAATCTGGCGAGATTGCGTTCCACAAAAACGAGCCGAGCCAGTTGCACCTGCACGAGTTCTATATCAGCCTGACGAAGACCGCTCCGGTTCTGGAAGTCTCCGATGTCGATCTGTTCAAGCAGGCGGAAGCGGAACTGCGCGAAATTGCTGTGGACCGGGGCGGGTTGCATTTGAACAGTAAGGCCGCTGCGCTGAGGCATCAAATCGACGCCGTGAACCAACAGATCGAAGCGGCAAACTGGCAGATCCAGCTACTTGCGGCGAGGAACGAAGCGTTGCTGCACTCAACATCGTGGAAGCTGACGGCACCGTTGCGCTATGTCAGATCGGCGTTGCGGCGATCCGCCTGATCGGGTCTGCAGCCGACCGAAGTATCCTAATGCAACGTCGGATCACCGGCCAGCAGGGCGCGCGGCCCGGTCGTTTCGAAACTGACCTGGTCGCGGCCGTTGGACTTGGCCTTGTAGAGGTGCCGGTCGGCCGTCAGGAACATGTCGGCATAGGTGGTGGGTCCGCTGAAGGCGACGCCACCGATGCTCACCGAGAGCGGACAGGGCCGTCCATCCGGGGCAAACTCGACCTCGCGGATGCGCCGCCGGATCCCCTCGGCAACCAGCCAGGACTGCGACGGGTCGGCGCCAGGCAGGAAGATGGCGAACTCCTCGCCGCCGATGCGCCCGACGATGTCGGCGCCGCGCAGCTGGGCCTTGATCGTCTGCGCAATCAGCTTGAGCGCCTGATCGCCGCAATCGTGGCCCAATCGATCGTTGATGGTCTTGAAATGATCGGCGTCGACGATCAGCAGGGCGCCGGCATCGACGACGGCCTGGCTGCGCGCCTGTTCGAGATAGGCCTCGACCAGCATCGAAAACGCGCCGCGGTTGAACACCGCGGTCAGGCTGTCGGTCGCCGCGACGATGCTCAGATTCTTCTGGGCGATCGCCAGCTGGCGCATCTTGTACATCAGGAAAGAGAAGAACGATCCACCCAGCACGAGCGGCAGCAACAGGTCGGTGAGCTGCGCCCAGCGCAACGCTTCGGGCGACAGCGACGGAAAATTGTAGGAATCGACAAGGAAGGCCGCCGCGATACAGATCGCCGTGCCGACAACCGTGACTGCTATGACCCTGCCCAAGCTCGTGGGCGAAAGATCGACCCGCATGCCATTTCTCCCACTGTGTTCGCCATTTTGCAGCGGGAACACAAATGAAACCCTAAAATCTTACCTGCAATTCGAATGTGGTTAACCAGAACAATTCCAGGAAAGTGTGAGCAGCTTTCCCGGGAGAAGCGCGTGGGCGCTTTCCCTGAGAATTACCAAGACAAAGGGATAGCGCGTTTCATCGTTTCCGTTAAACGATAAAACGCTCCGGCAATCGAAAGGCGCGATCGGTTGCCTTGTGAGTGGCGACAAAAAGCCCGCCACTTGCGCGGCGGGCTTTCCGACTGGCCGGAGGCTTCTCGTCAGCGCATGTCCCTCGGGAAGTCTGGGCCATGCGGTAGGAGAGTGCCGTAAAGCCTCACGGCTGGCTCGACACTCCCGGCGAAACCTGTCTCAGCGACGCGAGATCATAAGGCATAGCTGCCGCAGATCGCTGTCGTAGGTGCCCTCGCTGGCGAGCACATCGACGCAGCGCTTCTTCATACGTGTCAGCTGGCTGTTCGACATGCTGGCGACGACACCGGGTGTCCCAGGGGTGCCTGGTGTTCCAGGAGTTCCTGGAGTGCCGGGGGTACCGGGCGTACCGGGCGTGCCCGGCGTTCCGCCAATGCCGACGCCGACACCGACGTTGATGCCGCTGCCGACGTTGACGCCGACACCGGCATTGATACCTCCGCTGCCGACCGTGGCCCCAACACCGGCCTTGATGCCACCGGCTCCGCCGACCGTCGCGCCAGCGCCGGCCTTAATGCCGCTGCTACCGCCGACTGAGGCGCCGAGGCCCGCAGTAACGCCGCTATTGCCGCCGACCGTTGCGCCAGCACCCGCCTTGATACCGCCGCTGCCGCCAACCGAGGCGCCGGCACCGGCCTTGACCCCGCCGCTGCCGCCGATCGAAGCGCCAACACCGGCATTGATGCCGCCAGCACCGCCGATAGATGCGCCGACACCGACGCCAATTCCGCCGCCTGCATTCGCGGGAGCGGCAAAAATGACGATAATTGCACCCGCCGCCAGTGTTCTAGCGATTTTTTGAGTGATATTAACCATGACACTCTCCTTGTTGCCGTTCTGCTTTGTGCATTGCAACATGCCAGCAAACCAAAGCAGACATATGCTTATGCACTCACAGCTACGCACGAGTCTTCCTTATAGTTTCTTTATTTTTTCCAAGAATAAGGATTGTAGTTCTCAAGGCGTGCACTGGTCTGCTAAAAAAAAATATGTTTTTGCTTCAACATTTAAACTTTGTTTAATTCTCTAAACAGAAATTCCACCGGAGTTGGAGTGGGTTGTGGCTGCGGCGGCCTGGAGCCGAAGGCCCACAAAAGGCGGGCCACCGACAGCCCAGCCACCTGGCCCCGTCACCGGGCAGCGTTGTGCCGACAGGGTCCTCACAACCCGGCTGGAATTCAGAGCTGGCGTCGGGGATGGATGGTCGGCGCAAATGTACCGGTAACGCTCCCGTGCGTTTAAACGGGAAGCGCGGTCAGGAGATCAGGCGTAGGCGCGGCCTTCGTCGGTGCGTTGGAAAAAGGCTAGGTCGAGCTGCACCGAAGGCCGGCCGAGAATGGTCAGGATGGCGTGCGCCTGGCCGCGGTGATGGGTCTGGTGGTTGAAGACGTGTCCCAGCGCCGGCGCCAGCCGCTGCGAGACGGTGCGCATGTCGGAAACGGTCATGTAGGAGAAGCGGCCGGACAAAGCCTTTTCGGTCAAACCGCCGACCCAGTCGACGATCCGCCTGTCCTCGGCCTCACGCGCCAGCTTCAAGCCAGGCAACGCGCGGTGCAGGATGGCGTCGAGTTTTGCCGGCGCGTCGCCCTCGCCGGTGAAGCGTTTCATCCAGATGCGGTCGGTGGCCAGCAGATGGTTGAGCGTGCCCATCATCGAGCCGAAAAATGCGCCGACATCGCGGTTGAACTCTTCTTCCTCAAGTGCGGCGACGGCATCGTAGATGCGGCCATTGGCCCATTGATTGTAGGCCGCGAACATCATGAAATGCTGTTTCATCTTTTTCCCGCCGACGAGTTCCGCTTCAGCCGCAGGCGACTAATTAGACCGCGAGGGCGCAGCCGCCAATGACCATTCTGTTCAATGAACTCGTCGGACACGACGCGACCCGTCCGTTCAGCCCGCATTGCTGGAAGGAGGCGGCGGCAGCAGCTTAGGGAGTAGGCAGTAGGCAATAGGGTCCGAGCGCTGTACTGCCTACTGCCTACTGCCTACTGCCCACTGCCTACTGCCTACTGCCTATTCCCCACACAAGTCTCCTGATCGCCATGCCACCACCCCCCGATTTCACCGATGATTTTCGCGCCGGGCTGGTCACGCTGCTGCGCTGGCGCCGGGATGTGCGGCGCTTCGAGCGGACGGCTTTGCCCGAGGGTACGCTGGAGCGGCTGCTGGAGCTTGCCAGCATCGCGCCGTCCGTCGGTCTCAGCCAGCCGTGGCGCTTCGTGGTGGTCGACAGCGCCGAGCGGCGGGGCGCGGTGAGAGACTGTTTCGAGCGCTGCAATGCCGAGGCGCTGGCATGCTTTTCGGGCGAGCGCGCCGCGCTCTATGCCCGGCTGAAGCTCGCCGGTCTCAATGAAGCGCCCTGCCAGTTCGCGGTTTTCGCCGACCGCACGACGCAACAGGGCCATGGGCTCGGCCGCATGACGATGCCGGCAACCATCGACTATTCGGCCGTCATGGCGGTGCACACGCTGTGGCTGGCGGCGCGGGCGGAAGGCATCGGCATGGGCTGGGTGTCTATCCTCGACGCGGCCGAGATGGCCGAGATTCTCGACACGCCGCCCGAATGGACGCTGATCGGCTATTTCTGCCTCGGCTATCCCAGCGAGGAGCATGAGATGCCGACGCTGGAGCGCGAGGGCTGGGAGCGCCGGCGGCCGCCCGTTGTTATCAGGCGGTAGTGATACTGACAGTCACTTCGCGCCGTCTTTGCCGACCAGCTTGACGCAGATCGGGTCGCCCTTCGGCATCGGCGTGCATTACCATTCGGGGCCGAAGCCGAAGTTCGTATCTGTGCGGCGACCCAGAAAGAGCAGCAGAACAAGGCCCACGGCAGCAAAAATGCCGATAATCAATAGGCTGGTGGTAGGCCAGCGCGTCCCGTCAAACATGGTTCGATGTCTTTCCGTTCCGCTGATTTCCGTTCGAAACCGTGCGTGCCTGCGCAATCACCATTTTCCCGCAAGCCTTGCCTTTGACCAGAGCGTTGCGAACAGCCATGCGGGCGGTCGCGGCCGAATAACGCTGCCGGGGCGCGTCCCCTTGGCAATGGGCCGGGCGGCTTGTATAGAGCCCGCCACTCCCAATTCCTCTCTTCATCACCCAATTCCTCTCTTCATCACAAGGATGACCAATGGCGATCGAACGCACCTTTTCCATGATCAAGCCGGACGCGACCCGGCGCAATCTTACCGGGGCCATCACCAGGATGCTGGAAGAGGCCGGCCTGCGCGTCATTGCCTCACGTCGGGTATGGATGAGCCGCCGCGAGGCCGAAGGCTTTTACGCCGTCCACAAGGATCGTCCGTTCTTCGGCGAACTGGTGGAATTCATGTCGTCGGCGCCGACCATCGTGCAGGTTCTGGAAGGCGAGAACGCCATCGCCAGGAACCGCGAAGTGATGGGCGCCACCAATCCAGCCAACGCCGCCGAAGGCACCATCCGCAAGGTGCACGCGCTGTCGATCGGCGAGAATTCCGTGCACGGCTCCGACGCGCCGGAAACCGCCGCCCAGGAGATCAAGTACTGGTTCTCGGACACCGAGATCGTCGGCTGAGCCGACCATCAGCTTTGAATCGAAAAGGCCGGCTCATTGCCGGCCTTTTTCGTTGCTGCCCGTGATCAACTCGCTGCGTTGAATCGCAAAATGTCGCGGCCGTCTTTGTCGGCGATGATCAGCTTGCCGCCATCGACACGGTATGACGCCGCCTTGGCGAGCGCCTCCAACAGCGCCTTTTCCTCGGCCATGATCTCCGGCGCGCAGGCCTTGTAGGTCGAGCCGATGTCGCTGATGACGATGGTCTCGCCATCGACCTTGGCGGTGGCGAAATAGGCGTTGCACGGGCCGCTGCCGCCCGCCTTGCCGGCTTCGCTGACCCGGAACGTCGCCTGCGGCTCCGAAATCACGCCGATACCGTCGATATACTCGACCAGCCAGCTCTGGCCGAACAGCGAGGCCGAGGTCGGCTTGTCGCTCGGCGCCACCATTTTCAGCACAATGGCCTGCGGCGCGTCGCTGAGCGGATCGACCTGATAGCGCGAGTCCGTGACGAACAGCAGCTTGTCGTCGGCGGTGATGCGCGCCTGCAGCGCATAGGTCATGTTGGGCCGGATCACCGTTGAATCGAAGCTGATCTCGAACTTGATCGGCACCTGGCCGGCCGGCGCTACCTTGCGCTCGCCGACAATGGCGGCCGGCGCATCGGCCAGCGATACATCGGCAAGTTGAACCGACAGCACGGCGTTGGGCGGCAGCGCGATGCGCTCGCGATACATCACCTCGCCCTTCAGGGTTTTCTCGGCGGCGACGGAAGGCTCGGGAACGGCCAGAACGCCGATAACCAGCGGCACAAAACCGAAGACGAAGAATTCGGCGATCCTGTCCAGCATGCCCTTGCTCCCTTTTTGCCGATGCGATTTGGCCAAGGGAATGCGGTCAATACATGGCTGCGCCGAGATTTATTCGGGCCGCGCCTTCCAGCGCGCCGCAGCCTGCTCGTCGGCGTCCTTGGCCTCGATCCAGCCGCCATCGCTGCCGTCCACGCGGTGCTCCTTCTTCCAGAAAGGCGCACGCGATTTCAGGAAATCCATCAGGAAATTCGCCGCCTCGAACGCCGCCTGCCGGTGCGAGGACGCCGTCACCACCAGCACGATGTTTTCGCCCGGTGCGATCTTGCCGTGGCGGTGGATGACGGTCAGGCCTTGCAACGGCCAGCGCTGAAGCGCCTCGCCCGCGATCCGGCTGATTTCGGCCTCGGCCATGCCTGGATAGTGCTCGAGTTCCAGCGCCGACAGCTGGCCCTGCTCGTCGCGGCAAAGTCCTGAGAAGGACACTACAGCGCCGATGTCGGCGCGACCCTCGGTCAGTTTCGCGATCTCGGCGGCAACGTCGAAATCGTCGCGCTGGATGCGCACCGTCGGCGCGCCGGACATGGTGTCAGCCCCCGGTCATCGGCGGAAACAGCGCGATCTCGCGCGCGCCGGCTATCTTCTCGCGATGCTCGACATGTTCCTGATTGATGGCGACGCGGATTACATCAGGATATTGCAGCGCGTGCCCATATTCCTCGCCGCGCGATTTCAGCCAGCGCAGGAGGTCGGTGACCGTCTCGATGCCCGCGGGCAATTCGACATCCTCTTCCGGCTTGCCGATCCGTTCGCGCACCCAGGCAAAATAAATGAGCCGGGTGGTCATCTCACTCGTCCATGATGTGCTTGAGGCCGGCGCGGAAATAGTCGTAGCCGGTGTATAGCGTGACGAGAGCTGCAATCCACAGCAGCACCAGTCCGGTCCGCGTGGTCAGCGGGAAGATCTTGTCGCCGGCAGGCCCGGCCAGCAGGAAGGCGATGGCGACCATCTGGATGGCGGTCTTCCATTTGGCGAGCTGCGTCACCGGCACCGAGACTTTCAATGCCGCCAGATATTCGCGCAGCCCCGAGACCAGGATTTCGCGGCACAGGATGATGATTGCCGCCCACAGCGACCAGCCTGCGATGCCGGCATGGCGGTCGGTGTCGGCGGCGAGCAGCAGCAGGCAGGTGGCGACCAGCAGTTTGTCGGCGATCGGGTCCAGCATCTTGCCGATGTTGGACGTCTGCTGCCAGGCGCGCGCCAGATAGCCGTCGAGATAGTCGGTGATCGAAGCCAGCAGGAAGATGATCAACGCCGACCAGCGGGCGAAGTCGCTCGATTTCAGATGGCCCTCGAGAAAAAAGCACAGCACGACCAGCGGCACCGCGACGATGCGGGCGTAGGTAAGCATGTTGGGAAGGTTGAACGCGCGCTTGGCCATATCTCAGGGACTCTTTCTGCCTGCGTACTCAAATCAGAACCGGATGTAGGGGGTCAACAGGCGAGATTCGATTGGCCAGACGAAATAGCGTGCGATTGCGGGGATTCGAGTGGCCTCCGAGAAAGGAACGGCTGCTGCCATTTGATCGGGACAGCGGCGTCACCGGCGCTCAGCTCTCATGGAAATGATTGTAGACGAGCTTGGCGACCTGCTCTGAAATACCGTCGACCTTGACCAGATCCTCGACTGCCGCGCGGCTGACCGCCTTGGCAGTGCCGAAGGCCAGCAGCAGCGCGCGCTTGCGACCGGGACCGATGCCGGCGATCTCGTCGAGCGGGCTCTTGACCAATTCCTTCTTGCGTCGCGCGCGGTGCGAACCGATGGCGAAGCGATGGACCTCGTCGCGCAGCCGCTGGACGAAATAGAGCACGGGATCGCGGACGGGCAGCGAAAACGAGTCCCTGCCTTTGACGAAGAAACGCTCGCGGCCGGCATCGCGGTCCTGGCCCTTGGCGATGCCGATGGCCGCCACGCGATCCTCGATGCCGAGGTCGGCGAGGATCTTGCGCACTGCGCTCATCTGGCCCTGGCCGCCATCGATCAGGATGACGTCGGGCCAGGCCGGGAAGCTGCCGGAGATGTCTTCCTCGATGTCGTCGCCTGCTCCACCGGCTGCCGCGTCGTCGGGAACGACATCGCCATGTTCCTTCAGCAGCCGCGAAAAGCGCCGTTCCATCACCTCGCGCATCATGCCGAAATCGTCACCGGGCGTGATCTCGGTCGAGCGGATGTTGAATTTGCGGTACTGGTTCTTCACAAACCCTTCCGGCCCGGCGACGACCATGGCGCCAACGGCGTTGGTGCCCATAATGTGCGAATTGTCATAGACCTCGATGCGCACCGGTGGCTTCGGCAGGCCGAAGGTCTCGGCAAAGCCGGCGAGCAGCCGGCCTTGCGTGGAGGTTTCGGCCAGCCGGCGGCCGAGCGCCTCGCGCGCATTCTGCAGCGCGTTGTCCGTCAAATCCTTCTTCTCGCCGCGCTGCGGCACCGAGATCGACACTTTACGGCCGGCGCGGGTGGACAGCGCTTCGGCCAGCAGTTCCTGATCCTGGACGCCTCGCGACAGCAGAATGTTCCGTGGCGTCGGCTTGTCGTCATAGAACTGCGCCAGGAACGAGCCCAGCACTTCCGCCCCCTCCAGTGCCGGATCGGCCTTGGGGAAATAGGCGCGGTTGCCCCAGTTCTGGCCGGTGCGGAAGAAAAACACCTGGATACAGACCTGGCCGCCCTCCTGATGGATAGCAAAGACATCGGCCTCATCGACCGTGGCCGGGTTGATGCCCTGATGGCTCTGCACATGGGACAGCGCTGCCAGCCGATCACGATAAATGGCGGCGCGCTCGAAATCGAGCTCCTGCGAGGCCTGCTGCATGGCGGCAGAGATTTCGGTCTTCACCTTCTGGCTGCGGCCGGACAGAAAATCCTTCGCCTCGCTGACCAGCTCGGCATAGTCGCCATGCGAGATTTCGCCGGTGCAGGGACCGGCACAGCGCTTGATCTGGTAGAGCAGGCACGGCCGGGTGCGGTTTTCGTAAAAGGAGTTGGTGCAGCTCCTGAGCAGGAATGCGCGCTGCAGCGAATTGATGGTGCGCCCGACCGCGCCGGCCGACGCAAAAGGTCCGAAATAGTCGCCCTTGCGCGAGCGCGCACCGCGATGCTTGTAGATGCCGGGCGAGACGTGATCGCCGGTCAACAGGATGTAAGGGAACGACTTGTCGTCCCGCATCAGCACATTGAAACGCGGCCGCAAGCGCTTGATGAGATTGGCCTCGAGCAGCAGCGCTTCGATTTCGGTGCGGGTGACGACGAACTCCATCGTCGATGTCTCGCGCACCATGCGGCCGATGCGGGCGGTGTGGAACCGGCCTTGCGCGTAGTTGGTCACCCGCTTCTTCAGGCTGCGCGCCTTGCCGACATAAAGCACGTCGCCGGCAGCGTTCATCATGCGGTAGACGCCGGGCGCATTGGGCAGCCGCTTGACCAATGTCTGGATGACCTCGGCGCCGACCATGCCGTCGGCGTCGCCGGCATGCGGCGCCCAGTCTATCGCTGTGAAGGCGACATCGGGCCCGGTGGCCTCGGGCTCGACGATCTCCTCGACCGCTTCATCCTCAAGGTCGATGTCGGGCGGCATATCGTCGGCGGCGCCGGCGCGCGTCTTGTGTTTCTGGTCTGCGGGACTCATTCCACCATGCCTGTCACATCCGGCGTCTGCCATGCAAGATGCTGGCCGCCGTCAAGCGCGATCATCTGGCCGGTCACCGAGCGCGCATCCCAGAGATAGCGAATGGTGGCGCCGAATTCGGCCAATTGCGGGCCGCGCTTCAGAATCAGGCCATCGACCTGCTTCTGGAAATCATCACCTTCCTGGCGCGCATTCTTCAGCGTTGGACCGGGACCGATGGCGTTGACGCGGATGCGCGGACCGAGCGCCTGTGCCAGCATTTCGGTCTGCGTCCACAAGGCCGACTTCGACAGCGCATAAGAGAAATAGCGCGGCGTCGGCCGCCAGACGCGCTGGTCGATGATGTTGACGATCAGCCCCTCCTGCCCTGGCGGCAAGGCGCGGGCGAAGTTTTGCGCCAACAGCGCCGGCGTCTTCACATGGATGGCGAAGTGAAGGTCCCATGCCGCCCAGTCGAAGTCCTCGACGCTATCGTCGACGAACAGCGACGCATTGTTGACAAGTAGCGTGACCGGGCCGAGCGCTGCCGCGGCGCGGCCGACGAGATCGCCAACCGCATCCATGTCGGTCAGATCGGCGGCTACCACGCCGGCGCGGGCGCCTCCGTCCCTGATGCTCGCAGCCAGCGCGTCGGCCTCGGCGGTCGAGCGGTTGGCGTGGATGGCGACGGCAAAACCGTGCGCGGCCAGATCCTCGACGATCGCCTTGCCGATCCGCTTCCCCCCGCCCGTCACCAGCGCCGTTCCGGCGGCTTCGATCATCTGTCAATCCTCAATCTGCGCCTCAATTCGGCTAGCGGCACATTGTGACGCGTCCAGGGGTTAAATGCCGTTTCCACCTGGGGCAGGAATGTGGCGAAACGGCTTTTTCGCCGCCGGCACCGCCCCGGATTCGGGTCGGCAGGACCGCAATATAGGACGCTGAACCCGTTGCACCAAGCCGAGTGCAGTGCAGCATCGCCTGCGTACTGACATTTCGCTGTTGCGAAGATGCAACGTCAAGCTTCGGCCTCATTCGTGCCGGGGAATGACCCATTTTCAGGTTCGCTGCCGCCGCATTTTGACACGACATTCGGAACCGTTGAGTGCCAGATCCGTTTCACCCCCCGGACGGGTTGATGGCGCTCAGGACAAACCAGCCTACGTGTCTTGTGGCTTAAGGAGTAAACAACAATGCAAACCAATCTCAAATTCGCGCCGCTCGCGGTTGCGCTCGGGCTCTTCGCCCTCAGCGGTACCGCTTTTGCTGCCGATGTCGTCTCGGAAGAGCCCCCGGCGCCGGCCCCGATTGCCGAGCTCCCCGTCGCTTCCTGGGCCGGCCCGTATGCCGGTCTCAGCGCCGGCTACGGCTTCAGCGGTCATGCCAAAGTCCAGGACGGCGGCCCCGACATCAAGACCAAGGGCTTTGTCGGCGGCGTTTTCGGCGGCTACCAGTGGCAGCAGGAAAACTTCGTGTACGGTGCTGAAGCCGATCTCGGCTACAATGGCGTCAAGGGTGACAGCGGCGGCGTCAATTCCAAGGGCGGCTTCGAAGGCTCGCTGCGCGCCCGTCTGGGTTACGCCGTGACCCCGGAAATCCTGCTCTACGGCACCGGCGGCGGCGCCCTGAAGAACCAGAAGGTCTCGGTCCCCGGCGACAGCGACAGCAACACCATGCTCGGCTGGACGGCCGGCGTCGGCACCGACATCAAGATCACCGACAATGTGTTCGGCCGTGTCGAGTACCGCTACACCGACTTCGGTTCCAAGAGCTTCGACAGTGTCGGCACCAAGGTCAAAGAGAGCGACAACCGCGTCACCTTCGGCGTCGGTATGAAGTTCTAACTGTCGTTCAAGCCACGACACGAGAAAGCCGGGCCTCGCGCCCGGCTTTTTTTGTTTCGCCCGTCAAGCCGGCACAGCCACCTTCAGCCCCGGAAACTTCTCATCGAAACGCGCTGCCCAGCGGGTCAGGCGACCGCGGCCCTTTTCCCATTTGCCGGCGAAGCGCAGAGAGAGGTAGCCGAGGCAGGCACGCAACGCCAGCTGGCCAAGCGTGATCTTCTTCGGCAGCTTCGGCGGATTGGCGTTGAGGAAATCGAGTGCGGCGGTGATCTTGGTCCACTGGCGATCGAGCCAGGGTTGATAGACCATCTCCTCCGGACGCGTGCGCCGCTCATAGACCATCGACAGCGCGCAGTCGCATATGCCGTCGGCCAGCGCCTCCAGCACTTCGGCCTCGAGGCGCTTGTCGGCATTGCGCGGCAACAACAGG
Organism: Mesorhizobium sp. M0037; assembly: GCF_040323635.1. Classification (NCBI taxonomy): domain Bacteria; kingdom Pseudomonadati; phylum Pseudomonadota; class Alphaproteobacteria; order Hyphomicrobiales; family Phyllobacteriaceae; genus Mesorhizobium; species Mesorhizobium sp. M0037. The sequence continues at coordinate 221,038 of NZ_JAMYVB010000003.1, read as the reverse complement.
CTCTTCGAAGCGCGGTTGAGATGCTGAGTGATCGCGCGGCTGTCATGGATCGAGCGGCCGTCGTCGAGCACCAGCACCGGAATCTTGCCGAGAGGATTGGCTGACATCAGTTCAGCAGGCTTGTCCTCGGTCTTGACCGGCACGAGCTCGACGGCAATGCCGGCATGGAGTGCTGCCATGCGCACCTTGGAACTGTAGGGGGATGAGGACGCGTAGAGCAGCTTCGGCATGATCGGTTCCCTGTTTTCGGACGGCCAGTGCATGTCGCTCAAAAATGCGATTCCGGTCTTGAGAACGACGCGCGTAAAACAAAGGTCTAGAGCGTGTCGCCTGAACCCCATCGAATGCGACCGCCTTAGTGTTGGCCGATCTTCCCTGAGGGAGCAACTGCCAGAAGGGCAAAACCAGGCGGCCAATCCGCCGACAATGAAATCGCCATGCATGTCTCACAGAAGTGGCGTCAATTTCGAGAGAACGACATGCATCAAACAAGACCTAAATCACAACAAAAAAGCTCCCGGGAATCTGCCAGTCGGCAAAGTTCCCGGGAGCTTTGAGATGGACCGCTGTTACTTCTTCTTGGCGGCTGGCTTTTTGGCCGGTGCAGCCTTCTTCACAGCGGCCGTCGACTTGGCGGCGGCGGCCTTCATCGGAGCCTTGGCGGCGGGTTTTGCCGCTGCCTTGGCTGCCGGCTTCTTGGCGGCGGGCTTGGCTGCTGCCTTCGCAGCAGGCTTCGCCACAGCCTTGGCGGCCGGCTTCTTGGCGGCGGGTTTCGCTGCTGCCTTGGCGGCGGGTTTTGCTACTGCCTTAGCTGCCGGCTTTGCCGCTGCCTTGGCAGCCGGCTTTGCCGCTGCCTTCGGTGCTGCCTTCTTTACTGCTGCAGGTTTCGCGGCTGCTTTCGGTGCCGCTTTCTTTGCCGGCGCTTTCGCCGCCGGCGCCTTCGTCGTGGTCTTTGCCATGCGATGCCCCTTGCGTTTGTGCCGATGGCCGTGAGTGACCCGGCGAGCTAATGCATATCTGACTCGTGCGTATCTAGCCAGCGAAGCATTACATAGAATTTTGCAGATTAAGTTTCGGTTACGCTGAGAGCATGGTCGCAATGATCGGCACAGAAATCGGCAAAGAATCTTCCCGCTTCGCAGCGAACTATTGCGAGAGAAATCTCTGATATCGCGACTCACACGATCTTCTCGTCAAGCTCACATTCTCTTGCAACGCCGTCGATCTCACGCGGTCATCGGCGGCCTATCGGATGGCAACAATCATCGCACCGCAGAGGCTGATCTTGCTTCATCCCCACGGTTGCAGGAACAGCACTAAACTAAACGCGAGCTTTTTACTCGTATATCGAAAGTGGTTGGATGGAAGCCAGGAAAGACAGCACTTGAAGGGACAGCCTGTTGTGTCGGACGTTTCCCAGACGAGAAGGGAGATCGCCAGCTTCGGCGCAAGAGATGCCTAACGGAAATGGGAAACGAAGATCGGGGAATCCTCCTTCCCAGGAAGCCGCGATCCCTTGGAAGCCAAGGGGTGCAGGCCCCTAAGCGCCAACCCGCTCGCGCACCTGTGGCCGGCGCGAAGGCTCGGCGTGGTGGAGGTGGGCGGCAAACGTATCCCACGGCGGCGCAATGCCGATCTGCATCAGGATCCGCCCGATCTCGCCGCGGTGATAGCCGCCATGCGTGACGACATGTGTCAGCATTTCCTGGCGTGACATCATCGCCCTGTCGCCGTCGGTGAAGGTGAAAGGCACAGGCTCTGACATGAGCTTTGGCGAGACGGCTTCGATATGGTCGAGATACCAACGATCCATCGCAGCGACACCAGCGCTCAATTCGGACGCATAGCCATGACGCGTGCCGGAAAGATGCGCGGCGAATATCTTCGATACGACAAGGTTGTGGTTGATGAGACGGGTCGCCGTGTGGCGCTGATCGACATGCTCCTGCTGGTCGAGGCCCGCAAGCTTCTGCAGCAATTCACCATTCGCCCAGGCTTGATAAACGAAGAGGCTGCGGAGCAAATCCAGCGCGTCCATGGTTTGTATCCTTTGCAAGAAATGTGAGTATATTATCTATATTCTTGGCTGCTGGAGCAGACATGTCTACTCGCATTGCAAAGCCGCGCTCACGCATGCGCAAGCAGCCGCGCCAGGCGCGTTCGAGAGCGACGGTCGAGGCGATCATCGAAGCCGGTGCTCATGTTCTAAGCGCGCTCGGCTGGGCCGGCTTCACCACCAACAAGGTGGCCGATGCGGCCGGCGTCAGCATCGGCTCGCTCTATCAATATTTTCCCGACAAGCTGTCGCTGGTCGAAGCAATTCGCCGGCGACATTTCGATCAGGTGCTGTCGGTGATCGCCGAATCAACAGAAGGCGACAAGCCGATCAAACGATTCGCGCAGGAGCTGGTGCGCGGCATGATCGATGCGCACAGCATCCATCCGACGCTGCATCAGGTGCTGCTCGACGAGGCGCCGGGCGATCGCGGCTCACGCGCCGCCCATGCCTCGTTCCAATCGCGCTATCTCGATCACTACACGACGGCGGTGGCGCAATATCGCAGGCGCAGAAAGGACAATGAGGCCGTGGCCCGTGTGCTGTCCTCGGCGGTCGAGGGCGTCATCCACAATGCCGCGCGGCGAGACACGCTCGACGCGCCGGAGCTGCAGAAGCAGTTGGTCGAACTGATCTGCGCTTACGTGTCTGGTGGGAAGGCGGTGTGAGGCAGCGGCAGCAGTTCGGAGATTGGCGAAACCGGAGCGACATCAGATCTCCCCCTTGCGGGAGATGGCAGGTTCAACGGCGGTTCTTATCCGACCTTAGCGCAGGACGCGGCAGCGGCCGTTGTAGACCATCCAGCGGTCGAAGCCCGAGACGCAGAATTCGACATTGTCGCCGATCGAGGCAAAACCCTGGCCTTCCTCGATCAAGTACCAGATGGTGCGGGCGCGGCCATCGGAAAGGCTGACGGTGGCGCCGCAATAGCGGCGGCCGATCGGCCATTCTTCGCTGGCCGGGAGATAGCGATGCTGGTGGATGCGCTGGAAATCTGTGATCGAAACATCCGGCAGATGCGGCACGTGATGCACCTGGTAGGAGAAGCGGCTGGAGATCTTGCTTAGCACCCAAGCCTCGCCGCAAACGCCGCTGTCCTCGTCGGAATAGACGGAAAGGTCGGCGGCCTGTGCTGGCTGGCCGAGGGGTGCGGCCAGCGGCGTGCAAAGCGAAATCAGGGCAGCAAGAGCGGATTTGGCAAAGCGAGTCATGGCAGCCTCTCAAAGGTCGACTGCGCCCACTTTGCGGATTCGGCGGCGCGCGGTCAAGCGGTCGCGCTGCCGATGGTTTCCCGCTCCGCAACCGGTTTTTCCGGTGCGAAGCTGCGAAACCACGTCCTGACCTTTGAAAAAGCTCGCCTTGCCCATTAGGAAAAGCGGCCTGCCCATGGCCGGCGGGCCGCCGAAACCCGGTTCAGCCTTGCTTGGCGGCGCCCTGCGGTATGGCGGCCGGGTCCATCCACATCGCTTCCCAGACGTGGCCGTCAGGATCGGCCAGGCTGCGATTGTACATGAAGCCATAATCCTGCTGGGCGTTGATGTCGGCGGCGCCGCCATTTTTAGCCGCCGCCTCGTTCATCGCATCGACCGCCGCGCGGCTGTCGCAGGACACGGCAAGCATGACCTCGCTCGAGGTGGCCGGTGGGATGGGGCGATCGGTGAACTGACGCCATTTGGCATGGGTGAGCAGCATGACGTTCATCGTTTCGCTCAGCACAATGCAGGCTGCGGTGTCGTCGGTGAAGTGCGGGTTGTTGTCGAAACCGAGAGCTTTGTAGAAGGCCATCGACGCAGCGAGGTCGGCGACGGGCAAGTTGACGAAGATCATACGGGGCATAGGGTCTCCTTGACAGTACACAGTTGAAACCGGACCGGCGTTGCGCCGGACCATCCTCCGATGCCTTCTCTCAAGGCACCGGTTTTGCTTTGCCGCGCAGCCTCTCGGTCTGCGCCTTGTGCATCGCTTCGACCTCTTCGATGAAGCCGAGCAAAACCTGCATCTCGGCCACCGAGTATTTCTCCAGCAATGCGTCGCCCGCCTCGGGGATCGGATGGTAGCAGCGCCGGACGAGTTCCTCGGTCTTCTTGCCCGCCGCGACCATGACCTTGCGCCTGTCATTGGGGTCCGGCTGGCGGCTGACGAAGCCGCGCTTTTCCAGCCGGTCAATCAACGTCGTAACCGCCGCCGGCGTGAGATTTGTCTCCCTCGCTACGACGTTTGCCGGCCGCGGGCCGTGACTGATCGCGCCGAGACAGCGGCGCTCGGCAGCGCTCAGCACATAGATTTCGGCAACGGTCCCATCGAACGTTTCAACGGCATCCTGCCAGCGCGACATCGCGAAGCCTATCGCGTTGACCAGTTCCTTTTTTTTCGATCTTGGCTTCGATTCGAAATCTAATAATTAGACATCTATCTATCTGATTCTGGGATTAGCGTCAACGCCAAGCCGATTAGATGTGCATCTCCATGGTTTCGGTTCGTTGAACACAGCTGAGCATTCGCGGATGGCGCCATCGTCAAAACTTCTAGCGACTTTGTGTCTTTGCCGCGGGCGTCGCCCGCTGCGAAGCGTCGCTACTCCCCGGCCAGCCATTCCAGCGACCAGTGCGCCGGCTTTTCGACCGCCAGCAATCTGTGCAGGACCGGCAGCACGATGCGCAGTTCGCGCTCCAGCGTGAAGGGCGGGTTGACCACCACCATGCCGCTGCCGTCGAGGCTTGGTTCACGCGATGCCGGCCGGATCTCGAACTCGATGTCGAGCAGTTTTGGAACGCCGGATTGCTTGAGCGCCTTGCGGAAGGCGATGATCGCTTTGCGGTCCTTGATCGGATACCACAGCGCGTAGATGCCACCCGGCCAGCGCCTGTGCGCTTTCTGCATTCCGTCGACCAGGCGGTCGAATTCGCCGGCTTCTTCGAACGGCGGATCGATCAGCACCAGGCCGCGCTTTTCCTTTGGCGGCAGATGCGCGCCAAGCGCCAGCCAGCCGTCGAGTTCGATCACCCTTGTCTGGAAATCGCCGGCAAACAGCGTCTTCAGCCTGGCAGCATCTGCGTCGTGCAATTCGATCGCCGACAACCGGTCCTGCTTTCGCATGAGGTACCTGGCGATCAATGGCGAGCCCGGATATTTCTTCACCCCGCCATCGGGATTGAGCGAACGCACCGCTTCAAGATAGGGGGCAAGCAGCGCAGCCGCCGATTTTTCGATCGGGGCGTGGATGAGGCGGCCGATGCCGCCTTGCCATTCGCCGGTCTTTTGCGCTTCCGCCGACGAAAGATCGTAGCGGCCAATGCCGGCATGAGTGTCGACGACACGGAACGCCTTGTCCTTCTGCTTCAGATAGTCGAGCAGAAGGCTGAGCACGACATGCTTGACGACGTCGGCGAAATTGCCGGCGTGATAGGCGTGACGGTAGTTCATGACGCGCTCATGTCGAGGAGCCTCTGCCCCAACGCGGCGGTGGCGGCTTCGAGTTCGGGTTCTCCGGCCGGCGACCGCCGAAAGCCAGAGCAAGCAGGAAGCCGATCAGGCCGACTGCCATCAGCCCATAGCCGACCGGCCGTGCGCGTTGATCGATCTCACCGGCGCCGGAGCGCAGTATCAGATCCACCGCGCGTATCGGGATATCGTCGGCGTCGCCCGGGCCGGCGGTGAAGAAATAGGCGCCGGGACTGACGGTTTCTATCACGCCGGCCTCGTCGCGAAAGATCTTGTCGGGCAGTTGCGGGCTGACCTGGCGCGGATTGTCGGCGTGGTTGAATTGCAGCGTCGAGGCAAGCACCGTGCGGCCGGCTGTGGCGGCGGTCAGCGTCAGCACAGTGCGCTGCTGCGAGACAATGCGCTCGGCCTTTGCCGTCAGGTCGACCAACACTCTGACCGGCGCGTCGCCAGCTTTCAGCGTCACCGTTACAGGCCTAAACCGTCCCTGGTCGTAGACGCGCCAGGCGCCGATCTCGTGGCCGGAAAAATTGCTCACCGCCCAGGGATAGACGAAGCCAATGGCGGCGCCGGCAAGCAGTATCAGGACAAACAGAAAGCGCATTGAGGAGATCCGGGTGTTCGACAGATTGCCAATAACGCCCCGAAGGCCAAAAAGCGATGGCTGACGCAGCGGAGCCACCTTTGTGGAGTCCGTTGGCGGCACGCAAGCCATGTGGCACTTATGGCGAATGAAGCCTTCCGCAGAAGCATCGACTCGTCTTTTCCAACCGATGCCGGTGGCTCATGCCCAATAGCACCGTGCTGATCACCGGTGCCCGCGCGCCGGTGGCGCTGCACCTGGCGCGGCTGTTGCATGGCGCCGGGCGCCGGGTGATCCTGGCCGACAGCCCGGCCCGGCCGATCGCCGCAGCGAGCACGGCCTGCGCCGCCTACCATCGCCTGCCGCCGCCGCGCTTTGCCGCCGGCGCCTATGCCAAGGCGGTGGAAGCGCTTGTCCGTGCGGAGGGCATCGAACTCGTTATCCCGACCTGCGAGGAAGTCTTTTATCTCGGTCGTTTCTGGCAGCACCGCGCCATGCCGGCCCGCCTCTTCGCACCCGAGATGGCGATGCTCGCCCGCGTTCACGACAAGCATGCCTTCATCCGGCTGGCGCAGAGCCTTGGGCTCGACGTGCCGGAAACGATACTGCTGCAAAGCGAGGCCGATCTCGACGGCGTTCGTGGCCAATCGCGCGAATTGGTGTTCAAACCTGTGTGGTCACGTTTTGCCCGTGACGTACTGCTGCGGCCATCGCCGGACGAACTCGACGCCGTCCGCCCCTCGCCCGCCGCTCCTTGGGTGGCGCAGCGCTACATCGCAGGTGAAGAGATCAGCGCCTATGCGGTGGCGGTCGAGGGTGAACTCAAAGCGCTGGCGCTCTACAGTTCGCTCTATCGCGCCGGCATGGGCGCCGGCATCTGTTTCGAGCCAGTCGGGGATGCGGCTGCCCGGCGCTTCGTCGAAACCTTCGTCGCCGGCGCCGGCTGGACCGGCCAGATCTCCTTCGACCTGATGCGCGAGAATAACGGCACGGTGCTGCCACTGGAGTGCAATCCGCGCGCCGTGAGCGGCCTGCACTTCTTTCGCGATCCGCGGCGCTTCGCCGACGCGGTCCTGGAGGATGGCGCCGAGGTGAAGCCCGACGTGACGGCGCCGCAGACGGTGAGGCTTGCGATGTGGATCTACGGGATGCCGGCGGCACTGCGCTCCGGTGGTCTCGGCAGCTTTCGCCAGGCGATGCACGATGCCGATGAGCTGCTCGACTGGCCGGGCGACCCCGCGCCGAAGCGGGCGCAGTGGCGCACGCTGGCCGAGATCGCCGGCACAGCACTGCGCCAGCGCATCAGCCTTCAGGCTGCGTCGACGCGCGATATCGAGTGGAATGGGCCGGAGCAGGACTGAATAGAGCGCTTTCCTACAGCTCGATCTGGTACACCCTCGGCTCTGCCGCCGCCGGTGGCATCTTGCCGTCGATGATCGCCGCTATGTCGCGGCGCAGGAAATCCAGCGGGCCGATCGCCGGCTGAACCTGCGGCGATATACGGGCGTTGTCGCTGGCCGATTTCAGCACACGGCGATCCTGCTGCAGGGCAAAGGCAAAGAGCGGCCGGAAAGCAAGCGCCTTGAGTTCGCCGAACAGGCCCTGTCGCGGGCCGATCAGCCAGCCGACGCCTTCGACGGTCCGTTCGTCCGCCTGACGCAAATGGAAAGTGGTCGCCAGCGCCAAGCCGCCCTTGCCCCAATATTCGAGTTCGACGATGCCGGGATGGCGGTAGCGGCCGATGGTCCTGGCGCGCTCGCCTTCCAGCAGCCGGCTGACCAGCCCCTGTTGGCGGTCCTCGCCGGTGTAGCAGCTTTCGACCCAGCCCTTGCCGCCGGTCACCTCGACGCGCACGAGATGGCGCTTTGCGGTCAGGCCGCGCAGCACACCCTTGTGGGTGAAGTGGGTGTGAGTGGCGTCGAGAATGTTCTCGGCGGCGTCGAGCACCGTCGATCGCGCCGAGCTTCGCACCCGCTTCACGACGACATCCTTGCCTTGCATGCAATGGAGATAGGGCTCGCCCTCAGGCGTGCCTGCCGAGACGAAGACGACGCCGTCGCGCTCGATCGCGCTGTAGCGGCGGACACGGTAATGCGGGACGTCGCCGACATGGCCGGGAATGGCGGTGCAGCGCCCTTCCCCATTGTAGCGCCAGCCATGATAGGGACATTCGATCTCGCCGCTGATGACCTTGCCGGTCGAGAGTTCGACCAGGCGGTGAGCGCAGCGGTCGAAGAGGGCTGCAATCCCCTGCGCCGAGCGGAACAGCACCAGCGGCGCGCCGTCGAACAGGATGCGCTTCGGCTTGGCTTTGATGTCGGCAGACCGCATCACCGCCTGCCAATAGTCTTTGTCTTTTTGCTGCCGGGCTTCGCTCAAAGTTCAAATCTCCTGAGCAGGGGAACGCCGATCTTCGCGAGCACAAATTCCATGATACGCACTGCAGCGCGCTGGCGGCGCCGAAGATGGCCGGCATAGACGGCGTTGTACTCCACCGTTGCCACGGCGCCACGCAAGCGTTTGAAGGCGGCGGCACCGGCGCTCATGTTGAAGAACAGGCCGTGCGCCATCGCATGGTCCTGCGCAATCGCCATCATCATGCGGTAGAGCCCTTCGCTCACTGGAAGACTTGTGTCGTAGCCAACGATTGGCTGCGTCAATGTCCTGCCGTTCTGAGACAAAGCGGCGACGGCGACCAGTTCACCGCCGGGACGACGCAGGCCTGCCAGTTGCAGGATGCCGCGACGGTGCGTCTCGCCGATATAGCGGGCGGTGTAGTGCGGGTTGAGTGGCGTATATTTGTCGAGATAGAGCATCCGGTAGAGCGCTTCGGCGCGCGCATAGTCGGCCTCGGTGAAGTCGCCATTGCCGACCCGCTCGAACGGCGTCGTGCGCAGCCGCTTGCGGTCGCGCTTCATGTCGTTGGTCATGGCCGAACCGCGCCCGGCGAAGATGTAGATTTGCCGCGCCGCCAGCATTCGAAAACCCTCCGCCTTCAGCGCTGCGATTGTCGAGGGATCGGCGATCTCGTTCAGGGAGCGGATGAGAACAGCGCGATCGGGAAAACGCGCCGTGAGATCGTCGCGGATCGCAGCGACCGCGTTGCGATCGAGCAGCGGCACCGGATTGGTCGAATAGAGCCAGTTGTTGACCTGAACCTGATGGTCGAGGCCGCTCATCCTGACCAGCGGCGCGCACAGGCCAATCAACATGCGGATCGCTCTTTGCAGCATGGGCGACGAGACGAAATTGCGGGTCTCGTCGATGGCGTAGTCGATATAGGCGCTGGACGGGCAGCAGACATAGCAGTTCGGCGCTTCGCTTCTGTCGTTCAGCGTCAGTGGAAAGAAGCGGCCAGCGATCTCGAGGGCCTCGACGGCGACCGTCAGATTTCGCACGAGGTCGCGCACCGGCACCTCGTTGAATAGCTGAACGAAGGCTTCGACCTCACGCGGGTTGTTTTCAACCTGGTCCAGTTGAGCGACTGGCAATGCGGCAGGCCGATTCACGTCCTCCTCCCCAGTCGGCATTCTACACGGCGCAGTTTACGGCTGGTCTCCAGCGGCAGGCTCTTGCGCAGGAGGCTGACTCTCACCGTCGCCTGGCGCGCGGCCAGTAGCGTTCGCACGGCTGCATGCGCGGCAGTGGCGGCTTCGTCGGCGAGCTCGGGCGCAAGGCTAAGTTCGATGACGTCGGCAGCGGTCTGGACCAGGCGGAAATCGTCGATGCGCCGGTCGGCCTTGAGCACCGCATTGCGTAGTATGTCGGGCGTGACGAGGAGCTGCCCGTGCGGCGAGGCGAGCCGGAAAGCGTCGTCCATGCGGCCGACGATCTCGTCCAGCGTGCGCAGCGGCGAGCCGCAGCGGCATGGCTTTTCGGACAGCCGCAGCAGATCGTTCATCCGGTAGCGCGCCATGATCTGGGTCCGGCGGCGAAAGGCGGTGATCAGCGGCATGACCAGGCCGTCGCCGGCCGGTTCGAACTCGAAGAACACCGAATCCTCGGCCAGATGCAGCCCGCCCTGGCGGCAGGTGACGGCGAACAGCCCTTCCGTCGCCATGTAGATCTGGTCGAGCTGACGACCAAAGAATGCCTCGATGACCGGCCGATCAACCGGGTCGAGCGTTTCGGCGGCGCTGAAAACACGCTGCGGCTTCAGTCGAAAGCCCTCGGCCGCGAAGTGCCGCAGTATCTTCGGTGGCGCGATGATCACCGTCGGCGCGAAACCTTCGAGGGCGGCGCGCCAGCTCTCCGGCCCGCGCATCAGGTCGAAGAAGCCGAGGTCGATGCGCCGCGATTTGCGCGCGCTGTCGTAGAGCCCGGTGTTTTGCGGCAGGATCACCGCCGCGCGCTGCCGGCGCCAGACGAGATCGGGCACGGTCTTGGCCAGGATCGTGCCCAGCCAGCGGTATTTTTCCGCTTCGGAAATGACGAACAGACCGCGATTGCCCGACGTGCCGGTGCTGGCGCCGACAGTCAACTCGCCGATCCGGCCATCGACTGCCTGCGCCTTCCAGGCCTCGGCCGCCGAGACGCCATGAATGTTGAAGCGGTCGAAATTGCCCATCACCGTCGCCTTGTCGGTCACCGGCAGGTCGCCGAGAAGACGTGGCGCCTTGCCGTAGAACGGCGCACGCGGCAGGTCGCGGCCGAGAAAGCGGCGCAAGGCATGACCTTGCCAGCGTTCGAAATTCTCGCGGCTCTTGCGCGAGAGCCATTGCGTCAGCGCAAACGAGCGGATCGCTTCGGCCGGCCCGTTCATGCGCCCTCTCCGGCAAGATCATACGCCGTCAACGCCGGATCATGGCAAAGCACGACCTCGCCCCCGGTCGCCATAAACCGGCGCAGCGTTGCGCTGGTCGGCTCAAGCGCAGTGGCGTCCTCGGCCAGCAGAGTAGCCGGCAGACCGGGCGTCCGGTTTTCCACCAATGCTCTGATCAGCCATTCGGCATCGACGGCGTAGAGCAGCGGCCGCTCCAGATTGGGGAACAAAAGGCCGAACTGGCCATCGGCATGGCCGGGCAGATCGACTGCGACGACGCTGCCGTCGCCGAACAGATCGGCGCCGCCTGGCACGCCGCCGCGAGGTTCGATCCGCCGCTTCGACGACAGCCCGTCGAGCCGGACCTCGAAGTCAGACGGGAACAGTTCCTTGAAGACGCCATGGCGCAGATTCTGCCGGGAAGTCTTGGCCTTCGCCCGCGCCCAGGCGGTGTCATTGGCGATAAGCCGAGCGTTGGGAAACAGCGACAGGCCCGACATGTGGTCGGCATGGAAATGCGTGACAATGACGGTGCGCACGTCCTGCGGCGAGAGGCCGAAGCGCACCAGTACCGCGAGCGGCTGCTCGGCTTCGTTGAGCTGGGGCCGGAGGATCGCACTGTAAAGACGCAACGCCGTGCTGCGCTCGCTGCCTTGTGTCACATGCGGCGTGTAGCCGGTATCGATCAGTACGGGGCCGGCCTGCGGATGCATGATCAGGCCGTAGCGGACACGTAGCCTGACCTTCGCCCAGCTGCCGCCGCGCAGGATCAGGCGCTCGACTGCGCCGACAGAGGCGCTGTTGGCGAAGACGATCTTCACGCAGCCTCCCTGCTTTCCGTCGCCTTGCCGAATGTGCGATCGAGCCCTTCCTCGAACGACACTTTCGGCGCCCAGCCGAGGATGCGGCCTGCCTTGGAAAGATCGAGGCTCTGCGCATAGGCGAACAGGCCAAGACCGTAGCGCGTCACCGGCGGTTCCGGGCGGCCGGGCAATATATTCGCTACCGTCTCCGCTATCCCGGCCGCCAGCATGGCGGGCCAGAGCGGCATTCTGCGCCAGCGCGGCTGCACGCCGGCGCGGGCGCAGGCCGCCTCGGCAATGCGGCGCACCGGCACCACTTCGCCGCCGGAGATGTTGAATATCTGTCCCTCGGCAGCGCTGCCAGCGGAGAGCGCGGCAAGCACCGCATCGACGACATCCTCAATATAAGTGAGATCGATGCGCGCCTTGCCGTCGCGAAACAGCGGCAGCGGGCGCTGCCGCGCCACCTGCAGCAGACGCGGCAGCAGCGTGCGGTCGCCGGGACCGTAGAGGCCGCGCGGCCGCAGCACCACCGGGCTGATCTCAGGCGCCGCCAGCACGATCTCCTCGGCCTGCCGCTTGGTGCGGGCATAGTGGTTGACCGGAGGGGGCAAGGCCGCATTCTCGGAAACTCCGAGCTGGTCGCGATAGGCGAAACAGACCGTCGGGCTGGAGATATGGACGAAGCGGCGCACGCCTTGCCCGCGCGCGAAATCGCTGAGGTTGCGGGTAGCTGTGACATTTGCCGTCTGGAAATCCGCCAACCTGCCGAAGGGCGCGGAAAGTGCCGCGCAGTGGATGATCGCATCGACGCCGTCGAGAGCGCGCGCGGCAGCTGCATCGAATGGTTGAGACAAATCGAGCCGAACGACCCGATGACCAGCGGCTTCGAGCGCCGCGCAGCGTTTGGCGTCCCTGCCAAGACCCAGCGCCGGTGTACCCAGTGCCGCCAGCCGCGCCATGATATGCGCGCCGAGGAAGCCGCTGGCGCCGGTGACGAGGACGCGTCCCACGGTCATGCTTCCAGCGCCATGCCGCCGAACGACACGCCGGCCGAGGTGCCGAGGAACAGCACCTTGGCGCCCGGCACAATGCGTTGTTCGCGGCGCGCGACGTCGAGCGCAAACGGGATGGAAGCGGCGATCTGATTGCCGTAGCGCGCCGCGATGTCGACGAGCTTTTCCCTGGCGAAGCCGGTCTGACGCGCCATGTGGGCGAGCGCCAAAGGGCTCGCCTGATGCGGCACGACGAGGTCAACATCGTCGTGCCGCCAGCCGGCGCGATCGAGCAACTCCGCTACAAAGCCGTTGAAATGGCGTGACGTGACGCGAAACAGTTCCTTACCCTCCATGTGGAACAGGCTGTGGCGGGCAAATTCCTCAGGCTCACGATGAAAGTCGAACCGGGTGCCGCCGGAGCCGATGCTGCAGGCCTCATAGGCGGAAGGGTAGGTGCGCATCAGGTTGGCCGCGACTCGACCCTCGGCAGGGGCTGCCTGCTGCAGCACGGCGGCCGCCGCGCCATCGCCGAAGAGGGCAGCAATTTCCGGCTGGTCCTGCCACGGCAGGGCGCGCGAGGCGATTTCAGACGAGAACACCAGCGCCGTCCGGCATTGCCCGGCCTCGATCAGGCGCGACGCGGTCTCGAAGGCTGTGAGGAAGCCGAGGCAGGTGCTGTTGACGTCGAAGGCGGCCGCCGACCCATCGGCAAGGCCGAGGCGCTGCATGACCAGCGGAGCCGTCGATGGCAACGGCTGATAAGGCACGCCGCAACCGCCGATGACAAGATCGACACTGCCTGCCTCAAGTTCGGCATCGGCAAGCGCCAGACGGGCTGCGGCACAAGCAAGGTCGACCTGCGATTCGGCCTCGCAGACATAGCGTTCGATGATGCCGGTCGCGGCCTCGAAATGTCCATCGCCAAACCCCAGCCGCGCATCGAGGGCGCGCGACGTCACGCATCGAGCCGGCACGGCCCGCCCCGTTCCGATGATCCTGATCCGCATTCTCAGCCCGCCGCTTGAGTTGCGCTTTTCGCAATCCTTAGATCGGATCGTTCGGCGATAACAGCGTCGTTTTCAAGACGCGCCGGCAAAGCGCTTACGCCTTGCGTTCCCAGCGCCGGTCGGGCGTCTGCTGCCAGTAGGTGACCGCGTGGCCCGCTTCTTTCAACACCTTCCAATGCGTCCGCGCGCTTTCGACCTGGGCCGCGTCATGGCCGTCGAACAGGAACACGGCGCGTTCGTAGCCGGCGAGATCGGCGGGTGCGGCGCCATCGACGAGGAAGCGTATCTGCGCCTGGTTGGGGTTGGCGTCGCTCGTGGTGAGCAGGATTGGCTGTTCGGCCGGATGGGCTTCACGGTCGGTCGCGTGCGCGAGGAACGAATCGTCCCTGAATGTCCACAGATGCAGGTCGAGCGCATCGCGCCGCTCCTCGGTCCCGGTCTGCACCACGGCGCGCCAGCCGCGATCGACGCTGCGCTCCAGCAGGCCGGGAAGCGCATCCTCCAGCGTCGATTCGGTCAGGTGGTAGAACAGGACATCGGCCATTCCCTGCCTTATCCCTCGTAATTGTCGCGCACCAGCCGGTCGAGCAGCCTGACGCCGAAACCCGAGCCCCAGGACTGGTTGATCTCGCTCGGCGGAGAGCCCATCGCGGTGCCGGCGATGTCGAGATGCGCCCACGGCGTTTCCTTGACGAAGCGCTGCAGGAACTGCGCGGCGATGATGGCGCCGCCATAGCGGCCGCCGATGTTCTTCATGTCGGCGTTCTTGGAATCGATCAGCTTGTCGTATTCGGGCCCAAGCGGCATGCGCCACAGCCGCTCCTGACTCGCCTGGCCGGCCGCCGTCAACCTGTCCGAAAGTTCGTCATTGTTGGAGAACAGGCCGGCATAATGCTGGCCGAGCGCGACCATGATGGCGCCGGTCAGCGTCGCCAGATTGACCATGAATTTCGGCTGGAAGCGGTCGTTGCAATACCACAGCGCGTCGGCCAGAACGAGGCGTCCTTCGGCATCGGTGTTGAGCACCTCGATGGTCTGACCCGACATCGAGGTGACGATGTCGCCGGGGCGCTGGGCGTGGCCGTCGACGGCATTTTCCACCAGCCCGACGATGCCGACGACATTGGCCTTGGCCTTTCGCGCGGCCAGCGCCTGGATGAGCCCGATGACGGCCGCGGCACCGCCCATGTCGCCCTTCATGTCTTCCATGCCGGAGGCCGGCTTCATAGAATTGCCGCCGGTGTCGAAGGTGACGCCCTTGCCGACGAAGGCGACCGGTGCGTCCTTGGCCTTGCCGCCCTTCCATTGCATGACAGCCATCCGGGCGCCGCGCGGCGAACCCTGCGCGACACCGAGGAGCGAGCCCATGCCGAGCTTCTTCATTTCCTTCTCGGTGAGGATCTCGACCTCGACGCCGAGCGCTTCCAGTTCCTTGGCGCGGGCGGCGAATTCGATCGGGCCGAGCGTATTGGCCGGTTCGTTGACAAGGTCGCGCGCCAGAAGCACGCCGTCGATGACCGCAACCTCGTCGGCGAAGGCCTTTTTCGCCGCGGCAGGATCGGCGGTGTGGATGGTCACCTTGACCGGTTTCTTCGGCTCGGCATCGTCCTTGTCTTTCCTGGTCTTGTATTTGTCGAAGGAGTAGCTGCGAAGAATGATGCCGGCGGCAAGGTTCGCCGCTTGCCTGCCGCCAATCTTTGCGCCCGGCACATCGAGGATGACGGCCACCTCCGCTGCCTTGCGCAGGGACGCGGCGATGGTGCCGCCAAGCTTCAGCCAGGCAAAGTCATCGAGGCCGGCGACCTTGCCGGCGCCGACCGCCACCAGTCGGTCGAGCGATGTTCCCTGCGGCGCCAGCACTTCGACGACACCGGCGAATTTTCCGGAAAACTCCGCCACCGGAAACGCCCGCGCCAGCGTTCCTGAGGGGTCGCAGGCCTTTGCCGGTTCGCCAAGACCACCATCGTCGGCCGCCAGCACGATGATGCTGCCCTTTTTGGGTGCGGCAAATTTGGCGAAGGCGATCAATGGTCTCAAAGTCATCAGGTCCTGCTTTCGGGAAACGGCTCAGATTTTCAGGAAAAATGCATTCTCAGGGAAGATGCGCGACATTTGGTCGTTTTCCTTGATTTGGCAAGACTTTGCCGGAATCAGGGATCATATGCGCAGCGGAATCGATAACGATTCGTCGCGGCACGGCTCCGCTTTCCTGCCGCAACCTGTTGTTAACCATTGATGTTCTCCCTTTCTTATTCATTGCCGCCGACACTCCGGCCTGCGGAACGGGCGATGTGGGACGGAGAATCGGATCGAACCGCCTGAAAGAAATGGCCAAACGCACCCAGTTGTACAGCCGCAGCCGGACGACTACCTTGTCGGCGGGCATGATGCCGTTCGGCAAATCGAGAAAAGCCTTACATGAAGGTCGTTGAACGCTACATCATGCGTCGCGCACTGGCGGTGTTTCTCGCTGCGCTGATCTGGACGCTGGCCATTGTCTGGACGACGCAGGTGCTTGCCCGCATCGACCTGGTCACCGACAGTGGCCAATCGGCGCTCACTTTTTTCGAGGTCGCGGGCCTCATCATCCCCACCATCATCCCGATCGTGGTGCCATTCGCCCTGGTGGTGGCGGTGGCCCAGACGCTCAGCGTCATGAACTCCGATTCGGAATTGGCCGTCATCAACGCCGCCGGCGCCTCGCGCTGGACGATTGTGCGGCCGGTCCTGCTGATCGCGCTGGCGGCCAGCGTCTTTTCCTTCGCGGTCGACAATGGCGTCGAACCCTATGCCAGGCAGAAGAACCGCCAGCTGATAGCATCCTCGCGCGCCGATCTCTTGTCGCTGATCATCCAGGAAGGCACGTTCCGCAAGATCGACGACGGGCTGTTCCTGCAGATAGGCGAGCGGCTGCCGGACAACCGGCTCGGCGGCATCTTCGTGGCCGATTCGCGCGAGGAAGGCGCCAATCTGATCTATTATGCCAAGAGCGGCAGCGTCGTCGAAAAGGGTGACGAGAAGGTGCTGATGATGAATGACGGCGTCATTCATCGCAAGACGCTGACCGGCGACCTGTCGGTCATTCGCTTCACGTCCTACGCCTTCGACCTTTCCGCCTTCATGTCGGCGGCGAACGATATCATGCTCCTGCCCAAGGACCGAACGACGCAATACCTGCTCAACCCGGATCCGAACGACAAGATCTTCCAGCGCAGGCCCGGTGCCTACAAGGCCGAGCTCGACCAGCGCTTTTCCGAATGGTCCTATTCGCTGGTGTTCGCGCTGATCGCGCTGGCCGTGGCAGGCGATGCGCGCTCACACCGCGAGGCGCGCATCCACCCGCTGATCACAGCCATCGCCATTGCGCTGTTCGTGCGCTGGCTGGGCTTCTTTGCCGCCGGCAAGGCCGACAAGATCCCGCAATACGCCTATATGGTCTATGGCGTGCCGGTCATCGCCTCGGCGGTCGCCATCTGGTTCATCGTCACCTCGCGAAGCATGGAACTGCCCGGCAGCTGGGCCGACTGGATGACGAATTTCGCCGGCCGCGTCAGCGATGGCTGGACGGCGCTCAAGCTGCGCCTCAATCGGCGCTACACATCCGGCCAGGGAGCCTGACGATGGGCTGGACCCTGGGCCGCTACTTCTTCTTTCGCTACGTGTCGATCACGATCTGGTTCTTCATCGGCCTTCTGGCGCTGGTGTTCCTGATCGACTTCACCGAGCTGTCCGGCCGCATCACCGGCCTGCCGGGCTTCACCTACGGCACGGCGGTCGCCATCTCGGCGCTGAGGATGCCGATGATCATGCTGCAGACGGTGCCGTTCGTCGGCCTGTTCTCGGCGATGGCGACGCTGGTCTCGCTCAACCGAAAATACGAGCTGGTGATTGCGCGCTCGGCCGGAGTGTCGGCCTGGCAGTTTCTGTTGCCCTGCTGCATCGGTGCGCTGTTATTCGGCATATTGTCGGTCGGCGTGCTCAATCCGATCGCCGCGCATGGCTTCTCATGGTCGGAGCAGATGGAAAACCAGCTGCGATCCGGCAATTCGAACGCGGTGGCGGCCGATGCCACGCCGTGGATCCGCCAGAAAACCAACTCCGGCGATACCATCATCGGCGCCCGCGCCATCCTGAACCAGGGCCTGGAAATGGCCGACACCGTGTTCTTCGTCCTCGATCCGCAGGGCAATATCGTCGAGCGCAAGGACGCCGCCCGGGCCTTTCTGCGCGACGGCTACTGGGAATTGCAGGACGTCAAGGTGTTCAAGGACGGCAACATCCGTTCCGAAACGACCGACCAGTTGCCGACCAACCTCAAGCCGGAATTCGTGCAGGAACGGCTGGCGCGCCCCGAAACCATCCCGTTTTACGACCTTCCCGGCAAGATTGAGGTTGCCCGCTCCTTCGGCCTCAAGGCAAATGCCTTCGCCATGCAGTTCGATTCGCTGGTGGCGTTACCGTTCCTGCTTGTGGCCATGACGCTGATTGCGGCAACAGTTTCAATGCGATTTGCGAGGATGGGGCAGTCGGCAACGATGATTCTGGGTGGCGTCCTCGCCGGCTTTCTGCTTTATGTCGTTTCGGTATTGGTCAAGGCATTCGGCGTTGCGGGATTCGTGCCCACAGCCGTGGCTGCATGGGTTCCGGTTGTCGTGGCTATGTTCTTTGGGGTGACATTCCTGCTATACAAGGAAGACGGCTAGTGAGGGAGGCGGCTTTGCGCAGCCATAGGCAGGCCGGTTTGGCGCGCCTCTATTCGGCGAGCGCCTTGGCATGCCTGCTCGCCTGCGGCGTGCTGACGGGCCCTGCGCTGGCGCAGGACGTTACCGACGTGGCAAGGAAGGTTCCCTCCGGCTCCCAGATGCTGCTGGCGGCCGACACGCTCGTCTATAACAACGACAACCAGACGGTCACCGCCATCGGCGGCGTCCAGATCGACTATGGCGGCAACAAGCTCGTCGCCCAGCGCGTCGTCTATGATCGAAACACCAAGCGGCTGGTTGCCAGCGGCAATGTCGAGATCGTCAACAGCGACGGCACCAAGATCAACTCGCAGCATATCGACATTACCGACGATTTCGCTGACGGTTTCGTCAATGCGCTGCGCGTCGAAACGCCCGAAAAAGCCTATTTCGCCGCCGAAAGCGCCGAGCGCATGGGCGGCGTGCTGACAACGTTCCACAACGGCGTCTATACGGCCTGCGAGCCTTGCGAAGACAAGCCGGACAAGGCGCCGACCTGGCGGATCAAAGCCAGGAAGATCATCTGGAACGGCGAAAAGAAAACGGTTCGCTTCGAGAACGCGAATTTCGAATTCTTCGGTTTCCCGCTGGCTTATCTGCCGGCGTTCGAGATCGCCGACCCTACGGTCAAGCGCAAAAGCGGTTTCCTGATCCCCAGCATCGGCTACAACAACCGTCTCGGCGTCGGCGTCAAAGTCCCCTACTATTTTGCCCTGTCGCCGACCTACGACCTCACCGTTACCGGCAGCGGCTACACCAAGCAGGGTTTCCTCGGCGAGGCCGAGTGGCGCCAGCGCTTCAACAATGGCCAATACACGCTGAAGCTTGCCGGAATCAACCAGCAGGACCCTGGCGCTTTCCGTGATTTCGCGGCTTTCCCCGGCGGCTACAATGTCAATTCGGGGCCAGCAGGCGATCCGAACAAGTTCCGCGGCATGATGGGCACCAAGGGCCAGTTCGCCATCAATCCGCGCTGGGACTTCGGCTGGGATATCCTGCTGCAGACCGACAAGAATTTTTCGCGTACCTATACGATCGAAGGCTACAACGACGCCGTGCATCAATCGTCGGTCTACCTGACCGGCCTAAACGACCGCAATTATTTCGATGTGCGCGCCATGCGCTTCCAGGTTCAGGAGAACACACCGGACGGCAACGTCGCATCGCGCAGCGACAAGCAGCCCTGGGTGTTGCCGTCGCTCGATTATGCCTACATCCCCGACATGTCGGTGGCCGGCGGCCAGCTGTCGTTCAACGTCAATGCGCGCATCATCCGCCGCGACGATCTCGATCAGGCCTATTTTACCCCCTATGTGCCGGGCTCAGGCGTCCAGCGCGTGCGCGGCATCGAGGGCGAATCCGGTCGCCTCACCGCCGAGGCCGAATGGAAGCGTACCTTCACCACGGACGGCGGATTGCAGTTGACGCCCCTTCTGGCTCTGCAGGGCGACGTCGACTATCTCAACGCTTCTTCGGCTTCGCTGACTGCGGTAAACCAGATGGCAACGAATGTCGGTGCCGCCGACGACATGCGGTCTTCCTTCGCCCGGTACATGGCGACCGCCGGACTTGAAATGCGCTGGCCGGTGCTGTTCTCGATGACCGGCTCCAGCCATATCGTCGAGCCGATGGCGCAGGTCTTCATGCGCCCGAATGAGCAGTATGTCGGCGGGCTCGCCGTTCCCAACGAGGATGCACAGAGCTTCGTCTTCGACGCCACGACGCTGTTCGAGCGCGACAAGTTCTCCGGCTACGACCGCGTCGAAGGCGGCAGCCGCGCCAATGTCGGGTTCCGCTATTCCGGCGCCTACGACAATGGCTGGGGCACCAACGCGATCTTCGGCCAATCCTACCAGTTGGGCGGGCGCAACTCCTTCGATTCACCGGATCTGGTCAATGCGGGCGCCGATTCCGGCTTGGAGACTTCGACCTCCGACTATGTCGGCCTTGTCGGCTTCAGCAGCCCGAGCGGCTTCTCCGGTTCGCTCAGCGGCCGCTTCGACGAGCAGACCTTCGAAGTTCGCCGTGCCGAGGTGAAGGCCGCCTATTCCGGGCTGCCGGTTTCGCTGAGCGCCAAATACGCCTTCATCCAGGCGCAGCCGCTCTATGGTTTCACCACCGACCGCCACGAAGTCACGCTCGGCGCCTCGACACACCTGGCCGAAAACTGGCGCGTCTTCGGCACCGGCACCTACGACCTGCAACAAAGCGTGCTGGTCAAGGACGGCGTCGGCTTTGCCTACAATGATTCCTGCTTCACCTACCTGATGACGTACTCGGAATCACGCGACATCAACACCAAGGAAGTGTCGCAGAATGTCGGCTTCAACCTGTCGTTCCGCACGCTCGGCGATTTCGGCTCGTCCCAAAGCTCGATCGACTCCATCCAGTAGAGCCGGCTGACGACATCGTTTTGCCGCACAAAGCGGGCACGGATTTCGCCAATATCGGGCTGGAATCGGCCAAAACCGGGCTAGAATTGGGATGCTTTCGATGAGGAAATACCTGTTTTCGGCAGGATTCGCGCTCCTGTTGGCGGCGACCTCGGTCTCTGTCACCATGATGGTACCGCCGGCCTTCGCCAGTGAAATCAAGTATGTCGTCAACAACATGCCGATCACCACCGGCGACATCGCGCACCGGGCTGCCTTCCTGAAACTGCAGCGCAAGAAGGGTGACGCGGGTCAGGAAATGATCGACCAGACGCTGCGTATGGCGGAGGCCAGGCGTCTCGGCATCCGCATCTCCGACGCCCAGGTAGAGGCTGCCTATCAGCGCTTTGCCTCGAGCAACAAGATGCAGCTCAAGCAGCTCGACGGTGTCATGGCGCAGTCCGGCGTGACCAAGGAGCATTTCAAGGAATTCATCCGCTCCCAGATGGCGTGGAACCAGGCGCTGAGCGCACGCTACAGCGGCGGCGGCGGGCAGGTGAGCGAACAGGATCTGGTCAAGCGCATGCTCGAAAAAGGCGGCGCCAAGCCAAGCGCCACCGAGTACATGCTGCAGCAGGTGATCTTCGTGGTGCCGAAGGCCGAGCGCAGTGCCACACTCGCCAAACGCAAGCGCGAGGCCGAAGCCATGCGCGCCCGCTTCAATGGCTGCAACACCACGCGTGAATTCGCCAAGGGCCTGATCGACGTCACCGTTCGCGACCTCCCCCGATTGCTGGCGCCGCAACTGCCGCCGGACTGGGCCGAGCAGATCAAGGCCACCAAGCTGGGCGGCGCCACGGCCGTGCGCGAGACCGATCGCGGCATTGAATTCATCGGCATCTGCTCGTCGCGCGAGGTTTCCGACGACAAGGCGGCCCAGATGGTGTTCCAGAGCGAAGGCAGCGGCGACAAGAACGCCGACGAGCTCTCGGCCAAATATGTCGAAGAGCTGAAGGCGAAAGCCAAGATCGTTACGCGCTGAACCGGCCCAGCCGTGCGTGAGACAGAGCTTCCGCTGGCGCTGAGCGTCGGCGATCCATCCGGCGTCGGTCCGGAAATCGCCATTGCCGCGTGGCAGAGCGCCCGCGGTTCCGGTGCCGCGCCCTTCTATCTTCTCGCCGATCCGGCGCTGATTGCCGCGCGGGCGCGCCGGCTCGGCGCGGCGGTGGCAATCGCCGAGACGGTGCCGGCCCAAGCAGCTGGTGTCTTTCAACACGCCTTGCCCGTGGTGCCGCTGGCGGCCCACTTCACCGACGATCCCGGCCGGCCCGACCCGGCCAATGCCGCCGGCATCATCGAGGCCATCGATCGCGCCGTCGCCGACTGCCTTGCCGGTCACGCGGCCGCGGTCGTCACCTGTCCGATCGCGAAGAAGCCGCTTTACGATGCCGGCTTCGGCTTTCCCGGTCACACCGAATATCTGGCGCATCTGGCCTCGCTCCACACCGGCGGCACGGTGACGCCGGTGATGCTGCTCGCCGGCCCCGAATTGCGCACCGTTCCGGTCACCATCCACATAGCGCTGGCCGAGGTGCCGAAGACGCTGACGACGGAGCTGATCGTTGCCATCGCGCGCATCACCGCCGGCGATCTTGCACGCCGTTTCGGCATCGCCAGGCCGAGGCTCGCGCTGGCCGGCCTCAATCCGCATGCCGGCGAAAGCGGCGCCATGGGGACAGAGGACGAGCGCATCATTCGTCCTGCGGTCGACATGTTGCGGGCGCAAGGCATCGATGCCTTCGGACCGCTGCCGGCCGATACGATGTTTCATGCGCGCGCCCGCGCCGGCTACGACGTGGCGGTCTGCATGTATCATGACCAGGCGTTGATCCCGGCCAAGGCGCTGGCCTTCGACCAGGCCGTCAACGTCACGCTTGGCCTGCCGTTCATCCGCACCTCGCCCGATCACGGCACAGCCTTCGACATCGCCGGCAAGGGCATCGCACGTCCCGACAGCCTGATCGCGGCGCTAAAGCTGGCCCGCCGGCTGGCCGATACCGGCGCAAAGCCCGCAGTTGCATGAGCCAAAAATCATGAGCCCAAATCATGAGCCCAAAATTCATGAGCATTGACGGGCTGCCGCCGCTGCGCAAGGTGATCGAGCGCCATGGACTGCAGGCAAAGAAGGCGCTTGGCCAGAATTTCCTGCTCGACCTCAATTTGACCGGCAAGATCGCGCGCGTCGCCGGGGACCTTAGCGACAGTACGGTAATCGAGGTCGGCCCCGGCCCCGGCGGGCTGACCAGGGCGCTGCTCGCTGCCGGTGCCCGCCGCGTCGTCGCCATCGAGCGCGACGAACGCTGCCTTGCGGCCTTGGCCGAGGTCTCCAACCACTATCCGGGCCGGCTCGAGGTGATCAGCGGCGATGCGCTGAAGACGGATTTTGCCGCTCTTGCCAAGACCGCGTCACAAGGCGGCCCGGTGAGGATTGCCGCCAACCTGCCCTACAATATCGGCACCGAGCTGTTGATCCGTTGGCTGACCGTGACGGACTGGCCACCCTTCTATCAATCGATGACGCTGATGTTCCAGCGCGAGGTGGCCGAGCGCATTGTCGCCGGTGCCGGCAGCGATGCTTATGGCCGGCTCGGCGTGCTGGCGGGCTGGCGGACCGAGGCGAGGATCGCCTTCGACGTGCCGCCGCAAGCGTTCACGCCGCCACCCAAGGTAACGTCCTCGGTGGTGCATCTGGTGCCGCGCGCCAGCCCTTTGTCAACCGACGTGAAAAAACTCGGTCGCGTCACCGAAGCCGCTTTCGGGCAGCGCCGGAAAATGCTGCGGCAGAGCGTGAAGAGCCTGGGTGGCGAGGCACTGCTGACGCGCGCCGGCATCGATCCGACCCGGCGTGCGGAGACGCTCAGCGTCGAGGAATTCGTGCGGCTGACAAACGCGGTTTGACCGGCGGCGCTGGTCGGCCGTGGACCCAAATCGCATCCTGTGTGACAGCGACGACAAGCAGCATATAGCGGCATGCAGTTGCCGGTGAGTCGCCGAGCGTGATATTGTCGTCATATGAAAAAGAGTACCTCAAGCCTCCGGCCGACCCAAAATGGCCAGTTTGTCCTGACCAGCGGCAGGGGCGAAAAAATCAGCGCGGTTGAAGGCTTGAAGCTATCGCAACGTATGGGCTTCATTCTGAAGGAAAGCCGTGAGCGCGGCCTGAGCGGGGATGAGCGCAGGGCGCTTATCAAGGACCAAGTAACCCGCAAGAAGTAGGATCGGCAGGTGGTCTATGCCGCTGAACATGATCCGCTGTGCTACCCAGGCACGACCGTTCTCCGCAACAGGCTGAATATCAAAGACCAGGCCCAACTCGATGAATTCGAGTTGGCACTTTTCCTGACCAGGGCCGACGAACATATCCCCGCAGGCCGTCTGGATTTCGAGCACTACAAGGCTGTCCATCATCACCTGTTCCAGGACGTTTATGAATGGGCGGGAGAGGTTCGCGCCATCCGCATCGGCAAGGGGGGCAACTGGTTCTGCTATCCTGAGTATATCAACCAGGAAATGCATAGAATTTTCGGCGAACTCGCCGACGGTGATTATCTCTGCGAACTCGACCTCGACGCCTTCGCCGTTCGGGCCGCGCATGTTTTGGCCGAAATCAATGCCGTCCACCCGTTTCGCGAAGGCAACGGCCGCACGCAGCTTACCTTTCTGGCAATGCTGATGGAGAATGCGGGATTCCCATTCAATGCCGATATGCTCGGTCGCGAAAACGTCCTGAATGCGATGATTGAGAGCTTTGCCGGCGAGGAAACCCCATTGGCAGAACTCATAAAAGATATCGCCAGCCAGTAACAGATGCCCACAGCGTCCATATTGCCAGATCGTTTGCCAAAGACGCCTTCATGGGGACAGCCGGCCATCGGGGAACGACAGCTGCCTATTCCGTCTTCTCGTCCAGCAACCCCGAGACGAAATCGAACAGCCCGGGCCGGCGGTCGCGCCGCAGCCTTTCCGCCGTCACGATGCCACGCACTTCGGCGAAGGCGCGGTCGAGATCGTCGTTGACGATGACAAAGTCATATTCCTTCCAGTGCTCGATCTCGTTGCGGGCGTTCTTCAGCCTGGTCTCGATCACGTGCTCCTGGTCCTCGGCGCGGCGCTTGAGGCGCGACTTCAGTTCCTTCATCGACGGCGGCAGGATGAAGATCGAGACGATGTCGGCGCGCATCTTCTCCTTGAGCTGCTGGGCGCCTTGCCAGTCGATGTCGAAGAGCATGTCACGGCCCTGCGCCAGCGCCAGTTCGGCCGGCTCGCGCGGCGTCGCGTAGCAATTGCCGTGCACCTCGGCCCATTCGAGCAACGCGTCGGAATCGCGCAGCCGCTCGAACTCGCGCGTGGTGCGGAAGTGATAGTGGACGCCCTCGATCTCCGAGCCGCGGCGTGGCCTGGTGGTGACCGAGACCGATAATTCCAGGCTGCCGTCGCTTTCCAGCAGGTTGCGCGCGATCGTCGACTTGCCGGCGCCCGACGGCGACGACAGGACCAGCATCAGCCCGCGGCGGCGAATGCGGGATCCGAGATCCCTGGCAACCATCGGCTCCTTGCCACCCATTCGGGTTTACTCCAGATTCTGGACCTGTTCGCGAAACTGGTCGACCACCGCCTTCAGTTCCAGCCCGATGGCGGTGACAGTGGCGGCGTTCGACTTGGAACACAGCGTATTCGATTCGCGGTTGAATTCCTGCGCCAGAAAATCGAGCTTGCGGCCGATGGCGCCGCCATTTGCCAGCAGCGCTCTGCCCGACGCCACATGCGTCTTCAGCCGGTCGATCTCTTCACGGATATCGGCCTTGGTGGCCAGGAACGCCGCTTCCATGTGCAGCCGGCCGGCATCGAGATTGGCCGACGCATCCATCAGCAGCCGCACGTGTTCGGCGATCCGCTCGCGGATCGCCGCGGGTTCGCGCGACGGGTCGGCCTCGGCTTGAAGCGTCAGCGCCTCAATGGCGTCGATATGGCCAGAAAGCAGCGAACGCAGCGCTTCGCCCTCGTTCTGGCGTGCCTGCTCGAGACCTGTAAGCGCCGTTTCCAGCGCGGACAGGATTGACGCGTCGAGTGCTGCCCGCACCTCCTCGGTTTCGCTGGTTTCAGGGATATCGAGCACGCCGCGCAGGGAAAGCAGACCGTCGGCAGTTGCCGGACCAACACCGAACTGGTCCTGCAGCCGCTTGGCCAAGCCCGCCAGATCCCTGAGGAAGGCTTCGTTGACCACCGGCTGCGCCTGCTGGCCGGCGGCGCGGCCGACGGTCAGCGTCGCTTGGAAATTGCCACGCGAAAAGCGCTTCTGCAGCGTCTGCCGCACAGTCGGTTCGAGCCGCTCGAAACCTTGCGGCAACCGCAACCTGACCTCGACGCTCTTGCCGTTGACCGACTTGACCTCCCAGGCGATCGAGGCGCCGTCATGTTCGGCAACAGTGCGTGCAAATCCGGTCATGCTCTGCAAATTCATGATGCGGCTCGTGTCTCCCTGATGGTCCGATTCTATAAATTGCGCATGCGTTCGATATCACGGGCGGCGCGAATGTCAGAATCGCAATACCGGCAAGATGTTGATTTCCGCTGTCGTTTCGATCTCGCAGGGCTGAAATCGAGAAGCAGAGGCACCCGAGCAAGACCGAAAACGCTTCGAACCCCGCTACTCGTTCAAAGCAGCAGCGCGTCCGCCTCTGTCCGCGTTGCTTAAGGTCGATCCGTCTGAAAGCGCCGACCTGCTACTGGGCGGCACCCGTATCGCCGCCGGCATCACCGCTGTCACCGGCGGCATCGCCACTTGCGTCACCGTTGTCGTCGCCATCCGCCGGCGCATCGGTCTGGCCCGGAGTCTTGGCGCCCTTGGCGGCGTCTTCAGCCTGCTTCTTCTGCAGTGCCCGGTAGCGGGCAACGTTCTCATTGTGCTCGGCAAGCGTGGTGGCAAAGACGTGGCCGCCGGTGCCGTCGGCGACGAAATAGAGATCATCGGTCTTCGACGGGTTGGCGACGGCTTCGAGCGCGGCGCGGCCGGGATTGGCGATCGGCGTCGGCGGCAGGCCGTTGATCAGATAGGTGTTGTAAGGCGTCTGTTTCTGGATGTCAGATTGATAAATCGGCCGGTCGGCGGGTTTGCCCTTGCCGCCGAACAGGCCGTAAATGATGGTCGGATCGGATTGCAGCCGCATGCCCTTGGCCAGACGGTTGAGGAAGACGGCGGCAACGCGCGAGCGCTCGTCGCCCCGGCCGGTTTCCTTTTCGACGATCGAGGCCAAGGTGACGAAGTCGTCGACATTGGCCAGAGGCAGGTCGGGCGCGCGCCGCTGCCAGACCTCGTCGACCAGCTTCTTCTGGTCGGCGAGCAGCTTGTCGACCATCTGTTGGCGCGTGGCGCCGCGGGTAAAGCGCAGCGTGTCGGTGGCGAGGCTGCCCTCAGCCGGCTTGGCGGCCGGCATGTCGCCGGTCAGCGCATCCTGCTCGGCGATGCGCTGCAGCGCCTGCTCGACCGTCAGGCCCTCGGGAATGGTCAGCGAATACATCACCGACTTGCCGCTCTTCAGAAGCTCCATGATGTCGCGCATGGAGGCGCGCGGCTTTATCTCGTATTCGCCTGCCTTCAGCGCTGAATCATTGCCATAGACCCGCACGGCGATGCGGAAGATGCGGGCATCGCTGATCAGCCCACGCCGTTCGAGCTGGTCGGCAATATCCTGGACGCCGGTGCTCGGCTTGACCAGGAAGGTGTCGCCGGCCACCGACGGGCCCGGTTCGTTGAATGCCTGCTTGCCGAAATAGAGCGAAACGCCGGCGGCGAGGATCATCAACATCACCGCGGAGATGACGAAGTTCATGAACACGACGACTTGGCTGCGCGAGGCGCGCGAGCGCTTTGGTGGTGGTGTGCCGGCTTCCGGGCGCAAAGCTTCGGCCGCGGTCTTCGGCACGATCGGGCCGGTCTGCTGGTTTTGTCCGAATTGTCCGCTGCCGCCCGGATTGGTGTTCATTAGCGCCCTACCATCTGATCTCTTAGAGCGACCATGCGCCCGATTGGACGCACAGCGTGCCCTAACATTTCAAGCCTACGCATCGTGCTTTTAAAAAAAGCGCCTTCGGTTTCAGGCCGATGCGACGAATCCCCAGCGGCAGAGTAGGCTTGAATATGGCAAAATTGACGACAGACCGCTGGCGCGCCGGTCGATACCGCAATCAGCCTGTATAACGCTGGAATACCAGCGAAGCGTTGGTGCCGCCGAAGCCGAAGGAGTTGGACAGCGCCACGTCGACCTGGCGATGCCGTGGCGTGTTCGGAACAAGATCGATCGCGGTTTCGCGTTCCGGGTTGTCAAGATTGATGGTGGCTGGCGCGATGTTGTCTCTGATAGCGAGGATCGAAAAGATCGCCTCGGCGGCGCCCGCGGCACCCAGGAGATGGCCGATCGACGACTTGGTCGATGACATCGAGATTTTCGAGGCGGCGTTGCCGACCAGCCGCTCGACGGCGCCGAGTTCGATCGTGTCGGCCATGGTCGAGGTGCCGTGCGCGTTGATGTAGTCGACGTCGGCGGGCGTCAGCTTGGCCCGGTTCAGCGCCGCCGTCATGCAGCGGAAGGCGCCGTCGCCGTCTTCGGCCGGTGCAGTGATGTGATAGGCATCGCCGGTCAGGCCGTAGCCGGTGACCTCGGCATAGATCTTGGCGCCGCGCGCCTTGGCGTGTTCGAGTTCTTCCAGCACGACGACCCCGGCGCCCTCGCCCATGACGAAGCCGTCACGGTCGCGGTCATAGGGACGCGAGGCCTTCTCAGGCGTGTCGTTGCGGTCGGTGGACAGTGCCCGGCAAGCAGCGAAGCCGGCAAGCGATAGTCTGGTCACCGGCGATTCCGCGCCGCCGGCCAGCATCACGTCGGCATCGCCGAAGATGATCAGGCGGGCGGCATCGCCAATGGCGTGCGCGCCGGTCGAGCAGGCGGTGACGACGGCGTGGTTGGGGCCTTTCAGCCCATGCCGGATCGATACCTGGCCAGATACCAGGTTGATAATGTTGCCGGGAATGAAGAATGGACTGATACGGCGCGGTCCGCGCTCTTTCAGGATGATAGCGTTCTCGGCGATGCCCTCGAGGCCGCCAATGCCGGAGCCGATCATGACGCCGGTGGCGCAGCGCTCGGCTTCGGTGCTGGGCTCCCAGCCGGAATCCTTCAGCGCTTCGTCGGCGGCCGCAATCCCGTAAAGGATGAAGTCGCCGATCTTGCGCAGTTCCTTGGGCTCGAGCACGGCTTCGGGATTGAGCGTGCCGTTGGTGCCGTCACCGCGCGGAATGACGTGGGCTATCTTGCAGGCAAGATCTTCCACTTCGAACTCGGTGACGCGCTTGGCGGCGCTGCGGCCGGTCAGAAGTTCCTTCCAGCTGTGCTCGAAGCCCATGCCGAACGGCGAAACCAGGCCAAGGCCCGTGACGACGACACGCCTCATCGCAGGTCCTCCCCGGTGATGACTGCGGATAGTGTCAGGCCGAAGCCTTGTCGATGTACTTCACGGCATCGCCGACGGTCAGGATGGTCTCGGCCGCATCGTCCGGAATCTCGACGCCGAACTCTTCTTCGAAGGCCATGACGAGTTCGACCGTGTCGAGGCTGTCCGCGCCCAGATCATCGATGAAGCTCGCCTGCTCCGTCACCTTGTCGGCATCGACGCCAAGATGTTCGATGACGATCTTCTTGACGCGCTCTGCGGTGTCACTCATTTGGGGCATCCTCGTCTTTTGTTTGTCTGTCTTCGTTAGCGGGCAGAATGCCGCTAATCAAGCTGAAAGATGGTCCTGCCGGAAACGCAACGATGCCGGACCGGTTTTTGCCCGAACCGCCGGGTTGCGGGCCGCATTACACGAAAAATGGCTGAGGTCCAAGGCGAAATGGTCTCTTTTCACAAGCCGGCCATGTCTTCTTATCACCAGGCAATATCCCGTCAGATCATGGCCATGCCGCCGTTGACATGGATGGTCTGGCCGGTGACGTAGGCTGCCTCGTTGGAGGCGAGATAGGCGACGGCCGACGCCACTTCAACACTCGTGCCCATACGGCGCGTCGGGATCGCGGCCATTATCGCGTCTTTCTGCTTGTCGTTGAGCTTGTCGGTCATGGCCGATTCGATAAAGCCCGGGGCGACGCAGTTGACGGTGATGTTGCGGGTGGCGATCTCCTGCGCCAGCGACTTGGAAAAGCCGATCATGCCGGCCTTGGAGGCGCAATAATTGGTCTGGCCAGGATTGCCGGTGACGCCGACCACCGAGGTGATGTTGATGATGCGGCCATGGCGGCGGCGCATCATCGGATGGGTCAGCTCGCGGGTCAGCCGGAACACGGCGGTGAGGTTCACCTCCAGCACGCTGTCCCAATCCGCGTCCGCCATGCGCACGAACAGGCCGTCCTTGGTGATGCCGGCATTGTTGACCAGTATGTCGACGCCTTCGAGTTCGGCTTCGGCCTTCTGACCAAGCGCCTTGACCTCGTCACGGTCGGCAAGATTGGCCGGGAACAGCTTTACCCGGTCGCCGAGTTCGCCGGCCAGGGTCTCCAGTTTCTCGATGCGGGTGCCGTGCAGGCCGACAATGGCGCCTTGCGCATGCAGCACCCGGGCAATCGCCTCGCCAATGCCGCCCGATGCGCCGGTGACGAGCGCCTTGCGGCCGGTCAGTTCGAACATTTTCGTCTCCTGATCTTAAGAGAACACCCTTCCCACGGGAGGGGTTGAATCGCCAGTGGATTATGCAAGAGCGGCCAGCGCCGCCTCGACATCGGCCGGCGTGCCGACGGCCGATGTGGCGATGTCGCGGCTGATCCGCCGCGCCAGGCCGGAAAGCACCTTGCCGGCGCCGATCTCAAACAGCGTGGCGACGCCATTGGCGCCGAACCACTCCACCGTTTCGCGCCAGCGCACGCGGCCGGTGATCTGCTCGACCAGGCGGCGCGCGATCTCGTCGGGGTCGCTGGTCGGGACTACAGTGACGTTGGAGACGACGGGCACCACCGGTGCATTCTTGGTCACCCCGGCCAGCGCCTCGCGCATGACATCGGCCGCCGGCGCCATCAGCGCCGAATGGAAGGGGGCCGAGACCTGCAGCATCAGCGCCCGCTTGGCGCCCTTTTCGGTGCACAGTTTCGCGGCGAGTTCCACCGCCGCCCTGGCGCCGGAGATCACCAGTTGGCCGCCGCCATTGTCGTTGGCGATCTGGCAGACTTTGCCGGATCCCGTTGCGGCCTCGGTGCAAGCGGCTTCAACGTCGGGCTGTTCCAGTCCGATGATCGCCGCCATGGCGCCCTCGCCGGCCGGCACCGCCGCCTGCATGGCGTTGCCGCGGATGCGCAGCAGCCGGGCGGCATCGGCGACCGAAACGAAACCGGCCGCGGCAAGGGCGGAATATTCGCCGAGCGAATGACCGGCAACGTAGGCAACCTTGTCCTTCAGCGAAAAGCCGCGCGCTTCCAGCGAGCGGATTCCCGCCAGCGAGACCGCCATCAGCGCCGGCTGGGCATTGGCAGTCAGGGTCAGCGCCTCTTCCGGGCCTTCCCAGATCAGTTTCGACAGCTTTTCGCCCAACGCATCATCGACTTCCTCGAACACCCTGCGTGCCTCGGGGAAGGCGTCGGCGAGGTCCTTGCCCATGCCGACAGCCTGGCTGCCCTGTCCCGGAAAGGTGAATGCGACGGCCATTTGGGCGCTCTCCAGCGGCTGATTTTTCCTGCCTGTGACGCAAGGCGGACCGTCAAGTCAAGCCCGGAGGCGGCATTTCCGCTCTCGCTTGAACCGGAGCTGACCTCGAGTCCCTGTTCCCAAAGGCTTTTCGCCGATCACACCTGATGAAAACCGCTCACGAATCGTTTGCTGGCTCTTCTTATTTTCGCCACAGGCGCTAGCTTTTGCATGACAGTTCTATGACAGAACGGTGGCGCGAGTGGAAATTCGCGTTGCTTGGGCCGGGGGAAGAGACGTGGCTAGGATCAGGAAGGGCGCGGCCGTATCCGCGCCACAGTTCTTGGAAGACGATCCGTCCACCGGCTACCTGCCGGGGCGCAGATGGCCGGTCATCCGCTACGGTCTGGTCACGCTGCTTGCCTCCGCCATCCTGGTGTTCGCCATCGAATGGATCGTGCGCGGCGACTTCTTCGGCACAGTCGACTTCTTCCTGCAGCCATTCAAGCCGGGCTGGACCACCATCATTGTCTTTGCATTGGTGCTGATGGGACTGGACGCCGTGCTTGGCCGCAGTCACCAGAGCCTGATGATCGTGGCGCCGCTGACGCTGGCGCTGGCCTTTGTCGGGCATCAGAAGTCGCATTATCTCGGCGATCCGCTCTACCCAACCGATTTTCTTTATTCGCGCCAGATCATGGCACTGATGCCGCTCCTGGTGCGCGAGCGGCCTTGGACGGCGCTCGCCATGGCGGTCGGCATCGTCGCCGGCCTGTCGCTGCTGATCTATGGCTGGCGGTTGTGGCGCCGCAAGGTTCCGATCCTCAGCCGCAAAGGGCGGCTGGCGCGGCTGACGCTGGCAGTGCCGCTGCTCGCCTTCTTCGTCTCGATCATGGACTACGCCACCTTCTCATGGACCCGCGACCGGCTGCAGATCATCCCGATCATGTGGGACCAGAAGGAGAACTACGCCTCCAACGGGTTTGCGCTGGCCTTCGCGCTCAACGTGCCGATGGCGCATGTCTCGGCGCCGGCGGGCTATTCCGACAAGGCGATCGACGCGATCGACAGGCCTGCTGTGGCGGCCTCGGTACCGGATGAGAAACCCGACATCATCGTGGTGATGAGCGAATCTTTCTGGGATCCGACCAAGCTGCCCGGCGTCACAATCACGCCTGACCCGATCCCCAATGTGCGGGCGCTGCGTTCCGGCTATATGTTTTCGCCGGAATTCGGCGGCATGACCGCCAACATCGAATTCGAGGCGCTGACCGGCTTTTCCAATGCCTTCCTGCCGGCAGGCTCGATCCCCTACCAGCAATATGTGCGCACGCCGACGCCGTCGCTGGCGACCTTCCTGAAAAGCGAGGGCTACCGGGCGCGCGCCATCCATCCGGGCACCAACTGGTTCTGGAACAGAGGCGCCGTCTATGCCGATTTCGGTTTCAACGATTTCCGCTCGGAAGAGACGCTGCCGCCACTGGAAAAGCGCGGGCCGCTGGCTTCCGATGCGTCGATGACCGACGAGATCATCGCAGAGGCCGACGCCAGCGAGCGGCCGGTGTTCTTCTTCGCCGTCAGCCTGCAGAACCACGGTCCCTACGAGCCGTACCGCTATTACAATCCGACCCACAAGGTCGCGGCGCCGATCAGCACATGGGCGCGGGAATCGCTGCTCAGCTATGCCGAAGGCTCCGCCGATGCCGACCGTGGCCTCGAACGATTGATCGAATGGGCGAAGAAGCGCGAGCGGCCGACGGTCATCGCCTTCTTCGGCGACCATCTGCCGCCGCTCGGCCCCGTCTATGTCGAAACCGGTTACCTGAAGGACAATGTCGCGCCGCGCAAGGAACCGACGCCGGAGGCGGCACTGGAGCATCATCAGACGCCGCTGGTCATCTGGTCTAACCGCACCGGTCCGGCGCAGGATATGGGCGCGGTGAGCCCGGCCTTCCTGCCCTACCATATCCTTACCACGGCCGGGATCACGCACCCCTACTATACCGGCTTCTTAGGCGCGCTGCGCGAACGCTATCGCGTCGTGGATCGCAATCTGCTTCTGACACCGTCAGGTGAGGCCACGGCGGACTGGGCGCGGCAGAAGGACATCGATCCGGCGATCAACGATTTCCGCCTGCTGCAATACGATATGATGTTCGGCAAGCGTAAGGCGGCTCCGGACTTCTTCCCCGAAACGATCAACGGTCGTACCCCGCATACGAGTTGATGCCTGGTCTTTTCCAACCCTGCGACGCCAGGACGCTGTCCGGAGCATGCGTTACCCTTGCCTTCCAGCCAAATTGCTAATATAGACGCCCGCAATCTGCCGGTCCTTGCTGGGGGCTGAACGGAGGGCCGGAGGTTTTACCCAAAACCTTCGTGTGAAGCCAGAAGCGCTTCCGCCTCCCGTGTCTCCGCTCTCGACCGTCTCGAAATGCTCCTTTCTTCCTCGCCCCCTCGGGACCAGCGGGTCAGAGAAGTTGCAGAGGCTTTTGCCGCGAGGATCCGGGAGAGAAACGAAGAAAGGCACTGAACCACTATGGCTCTATACGAACATGTGTTCCTTGCCCGGCAGGACCTCTCGCAGCAGCAGGTCGATGCGCTTGTCGAACAGTACAAGGGCGTCATCTCCGCAAATGGCGGGTCCGTCGGCCGGGTCGAGAACTGGGGACTGAAGTCCCTCACCTACCGGGTCAACAAGAACCGGAAGGCTTACTACACGCTTATGGACCTCAACTGCCCGCCGGCAGCGCTCAACGAGATGGAGCGCCAGATGGGCCTGTCCGAGGACGTGCTGCGTTTCCTGACCGTCAAGGTCGAGGCGCATGAGGAAGGCCCGTCGGCCATGATGCAGAAGCGCGAAGAGCGCTCGGAACGCGGCGGCTTCGGCGACCGCGACCGTGGTGATCGTGGTCCGCGCTCGTTCGGCGACCGTGATCGCGGCGACCGTGGCGATCGTCCGCCGCGCTCATTTGGCGACGCCGGTGGTGATCGTGGTCCGCGCCGTCCGCGCGAAGGCGTTGAAGGAGGTGCAGAATAATGGTCGACATCAATCAGATCCCGACCCGGCGCCCGTTCCATCGCCGCCGCAAGACCTGCCCGTTCTCCGGCGCCAACGCGCCCAAGATCGACTACAAGGACGTGCGTCTTCTGCAGCGCTACATTTCCGAGCGCGGCAAGATCGTGCCGTCGCGCATCACCGCCGTCAGCCAGAAGAAGCAGCGCGAACTCGCCAAGGCGATCAAGCGCGCCCGCTTCCTCGGCCTGCTGCCCTACGTGGTTCGCTAAGACTTTCGAGCGGGCGGTTCGCCGCCTGCTTCCTTCTCCCACGGCGACGGGCGCCGCAGGGGTAATTTGATGATGCATGTCGTTGTCCCAAAACCGGGACCACTCTTGGCGACATGCATTGAAATCCCGAGTTGAGGTGAAAAGCCTCTAACTGCCGCGACAGGCAGGACAGCGACACCGGCGCCAAGGCGCTCAGAGCTTCCTGACCTGTTCCATTCAATTCGGCGCCGATCCCGCGGTCGGTGCCCAGACGAAGGAACAAAACCATGCAAGTGATTCTTCTCGAACGCGTTTCCCGCCTCGGCCAGATGGGCGATACCGTCAAGGTCAAGGACGGCTTTGCCCGCAACTTCCTCTTGCCGCAGGGCAAGGCGCTGCGCGCCAACGAAGCCAACAAGAAGAAGTTCGAAGGGCAGCGCGCGCAGCTCGAAGCGCGCAACCTCGAGCGCAAGTCGGAAGCCAGCCAGGTTGCCGAAAAGCTCGACGGCAAGAGCTTCATCGCCGTGCGTTCGGCCGGCGAGACAGGCCAGCTCTACGGTTCGGTGTCGACCCGCGACATCGCCGACCTGCTGACCGCCGAAGGGTTCTCGGTCAACCGCAACCAGATCCAGCTCAACCAGCCGATCAAGACCATCGGCGTCACCAATGTGGCGATTGCGCTGCATCCGGAAGTCGAGGTCACCATCAGCCTCAACATCGCCCGCACGGCCGACGAAGCCCAGCGCCAGGCCAAGGGCGAGACGCTGACCACCGCCGAAGCCATCTATGGCGATGACATCAACGACAACGCACGGCCGGAGAACTTCTTCGACCCGAACACCGAGTTCGAAGGCGGCGAAGAAGACAACGCCTGATCCCGCACTGGGCCTGATCGGGAAGCGAGGGAGCAGCGCTCCAATCACTTCCTCGTCATCCAGCCTTTCTGGACCAATGCCCGGGCCTCTCGCCCGGGCATTTTTGTGCCAAATGGAACTTTTCGAACCCCTATATATTGTTGCAGAATTGGTCCGCCAGTCTGACCGTGAGGGGACATTTGGTGATGAATATTCTGTTGAAACGCGTTCTCGACCGCCTGGTGCGTACGGGCAATCTGAAAGTCACCGGCCCGAAGGGCTCGACAGTGGTTTTCGGCGACGGCAGCGGCGAGCCGGTGCATATGCACATCAAGACCGCGCATGCCGAGCGCGCCATTACCTTCGATCCGATGCTGGCGGTGCCGGAAGCCTATATGGACGGCGAACTCGACATCATCGAGGGCGGCGTACTGGGTATGATGCGCATCGCCTTCCAGAACATGGGCAGCGGCGGTATCGACGCCACCTGGTCGAAGGCTATCGAGGGCCTGCGCCACGCCTTTCGCCGCCTGCAGCAGATCAACACCGCATCGCGGGCGCGCCGCAACGTGCAGCGCCACTATGATTTGTCGGGTGACATCTACCGGCTCTTCCTCGACGAGGACATGCAGTATTCCTGCGCCTATTTCGAACAGCCGGACATGACGCTCGACGAGGCGCAGATGGCCAAGAAACGCCATATCGCCGCCAAGCTCAGGCTGAAGGCCGGGCAGACCGTGCTCGATATCGGCTCCGGCTGGGGTGGACTCGGCCTCTATCTCGCCAAGGCTTTCGATGTCGACGTGCAAGGCGTGACGCTGTCGACCGAGCAGCACGGCGTCGCCACCGACCGGGCGCATGCGCAAGGCTTGCAGGACCGCGTGCATTTCGACCTCAAGGACTACCGCGAGCTCAACGAACGCTTCGACCGCATCGTCTCGGTCGGGATGTTCGAGCATGTCGGCGTCAACCACTTCCGCACCTTCTTCGACAAGTCGGCGACGCTGTTGAAGCCCGACGGCGTCATGCTCTTGCACACGATCGGCCGCTCCGGCGTGCCGTGGGCGACCAGCGCCTTCATCCGCAAGTACATTTTTCCGGGCGGCTACATTCCCTCGCTGTCGGAGGTGATGCCGGCGATCGAGAAGTCGGGGCTTGTGGTCACCGACATCGAGATTCTGCGGCTGCACTATGCCGATACGCTGAAGCATTGGGGCCAGCGCTTTGCCGCCAACCGCGACAAGGCCAAGGCCATCTATGACGAGCGCTTCTGCAGGATGTGGGAGTTCTATCTGGCGGCTTCGGAAGCCGCCTTCCGCTGGCAGGATCTGGTGATCTTCCAGATCCAGATCGCCAAGAAGAACGACACGCTGCCAATGACGCGCGACTACATGGCAAAATGTGAAAAGGCGCTCGAAATGCGCGAAATGGGGCATCGTCAGGAGGCGGCGGCCGCCGAGCCTGCTGTCGCCAGGTCTGTGCCTGCCAGGTCCGTTGCTGTCAGGTCCGTTGCGGCCAAGCCAGCGCGCCGTCGCAAGGTGGCGGATCGCGAATAACGCCTCGATTGCGATTGCCGCTTGCCATTGACGGCTCTGACACTGAAAAAGGTCTCGTTCTCGCGAGACCTTTTTTAATGACCTGCCTGCCCACCATCGCCACCACCCTTGTCGAGTTCGCCCGCGCCTCGGTGCTCGCGGCACGCGGAGCCTGAGCGTGGAACTCCCCGCCTCGCTGCGACAAGGCGTCGAGCGCCTGCTCGAAACGATACCGCTGGCGGTGCTGCGCCAGGCGGCGAAGACGCTGTCTGACCGCTACCGCGCCGAATTGCGCGACGGCCGCCTGCACATGGCCGAAGAGATGGCGGTAAAAGCCTATCTGGCGACGCGGCTGCCGGCGACCTACGCGGCGGTACGGGCCGGTCTCGACGAACTCGCCTATGCGCGGCCCGATTTCCAGCCAACGAGCCTGCTCGATGTCGGCGCCGGTCCTGGCACGGTGCTTTGGGCCACTACAGACCTGTGGCCCGACCTCGAAGAGGCGGTTCTGGTTGAAGCAAGCGCCGCGGTGCGCAAGGTTGGCCAGTCGCTCGCCCTTGATACCATCGCCACCAGGATGGACTGGCGCGCCGGCGACGTGACCATCGACCTTGCCGATCTCAAGCCTGCCGATCTGGTCACCTGCGCCTATGTGCTGGACGAAATCGCGCCGGCATCGCTGCCGAAGCTTGTCGGCCGGCTCTGGCAGTTGACCGGCGACACACTGCTGATCGTCGAGCCCGGCACACCGGCCGGCTGGCAGCGCATCCTGGCAGTGCGCAGGCAATTGCTGGAGGCCGGGGCGCATGTGCTGGCGCCTTGTCCGCATGAGGCGCCCTGCCCGCTTGAGCCCCCCGACTGGTGTCATTTTTCGCGCCGCGTCGCCCGCTCGCGCCTGCATCGCCTGGCCAAGGACGCCGACGTGCCGTGGGAGGACGAGAAATTCATCTACGTCGCGGCTTCGCGGCAACCCGCGCCTGCACGTCAGCCGCGCGTGATTGCGCCGCCGAAATCGGGCTCCGGCAAGGTGCTGCTCAAACTGTGCCAGCCGGATGGCGGCGCCGGCGAGACACTTTTCACCAAGCGCGAGGGCGAGTTGTTCAAGGCAGCGCGGCGGCTGGACTGGGGCGATACATTGGACGGAAGAAGCGGATAATCACCGAGATTGTTCTTGCTCTGTTCCAACGACTCGGATAAAAGTCAGCGCCTTTCTGAGTCAACCGGAATCGGGGCGCGGAAACACTCTTCTGTGGACGGTTTGCCGCCCCTGTGAACAAACGGGGCATCAAGGTTGATTGGTCGTGCGGTGATGCAGAAAGGTCAGCACCGATTTATCTCGTTCTGATATCGAGAAGCCGGGATCAAAATCGGGGACATCATGGCAGAGGCAGCGCGAAAATTCGGCGTGGCGGAGCAGCAACCGCTTTATCGTGAAGCGCCGAACAACATCGAGGCCGAGCAGGCGCTGCTCGGCGCCATCCTCGTCAACAACGATGCCTTCTACCGCGTCTCCGACTTCCTCAAGGCCGGCCATTTCTACGAGCCGCTGCACCGGAAAATCTTCGAGGTCGCGGCCGAGCTCATCCGCATGGGCAAGGTGGCGACGCCGATCACGCTGAAAACCTTCCTGCCGGCCGACGAGAAGGTCGGCGACATGACGGTGGCGCAATATGTGGTTCGTCTGGCGGTCGAAGCCGTCACCGTCGTCAATGCCACCGATTATGGCCGCGCCATCTACGATCTGGCCACGCGCCGGGCACTGATTACCGTCGGCGAGGACATGGTCAACATCGCCTATGACGCGCCGGTCGACATGGCGCCGTCCGAACAGATCGAGGATGCCGAGCGGCGGCTGTTCGAACTGGCCGAAACCGGCCGTTACGACGGCGGCTTCGAGAGCTTCACCGACGCGGTCAAGACCGCCGTCGACATGGCCAACGCCGCCTATATGCGCGACGGCCATTTGTCGGGCCTCGCCACCGGCATGCGCGATCTCGACCGCCGCATGGGTGGCCTGCAGGCGTCGGATCTGATCATCATTGCCGGCCGTCCGGGCATGGGCAAGACGTCGCTCGCCACCAACATCGCCTTCAACATCGCCGAGATGTATGAGCCGGCGCAACAGGCCGACGGCTCGTTCAAGGCAGCCAATGGCGGCGTCGTCGGCTTCTTCTCACTGGAAATGTCGTCCGAGCAGCTCGCCACCCGCATCATTTCCGAACAGACGGAAATTTCGTCGTCAAAAATCCGCCGCGGCGAGATTTCAGAGATGGATTTCGAAAAGCTGGTCGCCTGCTCGCAGACCATGCAGAAGATCCCGCTGTTCATCGACCAGACCGGCGGTATCTCGATCGCGCAGCTGTCGGCGCGGGCGCGGCGGCTGAAGCGTCAGCGCGGCCTCGACCTCATCGTCATCGACTATATCCAGCTGATGCAGGGGTCGAGCGCGAAATCGTCGCAGAACCGGGTGCAGGAAATCACCGAGATCACCACCGGCCTGAAGGCGCTGGCCAAGGAGCTCTCCGTTCCGATCATCGCGCTGTCGCAGCTGTCGCGTCAGGTCGAAAGCCGCGAAGACAAGCGCCCGCAGCTGTCCGATCTTCGCGAATCCGGCTCGATCGAGCAGGACGCCGACGTGGTGATGTTCGTCTATCGCGAGGAATATTATCTGAAGAACCGCGAGCCGAAGCCCGGCACCGACGAGTACATCAAGTGGGAACACGAGATGAACGAGATGCGCGGCAAGGCCGAAGTCATCGTCGCCAAGCAGCGCCACGGCCCGACAGGTTCGGTGAGCCTCGCCTTCCAGGGCGAGTTCACACGGTTTTCCGACCTCGCCGAAGAGCATCATATTGCGGAGAGGTTCGAGTAGCTTTTTGGCCTACCGCAGCGCTCCGTCACACCCCCCTCTGGCCTGCCGGCCATCTCCCCCGCAAGGGGGGAGATCAGCAGCTTTGCGAATGGCGCTCATCTTGCGACGTTGGGGATTGGCGAAAGCAGCGACGATAGCCAATCTCCCCCCTTGCGGGGGAGATGTCCGGCAGGACAGAGGGGGGTGTGCAGGATCACCCTCCTTCGGTCATTTGCAGGCAGCATCACTCCATGGCTAAATCGCGCGTCCAGTTCATCTGCCAGAATTGCGGCTCGGTGCATCAGCGCTGGGCCGGTAAATGCGATGCTTGCGGCGAGTGGAACACACTCGTCGAGGAAGGCACGTCCGGCGGCATCGGCTCGGGACCGGCCAACACGCGCAATGCGCGCAAGGGCCGCGCCGTGGTGCTGACCAGCCTGTCCGGT
Organism: Mesorhizobium sp. M0037; assembly: GCF_040323635.1. Classification (NCBI taxonomy): domain Bacteria; kingdom Pseudomonadati; phylum Pseudomonadota; class Alphaproteobacteria; order Hyphomicrobiales; family Phyllobacteriaceae; genus Mesorhizobium; species Mesorhizobium sp. M0037. The sequence goes on along the minus strand of NZ_JAMYVB010000003.1, from coordinate 180,596 downwards.
GACATCGAGGATGCGCCGCGGATCATCTCCGGCATTGGCGAACTCGACCGCGCCACCGGCGGCGGTTTCGTGCGCGGCTCGGCGCTGCTGGTCGGCGGCGATCCCGGCATCGGCAAGTCGACGCTGCTCACCCAGGCCGCAGCAGCATTGGCGTCAAAAGGCCACCGCATCGTCTATGTCTCGGGCGAAGAGGCTGTCGCGCAGATCCGGCTGCGGGCGCAGCGGCTTGGCGTCGCCGACACGCCGGTCGAACTTGCCGCCGAGACCAATGTCGAGGATATCCTGGCAACAATAGCCGACGGCAGAAGGCCGGACCTCGTCATCCTCGATTCCATCCAGACGCTGTGGACCGACATGGCCGACTCGGCGCCCGGCACCGTCACCCAGGTGCGCGCCTCGGCGCAAGCGATGATCCGCTACGCCAAATCCACCGGTGCTGCCATCGTGCTGGTCGGCCATGTCACCAAGGAAGGCCAGATCGCCGGTCCGCGCGTCGTCGAGCACATGGTCGACGCCGTTCTCTATTTCGAAGGCGAAGGCGGCCATCACTATCGCATCCTTCGCACGGTGAAGAACCGTTTTGGGCCGACCGACGAGATCGGCGTCTTCGAGATGTCGGACAAGGGCTTGCGCGAGGTCGCCAATCCGTCGGAGCTGTTCCTCGGCGAACGCCACGCAAAATCGCCGGGTGCCGCGGTATTTGCCGGCATGGAAGGGACACGTCCGGTGCTGGTCGAGATCCAGGCACTGGTGGCGCCGTCCACATTGGGCACGCCGCGCCGTGCCGTCGTCGGCTGGGACGGCGCACGGCTGTCGATGATCCTTGCCGTGCTCGAAGCCCATTGCGGCGTGCGCTTCGGCACCCACGATGTCTACCTCAACGTAGCCGGCGGCTACCGGATTTCCGAGCCGGCGGCCGATCTGGCGGTTGCCGCTGCACTGGTTTCGTCGCTCACCGGTCTTGCCCTTCCCGCCGATTGCGTCTATTTCGGCGAAATCAGCCTGTCGGGCGCAGTGAGGCCGGTTGCGCATGCGCAGCAGCGCCTTAAAGAGGCCGAAAAGCTGGGTTTTGGAAGTGCGGTTCTGCCCTTGGGCAGCGAGGAGGTTGTCGGGGGGATCGGGGCCGGCGCTTTCCACCCGACCGAACTTGCCGATCTCGTCGCACGCATAGCCGGCTCACGGCGCAGCCGTGTCGACGTGGAAGATTGACGCGGCTCGCCCGAGCCGTGAAAAGACAATCTGAGTGGGGCGAATGACATGCCGATTACGCTGCTGGACGGAATTCTCGTCGGCTTCACCCTGGTCTCGGCGATGCTCGCCATGGTTCGCGGCCTGTCACGCGAAATCCTGTCCGTCGTGTCCTGGGCGGCTGCCGCCGCGGCGGCATTCTTCTTCTACAAGCCGGTGCTGCCTTACGTTCAGCCCTATGTCGAAAGCGACAAGATCGCCATGGCGGCATCCGCCGGCATCGTCTTCCTCATCGCGCTGATCGTCGTTTCCGTCATCACCATGAAGCTTGCCGACTGGATCATCGATTCCAGGATCGGCGCGCTCGACCGTACGCTGGGCTTCCTCTATGGCGCCGCGCGCGGCGTCCTCGTCGTCGCCGTGGCGCTGCTGTTCTTCAACTGGCTGGCCGGCGCCAAGGCCCCTGCCTGGATCGCCAACGCCAAGTCGAAGCCGCTGCTCGAGACCATCGGCGCCAAGCTGGAAAGCCTGCTGCCCGAAGATCCGGAAAACGCCATCCTGAAGAAGCTCAATCCGAATCAGCCGGCAGCCGAGACGCCTCCGGCGGCCGATGCACCGGCGGCGGATGCTCCGGCAACCGGTGACGATACGCCGGCGCCCGACGACGAGACCGACGCTCCGGCCGATAACGCACCCGCGCCCGCTGCTCCGGCCGCGCCGGCAAACTGATACGGACGGATGGTGCCGGACAGGCGCCATCCCGGCAGTTCCGGCCTGACTACGTTGCTTTCGCGGCGCTATCGCACTATATGGCCATTTTAGCGGAGCTTGAGCCCCATGGCAGTTTCGAAGGCAGACGCGGACGACGTGCTTTCCGCCGAAGCAGACGATCATTTTCACGACGAATGCGGCGTGTTCGGCATTTTCGGCCGGCAGGACGCTGCGGCCATCGTCACGCTAGGCCTGCATGCGCTGCAGCATCGCGGCCAGGAAGCGGCCGGCATCGTCTCCTATGACGGCACGCAGTTCCATGTCGAACGCCATGTCGGCCTGATCGGCGACACCTTCACCAAGCAGCACGTCATCGACAGCCTGCAAGGCAACCGTGCCATCGGCCACACGCGCTATGCCACGACCGGCGGCGCCGGCATGCGCAACATCCAGCCTTTCTTCGCCGAACTCGCCGATGGCGGCTTTGCCGTCGCCCATAACGGCAATCTCACCAACGCCATGACCGTGCAGCGCGCGCTGCAGAAACAGGGCGCGATCTTCTCGTCGACCTCGGACACCGAGACGCTGCTGCATCTCGTTGCCACCAGCAAGGAACGCGATTTGAATTCGCGCTTCATCGACGCCGTGCGTCAGGTCGAAGGCGCTTTCTCGCTGGTCGCGATGACCTCCAAGAAGATGATCGGCTGCCGCGATCCGCTCGGCATCCGCCCGCTGGTGCTCGGCGACCTCGACGGCGCCTGGATCCTGGCCTCCGAAACCTGCGCGCTCGACATTATCGGCGCCCGCTTCGTGCGCGACCTGAAGCCCGGCGAAATGGTCGTGGTGACCTCGAAGGGCATCGAGAGCCTGTTCCCCTTCGAGCCGCAGAAGACCCGCTTCTGCATCTTCGAATATGTCTATTTCGCCCGCCCGGACTCCTCGGTCGAAGGCCGCAATGTCTACGAAGTGCGCAAGCGTATCGGCGCCGAATTGGCGCAGGAAAGCCCGGTCGAGGCCGATATCGTCGTGCCGGTGCCGGATTCCGGCACGCCGGCGGCAATCGGCTTTTCCCAGGCGGCAGGCATCCCCTTCGAACTCGGTATCATCCGCAACCACTATGTCGGCCGAACCTTCATCCAGCCCGGCGATTCGATCCGCCATATGGGCGTCAAGCTCAAGCACAACGCCAACCGCCGGATGATCGAGGGCAAGCGCGTGGTGTTGGTCGACGATTCGATCGTGCGCGGCACCACCAGCCAGAAGATCGTGCAGATGGTGCGCGACGCCGGCGCCAAGGAAGTGCACATGCGAATCGCCTCGCCGCCGACCAGCGCGTCGTGCTTCTACGGCGTCGACACGCCGGAGAAGTCGAAGCTTTTGGCATCGCGCATGTCGATCGAGGAAATGGCCGAGTTCATCCGTGTCGATTCGCTCGGCTTCCTCACCATTGACGGGCTCTACCGCGCCGTCGGCGAAGCCAGCCGCGACAATGAGCAGCCGCAATTCTGCGACGCCTGTTTCACCGGCCAGTACCCGACCCGCCTGCTCGACTTCGAAGGCCACGACAATGTGCGCACGCTGTCGCTGCTGGCGAACAACGGGGCGTAAAGCCCAACTGCTATCCTTGAAAGCGCTCGCATGACCCTCGACCTCTCCGGCCGCGTCGCGGTGGTTACCGGCGCCTCGCGCGGCATCGGCTACTTCATCGCCAGGGAACTTGCCGCCGCCGGCGCGCATGTCATTGCGGTTGCCCGGACCGTCGGCGGGCTGGAAGAACTCGACGACCAGATCAAGGCCGCGCGCGCGAAAACCGGCAAGGGCGAAGCGACGTTGGTGCCTCTCGACCTCTCAGACATGGCCGGCATCGACCGGTTGGGCGGCGCCATTCACGAGCGCTGGGGCAAGCTCGACATTCTGGTGGCCAATGCCGGTGTGCTCGGCGTCATCTCGCCGATCGGCCATGTCGAGGCCAAAACCTTCGAGAAGGTAATGACCATCAATGTCACCTCGACCTGGCGGCTGATCCGCTCGGTCGACCCGCTGCTCAGGCTGTCCGACGCCGGCCGCGCCATTCTCATGTCGTCCGGGGCCGCGCATTCGGCGCGCGCCTTCTGGGCGCCCTATGCGGCGTCGAAGGCGGCTGTGGAAGCCATGACGCGTTCCTGGGCGCATGAGACGCAGAGCCTGGCGCTCCGCATCAATGCCGTCGACCCCGGTGCCACCCGCACCGCCATGCGTGCACAGGCCGCGCCCGGCGAGGATCCGGAAACGCTGCCGCACCCCTCAGAGGTTGCAAAACGCATCGTGCCGCTGGCGAGCCCCGAGCTGAAAGAGACGGGGCTGATCTTCCAGGTCAAGAACAACCGCTTCGTCGCCTACCGGCAGCCGGAATAAACCGGGTTGTAGCGGGATTAAACAGGCCCCCAGTTACGTTTCTTCGAATGTAGGACATTCGAAACCGGAGGACCGACATGCGTAGACTTCTTCTCGTTGCCGCCGCCGCGATTGCCGCCACAGCCGGCGTGGCGCTGGCGCAAGACGCAAAGATGAGTTTCTTCGTCACCAGCGTCGGTTCCGGCAAAGGCGCCGATCTCGGCGGTCTCAAGGGTGCCGACGCGCATTGCGCCTCGCTGGCGGAAGCGGCTGGGGTTACCGGCAAGGAATGGCACGCCTATCTCTCGAGCGCCAATGTCGATGCGCGCGACCGTATCGGCAAGGGTCCCTGGGTCAACGCCAAGGGCGAGAAGATTGCCGATGACGTCGCCTCGCTGCACAGCGACGCCAACGCCATCAACAAGCAGACGGCGCTGACCGAGAAGGGCCAAGTGGTCAATGGCCGCGGCGACAAGCCGAACCGGCACGACATATTGACCGGCTCGAAGCCTGACGGCACCAAGATCGCCGACCAGACCTGCGGCGACTGGACCTTGAGCGGGGCGGAGGGCGCGGCGATGATGGGCCATCACGACCGCACCGGCCTTGATGAGTCGGCGGCGGCGAAATCCTGGAACTCCTCGCATGCCTCGCGCGGCGGCTGCAGCCAGGAGGCGCTGAAAGGCACCGGCGGCGACGGCCTGTTCTACTGCTTTGCCGCGAACTGAGAGACGTCTGGGAGCGGTTCGTTCACGGGTCTGTGATGGTCCGGCAGGTCCCTCCCCCATCGCCCTGCTTTCGCCATCAGCCGGGAGTTGCTAGGGTCGACCCGACTCCGACACCCAGCAAAGCGAGGAATTCCCATGGCTGCTCCCAGCGTAGCATTGGTCTGGTACCTGGTGATCGCCGGCCCGCAAGGCGGCATGGTGGTGCTGCCCAGCACCTTCGACACCCGCGAACAGTGCACAAACGCGATTACCGAATATCAGAAGCAGCCGACGCCGGCCGGCTGGGCGGTCAACTGCGTGCCGAGCGCCTCCCCGTTTACCGATGAGGGCGACGCGGAAGAGCCTGCGGCGCAGTAGCGCAATCTCCCCCCTCGAGGGGGAGATGGCCGGCAGGCCAGAGGGGGTCGCCTCGCGTAGAGTGCCAACCTCCTTCCGCACAAAGGGCGTCGCGTCCAGTCGGCCCGACCCCCTCTGTCGCCTTCGGCGACATCTCCCCCTCAAGGGGGGAGATCAGGCGCGCGCCTTCACCGTCAGCTCCGGCTTGCTGTTGATGGTCTGGAAGACCACGCAATAGCGTTCCGTCAGCTTGATCAGCGCGTCGATGCGATCCTGCGGCTCATCCGTGTCGAGGTTGAAATTCAGCCGGATGGCGCGAAAGCCCACGGGGGCGTCCTTGGCCACGCCCAGCGTGCCGCGAAAATCGAGATCGCCTTCGGCCTCGACGGTCGCCGCGCCGAGTTTGAACTCTAGTGCGGTGGCCACCGCCTTCAGCGTCACCCCGGCGCACGCCACCAGCGCCTCCAAAAGCATATCGCCCGAACACAATTCGAGCCCGGAACCGCCGGGCGCCGGATGCAGGCCGGCGACCGCCAGCGCCCTCCCCGTCTCGACCTTGCAGGCAATCGACTGGTCGTCGATGGAGCCTTTGGCGCGAAGCGTGATCAGCGCTCGAGAGGAATCGTCGCGATAAGCCTCCTTGATCGGTGCCTGCATGGCCTTGAGTGCGGTGGCGTCCATGTTGCATTCCTTTTCGAGTCCGTCGCGCTTTGATAGCACTGATATGCCGGCGAGACAGCGCCCCCCTCTGCCTGCCGGCCACCTCCCCACAGGGTGGAGATCTGCAGCTCCGCCGATGGCGCTTTCTACGCCGGCGATTAGCGAAGGCGGTCGCGACATCCAATCTCCACCCCTGTGGGGGGAGATGTCCGGCAGGACAGAGGGGGCTGAAGGAATGCTACCTCACGAAGAGTTACTTTGACTTCGACCGCCCCGGCCATACCTAAGCAGAGTCATTCCCGCGGAGACATCATGCCGTTCAAGCTGAAACTGATCTCGCTTACCCTGTTGGTGCTTGCAGCCTTCGCGCAGCCAGTCCTCGCCGAAACGCCCGAGCGCCCCGCACCGGCAGGCGGCGTGCTGTCGCTGCTGCCGGCACCGCAGACGACCAGCCATTCAATCACCATTGCCGGGCGCAAGCTGGACTATCAGGCTAAGGCCGGCACGCTGTCGCTGCTATCCGGCAAGGGCGAGGTCACTGCGGAAATCTTCTATGTCGCCTATACGCTGCCGCCACTGGCGGGCGCGGAGAAGGCTCGCCCCATCACCTTCGTCTTCAATGGCGGCCCGGGCGCGGCATCCGCCTATCTGCATCTCGGCGCACTCGGCCCGCGTGTCGTCGCGACCGGCGCCGATGGCCAATTCCTGCCGCCGCCGCAAAAGCTGATCGACAATCCCGACAGCTGGCTCGACATGACCGACCTCGTCTTCGTCGATCCGGTCGGCACCGGCTACAGCCGCGAGGCCCCCGGCCAGGACACGAAAGATTTTTGGGGCGTCAGCCCGGACGCCAGTTCGATCGGCGCTTTCATCCGGCTCTATCTCGCCCAGAACGGCCGCACCGGATCGCCGCTCTTCCTTGCCGGCGAAAGCTATGGCGGGTTCCGCGCGGCACTTCTCGCCAGGACCCTGCAGGAAGATGTCGGCCTGAGCCCCAACGGCATCGTGCTGATCTCGCCTGCACTGGAGTTCACGCTGGTGCTGCCCGACGAATTCCAGCCGCTGCATTGGGCGCTGGAACTGCCCTCGCTGGCGGCGGTGCGCCTGCGCAGCGAAGGCCTCAGCGGCGAAGCACTGCGCGAAAAGCTCGCCGAGGTCGAAAAGTATGCGCTGGGCGACTACCTCACGGCTCTGACCGGCGGGCTGGAACAGGGCGGGCGGCTGGCCAGCCAGCGCGTGGCCGATATCACCGGCCTGCCGCTCGACCTCGTGCAACGCAATTTCGCCCGCATCCCGACCGCCCTGTTCGCGCGCGAATTCCAGCGCGCCAGTGGCAAAGTGCTCAGCCCGTATGACGGCACCATCGCCACCAGCGACATCGCCCCGGAGAGCGCCCGCAGCGCCGGCCCGGATCCGGTGCTCGACCGCAGCGTGCCGGCGCTGACCTCGGCCTTTGTCGGTTATGCGCGCGACGAGCTGAATTTTCGCACCGATGTCAGCTACAGGTTGCTCAATGGCGATGTGACCCACGCCTGGGACTATGGCGGCTCGCGGCAAGGCTATGCCGGGGTGATGGACGATCTGCAGCGGGCGCGCTCGCTCAACCCGGGGCTCGGCGTGGTGATCGTCAACGGCGACACCGATCTGGTCACTCCCTATCTGGCCTCACGCTATCTGGTGAGCCAAATCCCGACGCTCGGCGGGGCAAAACCCATCCGTCTCGACGTCATCGAGGGCGGCCACATGATGTATCTCAGGCCGGGCGGCCGGCGCGCCCTGAAGGAGGCCGCTTCGGAGCTCTACCAGGCAACACAGTGACGGCGTGCCCACGCTGTCGGCCAGGCTGCGCCAACGCAAGCTTGCCAGTGGCGTAGCGCCCCGCAGGCTTTCGCCCGTATAGCCTGCAATGGGAGCCTGATTGGGGCAGGCTTCTTCTTCGTCCTCTTGACAGCGCCGGACACGCCGCATGGCCGATATTGCCATTCTGGAAACCCGCGAAAGGGTGCTTGCCGGCATCCTGTTCACCGGCTGCGCCTATTTCCTGTTTTCGACGCAGGACGCCGCGATCAAGCTTCTGGTCGTCGGCATCAGCGTCTGGCAGATCATGTTCTTCCGCTCGATCGCTGTGCTTATCGGCTGTGCTGCAATCGGCGGACCGCCCATCTTTGCCGACACAATGCGCTCGCCCATCGTGCGGCCGATGCTGGTGCGCAGCGCCTTCACGCTCGGCGCCTGGCTCTGCTACTACAACGCGGCCCGCTCCCTGCAGCTGGCCGAACTCACCACCATCTATTACGCCGCCCCGATCATCGTCACCGTGCTGTCGGTGGTGATGCTTGGCGAAAAGGTGCCTCTGTTGCGCTGGCTGGCGGTGTTCATCGGCTTCGTCGGCGTCTTCATCGCCTGTGATCCCACTCGTCTCGGCTTGTCCGTGCCGATGCTCTTGGTACTGGCTGCGGCAGTGCTGTGGGGCATTGCCGTGGTGCTGTTGCGCAAGACGGCGCTGGCCGAGCGCACGCTGATCCAGCTTGTGCTCAACAATTTCTACTTCCTGGTGTTTTCCACGGTGCCGGCGCTGTTGGTCTGGCAGATGCCGGACTGGCGCCAGTTGCTGCTTTTGATCAGCGTCGGCGCGCTCGGCGGCGTGGCGCAATTTATGCTGTTCGAAGGCATGAAGCGGGCGCCGGTGTCGATCGTGGCGCCGTTCGAATACACCTCATTGGTCTGGGCCTTCGGGCTCGGCTTTGCGATCTGGGGCGACGTGCCGCGTCGCGAGGTGTTTCTGGGGGCGGCGTTGATCGTCGGCGCCGGCCTGCTGATCATCGGCAACGAGCATTTCCGCAAGCGGCTATGAGTACCCCGTGCTGACAGCATGGTGGCAGGAGAAGACGGATGGCTGCTGAGATGACGGAAGCGCTCGACGGCCCAGGCACCACAGATACCGCTGCCGAGCGTACGCTCGGCATCATGCTGGTGGCGGCCTCGGCGGCTTTCTTCGCCCTCACCGGCGTGCTGACCAAATCGATCCACGCCGACCCGCTGACCATCACTTGCTGGCGCGGCTTTGTCGGCGCGATCCTGATCACCTTCTATGTGCTGTGGCGCCGGCGCCGCTCCGGCGGGCGGGAAAGCTTGCGGCTTGGCTGGCGCGGCTGGCTGCTGGCCCTCGAGGGCGCCGCGGCCAGCATCGCCTTCATCTCGGCGTTCAAATTCACCTATGTCGCCAATGTCGCGGTCATCTACGCCACCGCGTCTTTCATCACCGCGCTGCTCGCCTTCGTGCTGGTGCGCGAGCCGTTCCGGGCGCAGACGCTTGCCGCCGCCGCCGTTTCGCTGTGCGGCGTAGCGATCGTGGTCGGCTCCGGCTTCGGCAGCGGTCATCTGTTTGGCGATGGGCTCGCGCTGCTGATGACCGCCGGCAGCGCGCTCTACATGATCATGGTGCGCGCCTTCCGCGACACGCCGGTGGTGTGGGCGGGCGCAGTCTCAGCGCTTCTGCTGTTCGTGCTCGGCTGGTTCGTCACCGACCCCTTGGCGATTTCTGCTCGCGACGCCGTGCTGCTCGTCGCCTTCGGAGGATCGTTCGCAGCGGCGTCGATCCTGTGGACCGAAGGCTCGCGGCTGATCCCTGCGCCTGAGTCCGGCCTTCTCGGTGCCGCCGAAGTGCCGTTTGCGATCCTGTTCGCCTTCCTGTTCCTCGGCGAGATCGCGCCGGCCGCCAGCCTGATCGGCGGCGGCATAGTACTGTGCGCGGTTTTCGCCCATGCGGGGCGCGACTGGCTGACCGCGAGAAAAAGTGGCGGCAACCCAATAATTATTTTCCAAGTCATGGAACCATCATGCGGATCAGGCAGTTTTAGGTGCGACGGGTCACCCCCCAAGTCCCCCCAAACCCCTCGACCCGTCCTCCTCAAAGCCGACCGTAAAGGTCGGCTTTTTCTTTGGACATCAGCCGGCAAAGCCGGGCTAGGCGAGGTTGTCGCTGAGCAGGATGGCAAGATCGCGCGCCGGCCGCTCAGCGCCCTGGCCGAGTTTTATCGCGAATTGCGCTGTCGGCACCGGCGGCAGGGCGAATTCGCGCGGTGCTTCGGCAATGCCTGAATGGGCAAAGCGGGCGGTGCGCAAGGTCAGCGCGATGCCGGCATTGACCGCCGTACGCAAGCCGGCAAGGCTGGCGCTGCCGGCGGCGATGCGGTAGCGGCGGCCGGCAGCATCGAGGGCCGCAAGTGCCGCTTCGCGAAAGCCGCAATAGGGATCGAGCAGCGCCAGCGGCAGTTCCTCTTCCCGCACGGCAAGGCCCTTTTGCGAACACAGCCACAGCATCGGTTCACTGAACAGCCCTACTTCGTCATTGGCCGGCGTCTTGCGCATGACAACGGCCAGATCGAGCTGCCCGGCCTGCAGCGCCTCGCCAAGCTCGGCCGAACGGCCGACGCGCAGTTCGACCCTGACGCGCGGATGGCTGGTCGCGAAGGCGCGCAGCAACTCCGGCAGGCCGCTATCAGCGAAATCCTGTGTCGTGCCGATGGCGACGCGACCAGCGGCACGCGCGCCCTTGAGCGCCAACCAGGCCTCGCTGTGCACGGCAAGAATGCGGCGGGCATGACAACAAGATCCTCGCCGGCCGGCGTCAGCCCGCGCCCGCGCCCCTGCGCCACCAGCAGCGGTTCGCCGACGATCTCCTCCAGGCGCTGCATCTGCGCGGTCACCGCCGAGGGCGAGCGGCCGACAACAGACGCAGCCTGAGCCAGCGAGCCGCCATCGACAAAGGCAAGGAAGGTTTTGAGCAGATCGGGATCCAGCGTTTGCATACTTCGATAATACAGAACCTTCTGTTCGAAACAATTCGATTTTTTTTGATTCAAAGATGATGGCATTGTCTCTCCAACGGCAAACAGACGCCGCTCAAACGAAGGAGAGAAAATATGCCCATCATCAACATCAGCGTCACCGGCAAGCCCGACGCCAAGCTGTCCGCCACAATCGCCAAGGAAATCACCGGCCTGACCGCAGCCCATCTGCGCAAGGACCCGACGATCACCGCCGTCGCCGTCACCTATGTCGACCCGCAGCATTGGTTCGCCGGCGGCAAATCGCTGGCGGAGCATGGCGCCAACACCTTCTGGCTCGACATCAAGGTGGTCGACGGCACCAACACCAAGCTGGAACTGGAAGCCTATCTGAAGGCGATCTTCGACACCTTTGGTAAGCTGCTCGGTGGCGTGCATGAGGAGAGCTATGCCTTCGTGCATGAAGTCCCGGCCGCGGCGTACGGTTATGGCGGCAAGTCGCAGGAGTTCCGGTTCATCAGCGGGCGGATCAAGGCGGCTTGAGCGCGCGGCAGCCTGGCCTTCTGGGAGAAGGTGGCCTCGCGAAGCGGGGTCGGATGAGGGGTGTTGGTAGGATGGCAATCTTCAAGAACTAAGCGCTTGATAGGTCTTGATTTTTCAACGTCTCACTCCGCTGGAACACCCCTCAACCGTCTCGACGCTGCGCGCCGATCCACCTTCTCCCCAAGGGGAGAAGGGGAGCTTGTCCCTTCCGCATTGACCTCGCCCCCCATTGCGCTACGCTCTCCCCGAAGCGGACGAAGAGCCGCGATATCGGAACGTTGGGAGAGACGCGGTATGATCCTGACACTGGCGCTGCTTGCAGGCCTCGTGCTGGCCTGGCTGCTGATTGGCGCGATCGAGACGTTTCGTCTCGACCTGCGCTTTACCCAGGCGCTGCTCTATGTGCCGTTCAAGCTCGCCTACCGGATCGATGACCGGCGCATCCGCATTGCCCGCAACGCGCCGACGCCGGTGATCTATGTGGTCTCGCACCAGTCACGCTTCGAGCCGGCGCTGATGCTGTCGCTGCTGCCCGACGACACGCTGCACATTCTCGACGAGGCCTCGGCGCGCTCGCCCTGGATGGAGCCTTGGCGCGAGCTTGGCCGCACCATCGCCTTCAACGCCGAGCATCTCTTCGTCAGCCGGCGGCTGGTCAGGGTGCTGAAGGGTAAAGGCCGGCTTGCCGTCTATCTGCCCGATGACGTCGAGCCCGATGTGAAGACGTTTCGCCTGTTCCGCGCCGTCACCCGCATCGCCATGCAGGCCGACGCCCGCATCGTGCCGATCTTCGTCACCGGCTCGCGCGACCTGCCGGTTTCCTTGACGCCAAAGAACCGGGCGCCGCGCCACTGGTTCCCAAAACTCTCGATCAGCGTGCTGGAGCCAATGACGATTGCCGAACTGGTGGCGCGCAACCCCGACCAGGCTTCCAACACCAATGCGTTGTTCGACCGCATCGCCGAGGCGCGGCTTTATGGCAGCAACCTCGATCGCGGCCTGTTCCTGGCCATGCGCGATGCCGCGGATCGCACCGGCGCCTCGCACCCGATCATCGAGGATGTGATCAGCGGCTCGCTCAGCTATCGAAAAATGTTCATCGGCGCGCGCGTGCTCGGCCGCCGTTTCGAGGCGGTGGCGGCGCCCGGCGAAGCGGTCGGGGTTTTGCTGCCCAACGCCAATGGCGTGGTGCTTTCCTTCGTCGGCCTGCTCTCGGCCGGCCGGGTGGCGGCGATGATCAACTACACGGCAGGGCCGGCCAGCGTAACCGCCGCGGTGCGCACGGCAGTCATCCGAACGGTGGTTTCCTCGCGCGCGTTCGTCGAGAAGGCGGCGCTTGCCGACATCATCGCCGCGGTCGAGGCCGGCGGCGCCAAGATGCTGTGGCTGGAGGATGTGCGCGCAAGCGTCACCACACTGGAAAGGCTCGCAGCAGCGGTGCTCTGGCGGTTCCCGCTGCAGCGGCAGGATGCGGCCAAGCCCGCCGCAATCCTGTTCACCTCAGGCTCGGAAGGCACGCCCAAGGCCGTGGTGCTGTCGCACCGCAATCTCCACGCCAACGCCATGCAGGCCGAGGCGCGCATTACCATTTCGCCGTCCGACATCCTGCTCAACGTGCTGCCGGTTTTTCACTCTTTCGGCCTGACCGGCGGCACCATCCTGCCGCTGGTGACCGGGGTGAAACTGTTCCTCTACCCGTCACCGCTGCACTACAAGATCATCCCGGAGATCGCTCGCAAGGTGAAGCCGACCATCATGTTCGGCACCGACACGTTCCTTGCCAACTATGCCCGCACCGCGAAGGATGGCGATTTCTCCAGCCTGCGCTTCGTCGTCGCCGGCGCGGAAGCGGTGAAGCCGGAGACGCGGCGCGTTTATCGCGAGCGCTTCGATGCCTCGATCATCGAGGGGTTCGGGCTGACCGAGGCCGCCCCAGTCGTTGCCGTCAACACCGCCATCCATGGCCGCGACGGTACGGTCGGACGGCTGTTGCCGGCGATGCGCATGAAGCTCGAACCGGTCGAGGGTATCGAGGGTGCCGGCCGCCTGTGGCTCGACGGGCCGAATTTGATGATGGGCTACATGACCGCTGACCGGCCCGGCGAATTGCAGCCGCTGGACGGCTGGCACGACACCGGCGACATCGTCTCGGTAGACCGCGAAGGCTTCATCACCATTCGCGGCCGGGCAAAACGCTTCGCCAAGATCGCTGGCGAGATGGTGTCGTTGGGCGCCGTCGAGATGCTGGTGCAGTCGCTGTGGCCGGAAGAGCGCCACGCCGCGGTGGCGGTGCCGGACAAGAGGCGCGGCGAGCGCATCGTGCTGGTCACCACCGCCGACGACGCCGATCCGGAAGAACTGCGCGCCTTCGGCAAGAAGGCAGGTGCGGCCGAACTGATGGTGCCCAACGACATCGTCAAGGTCGAGGAGATCCCGGTGCTGGGTTCCGGCAAGACGGATTATGTCTCGACGCGGAACCTGGCGATCGAGAAGCTGGGGCTGGGCCTGGCGGCTTAGCGTATCTCCCTCCTTGAGGGGGAGATGGCCGGCAGGCCAGAGGGGGTCGCCTCGCGTGAAGCGCCGACGTCCTCTTCGCTCAAACGAGGTCGCGTCCGGGGCGTACCGACCCCCTCTGTCGCCTTCGGCGACATCTCCCCCTCAAGGGGGGAGATAACAACTACCCAATATCCGACGGCGGCACTTTTTCGCCCTCGCGCTTGGCGCGCTTCGAATACGCCCGCACGCTGAAAGGCAGGAAGATGAGATAGCCTGCGACAGAGGCGGTCAGCGTGTACCAGGGATAGGTCATCAACAGCAGGACGTAGAGAACGACCGCCAGGATGATCGGCAGCACCTTGTCGCCCGGCACTTTCAGGCTTTTGCCGGAATAGACCGGCAGCCGGCTGACCAGCAGGAAAGCGACCAGCACAGTGAAGCCGGTGGCGACGAATGCCGTCAGGCGGTCCGGCTCGAGACCGAGCCGCAGGAAGGACAGATAGAGCGGCAGCATAACCAGCACGGCGCCGGCCGGCGCCGGCACGCCGACGAAGTATTCGCTCTGCCAGATCGGCCGGTCATGGTCTTCGTCGAGCACGTTGAAGCGCGCCAGCCGCAGGCCACAGGCGATGGTGAACAGAAGGGCTGCGATCCAGCCGAAGGAGCCGGCGCGGTCGAGCAGGAAGGCGTAGAGCACCAGTGCCGGCGCGACGCCGAAATTGACGATGTCGGCCAGCGAATCCATCTGCGCGCCGAATTTGGATGTCGCCTTCAACATGCGCGCCAGGCGCCCGTCTATGCCGTCCAGGAAGGCGGCGAGCAGCACCATCACCACGGCCGGCTCGAAACGGCCCTCGAAGCCGAAGCGGATGCCAGACAGGCCGGCGCAGATGGCAAGCACGGTGACCAGATTGGGCAGCACCATGCGCATCGGAATTTCGCGGATGCGCGGGCCGCCGCTGCCATGGGCCTCGAACTTTTTGAACGGCGCGCCCACCGCTTACGAAATCCTGACGAGCGGGGTTGCGGCGACGCCGCCGAATTCGGCGAGCACGGTTTCGCCGCCGACCGCCGTCTGGCCGACGGCGACGCGCGGCACCGCGGTCGACGGCAGGAAGACATCGACGCGCGAGCCGAAGCGGATCAGGCCAAAGCGTTCGCCGACTGCAATGGAGCCGCCGGTCTCGGCCCAGCAGACGATGCGGCGCGCCACCAGGCCGGCAATCTGCACGGCGACAACGATGCCGTTGGGACTGTCTATGACCAGCCCGTTGCGCTCGTTCTCCGAGCTTGCCTTGTCGAGTTCGGCATTGAGGAACTTGCCCGGCCGGTGCTCGATTTTGGTGATGCGGCCGCGCACCGGAGCGCGGTTCACATGGCAGGAAAAGACGTTCATGAACACCGAGATGCGGGTCATCTCGGTGTTGCCGAGGCCAAGCTCGCGCGGCGGCACGGCCGGGCCGACCGCCGAGATGACGCCGTCGGCGGGACTGACCACCAGCCTGTCATCGACGGGGGTGACACGCTCGGGGTCACGGAAGAAATAGACGCACCAGGCGGTCAGGATCAGGCCGATCCAGAACAGCACCGAGGAGAAATAGCCGAGGAACAGCGTGCCCGCACCAAAGGCGGCAATGAACGGATAGCCCTCGCGATGGATCGGAACGAAGGCATTCTTGATCGAATGGACAAGGCTCATCGGCTGGGGCTCATGGGATGGGGGCGGTCCCTGTTTCAGGTCCGGCCTCAATACCGGAAAGGCTCCGCTGCCGCAACGCAACATTGGGCAAGGCCGCATCGTCCGCAGCCGGCAGAAACGGTGACGTGCCTGCCTGTCGGCTGCTTTGCCGCCAGAATTCGGGCCAACGCCGGCTGAACGCGCGGCGAAAAGGCCGACTGGCATGGCGCCGAATTCAGGCAAAACGTATCTTGTTGCCATACGATCGTCAGCCGTGGGTGCCGTTTGACCGTACTTGTGGCAGCGAGCGACCACGCAGTTGCGCAAGGCAAGCCATCCTTCGACTGCGCCAAGGCCGCCAGCGTGGCGGAAAAGGCCATTTGCGCCGATCCGGTCCTGGCGCAAGCCGATGCCGACGTCGCGAAGAATTATACCGCGCTGCTGAAGAGGCTCGATGCTCATGCCGGCAAGGCGCTGCGGGACGACCAAAGCGATTTCATCGCCTATCGCGACCAGATCGCCGGCTTCAACGAAAGTTCGCCCAAGAACCAACAGACTTTCGATCTCGGCGAATTCCTGCGCGACCGCGCAACCTTCCTGTCCGGCATACGCAAGCCCCCCGATGCAGGTTTGATCGGCACATGGAGCAGCGTGCGCGGCAGCGTCGACATCAAGGCTGTTGGCGGAGGCAAGGTCGAAATCTCGGAAGATGTCGTTTCCAATCCAGTCTCGGGAAGTGGGTCATGCGAGATCGACGGCACGGTCGAGGAGCGCAACACTCTGCGGCTGGTCGACCGTGCCGTCGACAACGACAACCCAACCGGTTTTGTCTTTACCTTCCGACGCGACGGCGATGCGCTTGTCGTCGAGCAGAGCGACGCCGGCAAGGATGGCAGATCGGAGCCACCGTCATGCGGCGCCACGGCCATGCCGATGGAACGTTCCTCCTGAGCGAAAAACAGTAAACCTGCTGTCGGCAAAACCACCCCTCACCCGTCCTTGGTGAGACGGCGATCATGGTTCCTTGCCATGATTGCGCACCCAACAAGGAGTTACCTCAAAATGCTGAACCAGACGCGTCTCGTTGCCGCCGGCCTCGCGTTCGGGGAGTCGCCGCGCTGGCATGACGGACGGCTGTGGCTCTGCAATTGGGGCACCGGCGAGATCGTCGCCGTCGATGCAGACGGCGACAGCGAGATCCTGCTCAAGATACCAGCCACCCTGCCCTATTCCATCGACTGGCTGCCGGACGGGCGGCTGCTGGTCATCTCGGGGCGTGAAGGGCTGCTGCTGCGGCAGGAGGCGGACGGGACGCTCGCCACCCATGCCGATTTGAGAGAACTGTCAAAGAGCCCGTGGAACGAGATCGTCGTCGACGGGCGCGGCAACACCTATGTCAATGGCGGCGGGTCGGCGCCTGCACCGGGCGAGCATTTCGGGCCCGGCACCATCGTGCTGATCACGCCGGACGGCTCGGTTCGACAAGTGGCCGAGAACATCGCTTTCGCCAACGGCATGGCGGTGACGCCGGACAACAGGACACTGATCGTGGCGGAGTCGCATGCCAACCGGCTGACCGCCTTCGATATCGCGGAGGATGGCGGGCTTTCCAACCGCCGGGTCTGGGCCGATCTCGATGGCTTTCCCGACGGCATCTGCCTCGATGCCGAAGGGGCTGCCTGGTACGCGGATGTTCCCAACAAGCGCTGCGTGCGGGTGCGCGAAGGTGGCGAGGTGTTGCAGACAGTCGATGCCGATCGCGGCTGCTTTGCCTGCATGCTGGGCGGGCCGGATGGCACGACACTGTTCATCGTCGCCGCCGAATGGCGTGGTTTCGAGAACATGATCAGCGATGCCCGCACCGGCCAGGTGCTGAGCGTCGAGGCGCCAGCACCTGGCACGGGCTGGCCCTCCTACATCTCAGGCAGACGCTGATAGTTGGCGATATCGGCCTTCACACCCAACCGGGCAATGGTCTCCTGCGGGTTGAAGCCCGCCCGCTCGTGGGCCGCCTTGACGATCGGCACGACATTGTCGACGGCCGCCTGGTTTTCCCATTCGACAATGGTGACCAGGTTGAACTCACCCGGACCCGAAAATTGCTCGAGCACGAAATCCTGGACGAAGCCTTGCTGCAGACGCAGCAATTCATGAGTCGCCCTGACCTTGCGAAGGATTTCTTCACGGGCCTCGGCAGGAACGACGAATTTGTCGACCCTGAACACGGCTGCCTCGGCAAGTTTATCCATTTGAATCTGTCTCCGTTCTTGAACGACTTGGGTTCGGTGGCTCAGGAAAGGGTTTGCGATCTCAACTTAGGTTGAGGTCAAGGGGAAATTTTCGGTGGTGATGATGGCGACGACGCTGCGTATCTCCCCCCTTGAGGGGGAGATGGCCGGCAGGCCAGAGGGGGTCGGTTCGACTGGATGCGCCCCCCTTGCGACCGATGAAGGTTAGCGCTCCACGCGCGGTGAGCCCCTCTGTCGCCTTCGGCGACATCTCCCCCTCAAGGGGGGAGATCGGCGCTCCGCCGCCTAGCTCACCTCCGAAGTCCTTCTGCGCACAACCACACCCAACTCATCGCTCTCCCTGGCAATCCGAAGCCTCTCTTCGGCTTCCGTCGCCTCGCGCTGGCGATCCCACATCGAGGCGTAGAGGCCATGTTGGCGCATCAGCTCGGCATGGGTGCCGCGCTCGGCGATCTCGCCGTCCTTGAGTACGATGATCTCGTCGGCGGTGATCACCGTCGACAGGCGGTGGGCAATGACGATGGTGGTGCGGCCCTTGCTGACTAGGTCGAGGGCGGCTTGGATCTCCTGTTCGGTGTGGCTGTCCAGCGCCGAGGTCGCCTCGTCGAGCATCAGGATCGGCGGCGCCTTCAAAATCGTGCGGGCAATCGCCACGCGCTGCTTTTCGCCGCCCGACAGCTTTAGCCCGCGCTCACCGACCATCGAGCGATAACCTTCCGGCAGCCGTTCGATAAACGGGCCGATCTGGGCAAGCTCGGCGGCTTTCTGCATATCCTCTTCGCTGGCACCGATGCGACCGTAACGGATGTTGTAGGCGATGGTGTCGTTGAACAGCACGGTGTCCTGCGGCACCATGCCGATGGCGCCGCGCAGGCTCGCCTGCGTCACATCACGGACATCTTGGCCGTCGATCAGCACCTGACCGCCCTGGACGTCGTAGAAGCGGAACAAGAGCCGCGAAATCGTCGACTTGCCGGCGCCGGACGGGCCTACGATGGCCACCGTCTTGCCGGCCGGAACCTCAAAGGAGACGCCCTTCAGAATCTTGCGGCTGGGGTCGTAGGCGAAGTGCACGTCGCGGAACTCGACCTTGCCGGCTGTAACAGCGAGCGGCTTGGCATCCGGCTTGTCGGTGATTTCCTGCGGCACATCGAGCAGGTCGAACATCTGCTCGATGTCGGTCAGCCCCTGGCGGATTTCGCGGTAGATGAAGCCGATGAAATTGAGCGGCACCGAAAGCTGCATCAGCATGGCGTTGATGAAGACGAAGTCGCCGACCGTCTGCGTGCCGGCCTGCACCTCCAGCGCCGACATGCACATGACGATGACGGTGCCGAGACCGAAGATGATGCCCTGGCCGAAATTCAGCCAACCGAGCGAGGTCCATATCCTGGTCGCCGCCATTTCATAGCGCGCCATCGAACGGTCGAAGCGCTCAGCCTCCATACCCTCGTTGTTGAAGTATTTGACGGTCTCGTAGTTGAGCAGCGAGTCGATCGCCTTGGTGTTGGCGTCGGTGTCGCTGTCGTTCATGTCGCGGCGGATCGAGATGCGCCAGTCGCTGGCGCGCACCGTGAACCAGACGTAGAGCCACACCGTGGCCGCCACCACGACCACATATTTCCAGCCATAGGTGTAGGCGAAGATGCCGGTGGTCAGCGCGAATTCGAGGATGGTCGGCGCCGTGTTCAGCATGATGAAGCGCACGATCGTCTCGATGCCCTTGGTGCCGCGCTCGATGATGCGCGACAGGCCGCCGGTGCGGCGCTCGAGGTGAAAGCGCAGCGACAGCTGGTGCATGTGAACGAAGGTGCGGAACGCAAGCTGGCGCACCGCATACTGGCCAACGCGGGCAAACAGCGCATCGCGCAGCTGGTTGAAGCCGAGTTGCACCAGCCGCACGACATTGTAGGCGACGACCAGCATCACCGGCGCCAGCAGGAAGGACGGCAGCGGCGGCGGCGATTTGGCGTCACCGGCCAGAGAATCGGTCGCCCATTTGAAGAAGTACGGCCCGGCAACCAGTGTCAGCTTGGCAACGACCAGAAGCAGCGTTGCCCAGGTGACGCGTGCCCTGAGATCGGCGCGGTCGGCCGGCCACATATAGGGCCACAGATTGCGCAAGGTGCTGAAGGTCGAGCTATCGGAAACGGTTTTTTCTGCCACTTGTCTTGCCTTTTGGGTGAGAAATCAGCGGCCGGAGCAGCAGGAATTGACGAGTGCGGTCAGCGATGCGGAAACGTCGGCGAGCGCGGCGCGGTCGACTTCGTAGCGCGAGCGCTGACGGTCGGATTGGAAGCGGACCAGCCCGGCTTCGACCAGGATCTTCAGATGCTGGGACACGGTGGACTGCGCCAGATCGAGATGATCGACCACCTCGCGGCAGCAGCAGGAATTGCTGGCCGAGAGATGTCTAAGGATCTCGATGCGCGCCGGATGCGAGAGTGCCGCGAAGCGGGCGGCAACGGCGCGGCTTTGGGGCGGTGCGCAGTTTGCGTGGTCTGGTTCAGCGAGCGAGTCTGCCATCGTTCATCGGCGATAGACGATGAACGGGTGCGTGGCAAGCTAACCCGATGGGTAGAGCGACCTAATCTCCCCCCTCGAGAGGGAGATGTCGCCGAAGGCGACAGAGGGGGTCGGTACGTCCTGACGCAACGTCGTTTGCAGCAAAGAGAAGGTCGGCGTTCTATGCGCGGCGACCCCCTCTGGCCTGCCGGCAATCTCCTCCACTCGGGGGGAGATTAGCCAATCGCCAAACTACTGCGTCTTCGTCTGCGCCGTCGTCGCTTGCTCGCCCATCGCCTTGAGGTCGGCGGCTTCGCCTTCCTTGGACTTTTCCGGAACCTTGAACACCTGCCCCGGCCAGATGCGGTCGGGATCGCTGATCTGGTCCTGGTTGGCGAGATAAATGGTCGAGAAGCGCACGCCGTGACCGTAGACGCGCCGCGAGATCCGCCACAGCGTGTCGTGCCTGCGGATGATGACCGCGCCGTCGGCATGTTCGAGCTTTGGCGCCACCGTCTCGGGCACGTCGGGCGTTGCCGCCGCGACGACGGCTGGAGCCTCAGCGGCGGGCGCTGCCGGTGACGCAGGTGCCTCGGCAACCGCCGGGGCAGCCGGAGCCGGGGCTTCAGCCGCCGGTGCGGCTGGTGCGGATGCGGCAGCAGCCGGTGCGGGCTTTGCAGGGGCAGCCGCGACATTGGCTGGCGCAGGCTCCGGAGCGGCTGGTGCTTCGGCAGCAGCCGGTGCGGCCGGCTCAGCAAGCTTTGCTTCGGCGGGCTTGGTCTCGGCGGGCTTGGCCTCCGCGGGCGCCACGGCGGCGATCGCCTCGCCGGGTTCGCGCTCGAACGGCACGGCGGCACGCGCTACCACCTTCACGCCGTCCGCATCGAGACCGTCGACATGGATGGTGTAGTTGCCGACCGGGATATCGCGCGTCGCCTCGACCAGGAAATGACCGTCGGGCGAGGTCACCGCATCACCAAGCAGGATATCGTTGGCATAGGCGCGCACCTTGCGGCCGGCGTCAGCCAGACCGGCAACGAAAATTTTGTCGCCGTCGATCTCGACCGCTTCGACGACGATCTTGGGTTCAGCCACGGCGGCAGCCGGCGGCGTCGCCGGTGCCGGCACCGGTGTTGCCGGAGCGGCGGCGGCTTCCACAGCCGGAGCTGCAGGCGCGGTTTCAGCGGGAGCGGCGGGTGCGGTCGCGGCAGGTGCATCGGCGGCCGGGGCAGCAGCCTGATCGCCGGCGGCCGGTGCCGCGGGCTTGGTCTCAGGCGCCGGGACGCTAAGCAGCTCGGCCGGCTTGCCGGGTTCCTCGACCATCGCCAGCACCTGGCCGGCGGCGTCCTTGGGAACCGAAACGACGGCGGTCTGCACGGAAGGGGTAACCACATCGTCGGCCGTCGCGCGCAACGCAATCGTATAGTCGCCGGGCTTCAGCGGATCGTCGAGAACGATGACGAAGGCGCCGTCCGGACCGGCGACAGTCGAGCCAAGCACCGAGGAGCCGTTGAGGATCTCGATCTTCGAATTGGGCGCAGCATTGCCGGCAACGACGATCGAGCCGTTGCTTTCGACGCGCACGACGTCGAAGCTCGGCGCAACCGGGCCGGCCGCGGCCGGCGCTGGGGTTGTTGGGGCAGCAGCGGGCGCGGCAGGTGCCGCCGGAGCCGCAGCTTCGGTCGCGGGAGCCGTTGCGTCGGCAGGCGCGGGTGCTGCGGGAGCCTTGGCATCGGTGGGCGCGGCGGGCGCCGGCGGCAGCCTTCCCTCGGTCCCCGGATCGGCCGGCTTTTCAGCCGGCGGCGTCAGCGATGCAATCGCCGCAGGCGGCGTGGGATTCAGATACGGGTCGAGTGCGCCCGATACATAGGCGGTTCCGACGACCGCGACGGTCCCACCGGCCGCGAACAGAAACGCCTTCAATGGATTAACAGCCATATTTCCCCTACCCCTTAGCCACCTGAAGCCGGTCTAGCGTGTTTTGCCGGCACCGACAAGAAAAAGCCCGGGCTTGTCAGCCCTTGGGGCTTGACCCCGCATTCAGACCCAATCACCAATCACGAATGAACACGATTCGATCCGTCTGCGTCTATTGCGGCTCGTCTCCGGGCCGCGATGAAATCTATGCCAAGGCCGGGCACCTGCTTGGCCGCTCGCTCGCCAAAGCCGGCCTGCGGCTGGTCTATGGCGGCGGCACCAAAGGCATTATGGGCGCAGTCGCCGAAGGCGCGCTCAAGGCCGGCGGCAAGGTAACGGGCATCATTCCGCGCTTCCTCATCAACAAGGAGGCGACCGAAACCGCGCTTGACCGGCTCGACGAGTTGCTGATCACCGACAACATGCACGAGCGCAAGCACAAGATGTTCGAGAAATCCGACGCCTTTGTGGCGCTGCCCGGCGGCATCGGCACGGTCGAGGAAATCGTCGAGATCATGACCTGGGGCCAGCTCGGCCATCACCGCAAGCCGATCGTCTTCGCCAACGTTCAAGGGTTCTGGGATCCGATGCTGGCGCTGCTCGACCATATGGCCAGCGAAGGCTTCATCCACACCGCACAGCGGGTCAGGCCGCTGGTGGTCGAAGACCCCGAGGCAATCGTCGCCGCCATCATGGTGGCGGGGTCGTCGGTCGATGCCCCGACGGAAGGCGTGCAGTCGGTGATTGATAAGATGTGATAGTGAATAGTGAGAGAGGCCCCGCTGCCCATCACGCCGTAGCGCGAAGATCCTCGACGATAGTGCCGGAGGCAGCGACCTCCGCTTCATGGTCCGGCTCCCGCCAGGTCTCGGCGAGACCCGCCGCATACCAGTCCTGCATCGCCGGCAGGCCGAGCAATTGCGCGGGATAGGCGGCAGCAGCACCTTCGAAAGACAATCCATAGGACTGGACGCGGAACGCCACCGGGGCGAAGAAGGCATCGACTGCGGTGAAATGGCCGCCGGCAAGGAACGGCCCGCCGAACCGGGCAAGGCCATCGTTCCAGAGATCGCCCAAACGGAACAGATCCTGCTTAAGCGCGTCCGACATCGGCAACGGTTTTACCCGCAAGCCGCAATTCATCGGGCATGCGCCGCGCAAGGCCGTGAAACCAGAATGCATTTCGGCGGCGGCCGAGCGCGCCCAGGCTCGCGCCTTGGCCTCGGCAGGCCACACGCCATGGTGGCGCTCGGCGAGATACTCGGCAATAGCCAGCGAATCCCAGACAGCCCAGCCGTCATCCACCAGGCAAGGCACGCGCCCGCTGGGCGAGAACGCCCGGTAGAGATCGAAACTGGGCCCGGTCGGAAACGGCGTCAATTGCTCCTCGAACGGAATGTCGAGGGTGCACATCAGCACCCATGGCCGCAGCGACCATGACGAATAGTTCTTGTTGGCGATATGCAGCACGTACATCGAAAGGCTCCCTACTTCGGGGCCAACGCCACCGGGCGGATTTCACGGCCACGAAACATCGACCAGGAATACATCGCCAATGCCGCCCAGATCAGCGCAAAGGCAATTGCTTGCGTGGTGCCGAACGGCTCGTCGAAAATCAGCACGGCGATCAGGAACACCATGGTCGGTGCGATGTACTGCATGATGCCGATGGTGGAGAGGCGCAGAAGCTTGGCGCCGAAGGCGAACAGAAGCAGCGGCACCGAGGTGACTGGCCCGCAGCCGATGAGCAAAGCCATATCGGTGCCGTTGCTGGAGATGAAATGGTCCTGGCCGTTGACGACTAGGAAGACGATGTAGGCAAGCGCCGGCACCGACAGCAAAAGCACTTCGAGCAGAAAGCCCTGGCTCGGGCCGATCGGCAGCGTCTTGCGGAAGAACCCATATGCAGCGAAGGAAAACGCCAGCGCCAACGATACCCAAGGCAATTTGCCGGCATCGACGGTCAGAACGGCAACTGCGACCGCCGCCAGCAACACGGCCGCGATCTGCAGCCGGTCGAGCTTCTCGCCGAGCAACAACGCGCCGACGACGATGCTAACTAATGGGTTGATGTAGTATCCGAGCGCGGTCTCGACGGTGCGGTCAACCGAGATCGCCCAGACATAGATGGCCCAATTGACGGAGATCAGGGTCGCCGTCAACGCCGCCATGGCGATGCTGCGTGGTGAGCGGATTGCCCCCTTGAAATCGGCGGTCCGACCGGCCCAGACCAGCACTGCAGCAGCAATCGGCACCGACCAAACGATGCGGTGGGCGATCACCTCGATCAGCGGCAGATGCGCAACCGCCTTCATGTAGAAGGGCAACAGCCCCCATAGCAGATAAGCGCCGAGCGCGAGGAGAAAGCCGTTGCGGGCTTTGGAGTCGGCGTCGGGCTGGATCGTGTCGCTGGCCATGGCAAACGCTATGGCCCAGTGGGCCATCCAAAACCATCGCAAAATTATGATGGATCAATGGACTTCCGCTGATGGTTCAAGGGGCGGCGCCAGTTCCTCGCCCCACTTCGGGGGGCGAGAAACCCACGTCTTGCAACCCTACTCCGCCGCCACCAATCCCGCCATGTCGCGGTTCTTCATCAGCTTGTAGACAATCGAATCCATCAGCGCCTGGAAGGAGGCGTCGATGATGTTTTCCGAGACGCCGACCGTCCACCAGCGTGCGCCGGTGCCGTCATGCGATTCGATCAGGACGCGAGTGATCGCCTCGGTGCCGCCATTGAGGATACGCACCTTGAAATCGGCGAGCTCCATGTCGGCGATCTCGCTCTGGAACTTGCCGAGGTCCTTGCGCAACGCGATGTCGAGCGCGTTGACCGGGCCGTGGCCTTCGGCCACCGACATTTTCTCCTCGCCCTCGACCATCACCTTGACGATGGCTTCGGAGACCGTCTTCAACTGGCCGTTGGCATCGAAGCGGCGCTCGACCATGCAGCGGAACGAAGTGACGTTGAAGAACTCCGGCAGGCCGTGCAGCATTTTGCGCGCCAACAGCTCGAAGGAGGCATCGGCCCCCTCATAGGCGTAGCCCTCGGCCTCGCGCTCCTTGACCACCGAGATCAGCTCATCGAGACGATGGTCGTCTCTGGGCACATCGATGCCGCGCCGCTTCAGCTCGGCGAGGAAATTGGCCTTGCCACCCTGGTCCGAAACCATAACGCGGCGGCGGTTGCCTACCGCCTCGGGCGGCACATGTTCATAGGTCGCCGGCTCCTTGGCCAGTGCGGAGGCATGGATGCCGGCCTTGGTGGCGAAGGCTGAGGCGCCGACATAGGGCGCCTGCGCTTCCGGAGCGCGGTTCAGCAATTCGTCGAAGGCGCGGGAAAGCCGGGATATCCCGGTCAGCGCCTCGGCCGAGATGCCGGTTTCAAACCGATCGGCGAAGGCCGGCTTCAGCGCCAGCGTCGGTACGATCGAGACCAGATTGGCGTTGCCGCAGCGCTCGCCGATGCCGTTCAGCGTGCCTTGGATCTGGCGCACGCCGGCCTCGACGGCGGCGAGCGAATTGGCCACCGCTTGGCCGGTGTCGTCATGGGCATGGATGCCGAGATGGCCGCCCGGAATACCTGAAACAATGACCTTGTCGACGATGGCGCGCACTTCCGAGGGCTGCGTGCCACCATTGGTGTCGCACAACACCACCCAGCGCGCGCCGGCATCATAGGCGGTCCTGGCGCAGGCCAGTGCGTAGTCCGGATTGGCCTTGAAGCCGTCGAAGAAATGCTCGCAATCGACCATCGCTTCCTTGCCGGCGGCAACAGCTGCTTCGACCGACGCGTTGATCGAGTCGAGGTTTTCCTCATTGGTGCAGCCGAGCGCGACGCGGACATGATAGTCCCAGCTCTTGGCGACGAAGCAGATGGCGTCGGACTTGGACTGCACGAGCGCTGCCAGGCCCGGGTCGTTGGATGCCGACACGCCTGCCCGCTTGGTCATGCCGAAGGCGACGAACTTTGCCTTCGCCGTGCGCTTCTGCTGGAAGAAGGCGGTGTCGGTCGGATTGGCGCCGGGATAGCCGCCTTCGACATAGTCCATGCCGAACTCATCGAGCAGCTTGGCAATCGCGATCTTGTCCTCGACGGAAAAGTCGATGCCCGGCGTCTGCTGGCCATCGCGGAGGGTTGTGTCGAAGAGATAGAGGCGTTGTTTGGTCATTGTTCTGTTGGCGCGCGAGCACCCCCCTCTGGCCTGCCGGCCATCTCCCCCTCAAGGGGGAAGATCGGCAGCTTTAGCGTCGGATCGTTTCCTGCAGCGACGGAGATTTGCGAAAGCGCCGATGACAGCCAATCTCCCCCCTTGAGGGGGAGATGTCCGGCAGGACAGAGGGGGGTGCCACGCGCTGTCATTTCCCCGCAAACCCATCCGTCGCGCGTATCAGCCGATCCAGAATCCCCGGCTCCGAATAGGAATGGCCGGCGCCTTCGATGAGGTGGAAATCCGCCTTCGGCCAGGCCTTGTGCAGGGCCCAGGCATAGCGCGCCGGGCACGGCATGTCGTAGCGGCCGTGGACGATTGTGCCGGGAATATCCGCGAGCTTATGGGCATCGCGCAGAAGCTGCCCCTCCTCCAGCCAGCCGGCGTGGACGAAATAGTGGTTCTCGATGCGGGCAAAGGCGATGGCGAAGTCGTCCTCGCCGAACTTGTCGCTGGTCTCCGGCTCCGGTAGCAGCGTGATCGTCTCACCTTCCCACAGGCTCCAGGCAAGGGCGGCTTCCAGCTCCGCCTTGCCATCGGCGCCGACCAACCGCCTGCGGTAAGCGGCCATCATGTCGCCGCGCTCGGCTTCAGGAATTGGCGCCAGGAAACGCTCCCATTTGTCGGGGAACATCTCGGAGACGCCGAACTGATAGTACCATTCGAGTTCGGCGCGGGTCAGCGTGTAGATGCCGCGCACGACAAGCTCGCTGACGCGATTAGGATGCGTCTCGGCATAGCCCAGCGCCAGCGTCGAGCCCCACGAGCCGCCGAACACCAGCCATTTTTCGAAGCCGCACATCTCACGCAGCCGCTCGATGTCGGCAACCAGGTGCCAGGTGGTGTTGGCCTCGAGCGAGGCGTTGGGTGTCGATTTCCCGCAGCCGCGCTGGTCGAACAGGATGACGTCGTAAAGCTTCGGGTCGAACAATTGCCGATGTTTTGGCGAGAAGCCGCCGCCGGGACCGCCATGCAGGAAAACGGCCGGCTTGGCGCCCCTGGTTCCGGAGCGCTCCCAGTAGATATGATGGCCGTCGCCGACATCGAGCATGCCGGACTCGAACGCCTCGATCTCTGGATAAAGAGTACGAAGTTCACTGTTCATTTCATTGCTCATATTTTCAGGCCGTGCGCGGGCCAGTCCGTGGTTTCGTGGTCGGGATGCTGGAAGGAGATGATCTGCTCCTGGCGGGAGTAGAAATCCGGATCCTGATGCATGGGCTGGTCAAAGATCGTTTCCACCCAAGGCAATCGGACCGCGTAGTTGACCTGGATCTGCGGCGCCAGATCGGAGCGGTCGTCGAAGGCGCCGATGGCGATCTCCAGTGCGCCAGGTTGGCGATAGGTCAGCGGTGTACCGCAGCGGGCACAGAAGCCGCGATCGATGTTGACCGACGACTGGAAATAGGTGGGCTCTTCGCGCATCCATTCGACGCCATCCTTGGGCACTGTCACCAGCGCGCCGAAAAACGAACCGAACTGTTTCTGGCACATGCGGCAATGGCAGATGGACGCCCGGCCGAGCTTGCCCTTGATGCGGAAACGCACGGCACCGCACTGGCAGCCGCCGGTTCGAACTTCATCGGTCATGATTTTCCCTCTGGCGGCCGGTGTTCGGTGTCCCATTGTTCGGTGTCATGGTCGGGATGCTGGTAGGAGACGAGCTCGGCGAGATAAGGCGCCGACGACATGTCGGCCATGGTGTCCTCGCCCGGCAATTGCGGGATGGTATCGACATAGGGAAGTTTTGCCTCCGTGCCCCACTGGATCAGCGGCACGATATCAGCCGGATTGTCGAAGGCGCCGATGGCGAGGCCGATGCCGTCGGGCGCGGTAAAGGTCAGCGGCGTGCCGCAATTGGCGCAAAAGCCACGATCGACATGGCTGGACGAGGCGAAATATTTCGGTTCGCCGCGCGTCCAGTCGAGTTTGGCGCCACGCACCGAGACCAGGGGCGCGTAAAATGAGCCGAACGCCTTCTGGCACATGCGGCAATGGCAGATCGAGGCGTCACCCAGCGCACCCTCGACGCGAAAGCGCACCGCGCCGCACTGGCAGCCACCGGTGTAGATCGGCCGGTTGTCGAGGCTCATGGCGTCTCACTCCGTTTCATAGTCATTCGGGCGCATGGCAGACGGCCTCGACATTGTTGCCGTCGGGATCCAAGACGAAGGCGCCGTAATAGTCCGGGTGATAATGCGGGCGCAGCCCCGGCCCGCCATTGTCCTTGCCGCCGGCGGCGAGCGCCGCGGCATGGAAGGCGTTGACCTCGGCGCGGCTGCGCGCGGTGAAGGCGACGTGCTGATGGGTCCTCGGCTTGTCATCGCTGGCCTGCAGCCAGAACACCGGCCGGTCGCGGCCATAGCCACCGACCTTCGCGCCGCCGGTATATTCCAGTGGCACCATGTAGATCAGCGAGGCGCCAAGCGGCGCTATCGCCTGGTCATAAAAGGCTTTCGACGCGTCGAAGTCGGCGACATTGATGCCGAGATGGTCGATCATGAAACAAGCTCCTCCCTTGCTGGCGCCGGCACGTCGGCGCCGGCCAAGCCGGCCCCGATGACGATGTGCTGGCAGGCATTGTCGATATCGCGGATGACGTCGTCGTTCCAGAAGCGCAGGATGGTCCAGCCACTGGCACTCAATTGAGCGCTGCGTGCCTTGTCGCGTTCTGCATCTTCTACGTCGGCATGCTGACTGCCATCAACCTCGACTACGAGGTGGTGGGCCGAACAGGCGAAGTCGACAATGTAGGGTCCAATCGGTACCTGTCGGCGAAAGCTCATCCCGATCAGCCGGTGAGCCCGCAACTCATTCCACAGTTTCAGCTCGGCATCGGTCATGACGCGACGCATGGACTTTGCATTCTTGCGCTGACGCGATGGAACGAGGTCGTGACCCATGCTCAGGCCACTCCGCGCTGGCGATTAGCGAAAACCGAGGCGAGGGCTGATCTCCCCCCTTGCGGGGGAGATGTCCGGCAGGACAGAGGGGGGTGCTGTCCCGCCAGCGTCTCAACCGGCAGCCATTGCGTTCTCAGAAAGTGGCCTAAATGAAAGTGGGCAAGAAGGAACGCTGGCGTTCCTTCGAACCCCCCTCTGTCCTGCCGGACATCTCCCCCGCAAGGGGGGAGATTGGCTGTCGCTGCCGCCTTCGCCAATCTTACAACGGTGTCTCGCGCCACCCTCACCGCTTCACCTCCCACGTCGTCACGCGTTCGTTGGTGACAGGATCCTTGCCGTCCTTCAGCTGCACGCCTTGCTCCAGAAGCTCGTCGCGGATGCGGTCGGCCTCGGCCCAGTTTTTCGCTGCGATCAGTTCCAAGCGCTTGGCGATCGCCTTGGCGATCGCTGCCTCGTCGACCTTGGCCGCGCCGATATCGAAGCCGAGGAACAACAGCGATGCCTTCAGCGATGCGGCCGCTTCGTTGCCCTCCGCGGCCTCACCGGCAAGCTGCGTGAGCTGCTGGAAGGCGGCATAGGTGGCGAGGTCGTCAGACAGCGCCGCCACAATCTCCGCCGGGACTTGCCCTGCCGACGGCGCCAGGTCAGCCGCGCGTTTCCATTTGCGCAGCGTGTTCTCGGCTTCCTCCAGCTTGCGCACGGAGAAATCGATCGGCTCGCGGTAATGCGTCATCAGCATCGCCAGACGCAGCACCTCGCCCGGCCATTTGCGGCCGCCGAAAGTTTCGGTCTCCAGCAGTTCGGCGATCGCGTAGAAATTGCCGACGCTCTTCGACATTTTCTGGCCCTCGACCTGCAGGAAGCCATTGTGCATCCAGATATTGGCCATGACGTCGGTGCCGTGGGCGCAACGCGACTGGGCGATCTCGTTCTCATGGTGCGGGAAGATCAAATCGAGGCCGCCGCCATGGATGTCGAAGACATCGCCGAGATAGGCGGCCGACATGGCCGAGCATTCGATGTGCCAGCCCGGCCGGCCCCTGCCCCATGGGCTGTCCCAGCCGGGCTCTTCCGGTGACGACAATTTCCACAGCACGAAATCGCCCGGGTTCTTCTTGTGAGCGTCGACGGCAATTCGCGCACCGGCCTGCTGTTCGTCGAGATTGCGCTTCGACAGCTCGCCATAATCCGGCATCGAGGCGGTGTCGAACAGCACTTCGCCGGCGGCGACATAGGCGTGGCCGCGTTCGATCAAACGTTCGATCAAGGTGATCATGTCAACCTTGCCGTCGGCGCGGCGCGCGACGAACTCGGTGGCGCGTGGCTCGACCGTCGGCGGCAAGCAGCCGAGTGCGGCGACATCCTTGTGATACTGGTCGGCGGTTTTTTCGGTGACGCGGCGGATCGCCTCGTTGAGCGTCAGGCTTCCCGACGCGATCTCGGCGCCGAAATCGCGCAGCGCGCGGGCGTTTATCTTGTCGTCGACATCTGTGATGTTGCGCACATACGTGACACCAGCCTCGCCATAGAGGTGACGCAGCAAACGGAACAGCACGTCGAAGACGATCGCCGGACGCGCATTGCCGATATGGGCAAAGTCGTAGACGGTTGGGCCGCAGACATACATGCGCACATTCGACGGGTCGATCGGGAGGAACACGTCCTTCGTCCGCGTTAGCGTGTTGTAGAGGCTGAGACCCTTCGATGCGTCAGACATGCGTGCCCTTCCGGTCCGTTAAGTTCTGGAGAGAGCCTTACCTGTGCCAAGGCACAAATCGGGCTCCAGCCTGCTGGCCGGGGCGTTTGTCCACTCTGGGGAAAGATGAGGCGAAAACGTCCGGACCAGCGCGAAGCTAGCCAATAATGCAAATGCCACAAATGGCGAAAAACGTTTTCATCGGCGGCTTTATCGCCTTGGCCGGTGTTGCCGTCAAGTCGCAACTTCCGGCAAAAGCATCGCTGGTTCATAGGTCAGGAGCCGCTGAAACATTTTATTAAACATGTCGGCACAGTCATGAAACATTCGCCGGCTAGTTCACCATAGGTCACGATTCGGTCAGATTCGGCCGGCAAACGCAGACACGGAAATGTTACAGGGAAGAGATCGATGTCACGAACCAAGCAGGAATCGAGCCGCGCCAAGCAACCGGCGCTCGCCAACCACTACCGTGCGATCGGCCCGGCCGCGATCGTCGCCGCCCTTCTCCACACCGCGAAGAATAAAAAGCCGGCGCCGAAAATCACTTCGCCCCGCGCTGCCTGAACAGGCATCGTGCCGCCGCCGACAAGGCGTGCGCCGGAACGGAAGGCTGAGGCCCCATAGCGCGCCTGAAAACAACAGCTCTTCCTATTGAGCAGGTTCTTCCCGAAGACCGGACATGGCTTCTTGGGAGCGCGCTCTAAAACAGCGTCATCTGACTGTCGTCCGCGCCGGGCTTCTGGCGCCTGACCTTGCCGGGCTCGACGATGCCCATGTCCTGTATCTCGGGCCCGATGTTGGCGACCTTGTTGACGAGGTCGGAGACCGGAATTGCCTCGAAGAAATCGGGCAGCGCGGGCTTGAGCAGGTCGGCCACATCGCGCGGTTCGAGCGTGCGGCAGTCCAGCCAGCGGGCAAAATCTTCAGGCGCGATCACCACCGGCATCCGGTCATGGATATGGGCGGTGCCGGCATTGGCGTTGACGGTAAGAATAGCGCCGGTGTCCATTTCCGAACCGCCCGGCTCGGCATAGGTTTCGATCAGCCCGGCAAAGGCGATCAACCCGCCATGCCTCGGCCGTATCCAGTAGGGCTGGCCCTTCTTGCCGCTCCCGGATTGCTGCCACTCATAGAAGCCGGAGGCCGGCACCAAGGCACGGCGATGGCGCATGGCGGCTCTGAACGAGGCTTTTTCAATAGCGCCTTCCGAACGCGCGTTGATGAGCAGCGGAAATTCCCTGGTGTCCTTGACCCAGGTGGGGATCAGTCCCCAGCGCACCAGCATCGCCTGGCGATCCGGGAAATTCGAGCCCGGCATGCGCGGCGGCCCCGACAGCGCCATCAGCACCGGCTGCGTCGGCGCGATGTTGTAGCGGGCCGGAAAATCCTCCAGCTCCGCCAGGCCGAGCAAGGCGGCAGTCTGGTCCGGCGTGGCCGTCAGGGCAAAGCGTCCGCACATGGGAAAGCTCGATGAAATGATCCGATCGCGAAAGTGGCGATGGAACCGGCGTTGCGCAACCGCTAAAGCTCAATGCCGCCGGCCGGTCCACAAGGGTCGGCCTCAAATAGGCGAAAACGAGATCGATGAACGAGCAGCGCAAGACACTTCCCGCAGTCTCGGTCGCCGTCGTGCGCGGCAGGACGGTGCTGCTGGTCAAGCGGGCGCGGCCGCCGTCGCAGGGGCTTTATGCCTTTCCCGGCGGCAAGGTCGAGCCCGGAGAGACGCTGCAAGAAGCAGCAGTGCGCGAATTGCTGGAGGAAACCGGGCTGCGGGCGCAGGACTATCGTCCGCTTCGCGACATCCACATCGACGGCAGCGGCGAGAATCACCCGGTCGACTATCTGCTGACCGTGTTCGGCGCCGTTTATGCCGGCGGCGAAGCGACGGCCAGCGACGATGCCGAGACCGCCGCCTTCTATAGTCTTGATGAAATGGCGACGCTGCCGCTCGCGGGTGACGTCATGGAGGTGGCTGAAGAGCTTTTGGCCTGAAGCAGGCCCATATCTGCCGCTCCGAGAATCGCCTTGCAGGCGACAAAATGTTTCGTCAGATAGACTTATGACCCGCACCTCGCTGTTCCTTGCCGCATGCATCGCCACCGCCACGGCTTTTGCCGTGCAGCCGGCGCTGGCCGCCGAGTCGCCGTTCGAGCCCGGGCTGATGCGACTGGCCGAGGTGCTGGGGTCGCTGCATTTCCTGCGCAATCTGTGCGGCGAAAAGGGCGACCAGTGGCGCACCGAGATGGAAAAGCTGATCGATTCGGAAAATCCCGATCCGGAGCGGCGTGCCCGCTTCATCGCCAGCTTCAACCGCGGTTACCGTTCCTTCGGCGGCACCTATACCCAATGCACGCCGTCAGCGACCGAAGCCATCAGCCGCTACATGAAGGAAGGCGAGACGCTGTCGCGCGACATCGCCTCGCGTTACGGCAACTGACGAGCGCCAGACGGCGTTTAGCGAACGCCTTTTCGAGCACCCGCCTTGTATCCACGGCACGTTGATGCAATCTTGGTGTTGCACTTGCGCAACAGTATTAACGAAACGTTAGCGCGCGAATGCGGAATTAACTCAAACTGAAGGTTTTCATCCCGCTCACCGGTCTAATCGGCTAAGTTTGAATCGGACCGAACGCACGCGACGAAGTTTGTAAAGACGATCAAAAAAATGTCGTATTTACAGATACTTACTTAGCCTGCGTGAGATAGGGGCAGCCCAAGCCGGATCCGACCCGTCGGACCGCCGCTTGAAAAGGTGGACATCGCAAATGGAACATGGCGTCAACGACATCGACGCGCTGGTCAGGGAAGAAAAGCGCCTGACCGCGGTGGAAAGCCATAGCGAGGCCTGGGCGGAAGGTCTGTCGGCCGGCATAGAACCTGAAATCATCGCCGAGGCAGCGCTTGAAACCGCGTTCGGCGAGATGCTGCGAGCCAATGGCGAAACCTCGGCCCTTGCCCTGCTCGATCGCATGCGTGAAAAGGTGATCGCCGGCGCCTTCGAGCCGGAGCGGTTTCGGCACTAGGCGTCGCGCGTCTCAGAGGGTGCATCGCCAGCTTACCGGTTCTTTGACGACGGCGCGCCGTTTGGGCATCATGCCTGAACAGCCTAGGCCCAAGGAGAGGCAAGCGGTGAATTTTTCGATGTCAGGCCGGCCTCGCGGCGTGGTCCTCAGCATCTGGCTTGCCGCCTCTTGCGCCGCGGT
This sequence comes from Mesorhizobium sp. M0037, assembly GCF_040323635.1. Classification (NCBI taxonomy): domain Bacteria; kingdom Pseudomonadati; phylum Pseudomonadota; class Alphaproteobacteria; order Hyphomicrobiales; family Phyllobacteriaceae; genus Mesorhizobium; species Mesorhizobium sp. M0037. Next base: position 146,406 of record NZ_JAMYVB010000003.1, on the reverse strand, counting down.
TCCGCTGGCGCTTGTCCTGACCAGCAACCCTGCCTATGCGCTGAGCGAGATCAAGCGCGAGGAGCTTCCAGCTCCTGCCGGGCCACCAGCCAATGGTGAGACGGCGCCGTCGGAAAATTCAGTGCCAATGCCCGATCTGCCCGGCACGGCGCCACCGGCCGCTAGCCAGCCGAAATCGCCCACGGAGCCCGAACAAAGCCAACCGGAAGCCCCCGCCAACGATGGCGGCGTGGCCAACCCGCGTGCCGATCCAGAAGCGCCGGTGCCCGAAGTCGTCTATGACCTTTCCAAATTGCCCGAGCCCGTCAGGCGCATGCGCGATCTGATGGTCGAGGCCTGCGTAAGCGGCGACATCGAGAAGCTGCGGCCGCTGATCGGCAAGGGCGACACCATGACCCAATTGTCGCTGGGCGAAATCGAGGGCGACCCGATCGCCTTCCTGAAAGGGCTATCGGGCGACAAGGAAGGTCAGGAAATCCTCGCTATCCTGGAAGAGGTGCTCAATGCCGGCTATGTCCATGTAGACGTCGGCACACCGCAGGAACTCTATGTCTGGCCATATTTCTTCGCCCTGCCGCTGGACAAGCTCAACGCCAGGCAGCGGGTCGAACTGTTCAAGATCGTCACCGCCGGCGACTATGACGACATGAAGCAGTTCGGCGCCTACATCTTCTACCGCGTCGGCATCACGCCGGCCGGGCAGTGGACATTCTTCGTCGCCGGGGATTGAACGGCGATTCCCCTGGGATGGCTACTGGCTAGGGCTAGAAAGCTCGAGGCCTGTGTCAGGCCATATGCGGATACCTTCATTTCGAAGGGCCGAAATCGCTTCGACCGCCGCGTTGGGATCCATTTGCAGCACCTCGGCGGCATGCCGCAATTCTTCCTTGTCCCGCAGCCTGTTTACCACCCAAGCCACCTTGCGCTCGATATCCACGCCATAGGCCGCCTTCGCCTTGCCAACAGCGTCGCTCGGGATTTCCTTATAGATGCCAACCAGCACTCCAAGATCGATGGCATCGCGATATGCAATTGCACGGTCCTGACATCGATCCGCGTTCGCCAGCAACTTCTCGGCAAACATATCCGCCGGGACCAGGGCGGATACATTCAGATCGTCGTCGAAATGGCCTCGCAGTTTTATGCGGCCTTCGCGGATGACTTCAAACTTGATCGTTTGGCCTTTCAACCGCACGATCGTCCGCAAGCCATATTGATCGATCTGGAAGTCCCGAACAGCCTCGACCGGCTCAGGAAAGAATGCTCTGACGCCACGTTCGGCTGCGGAGGTCCGCAATTCGCGATAGCCATCACTGTCCGCACACAGGAAGTCCACATCCAGTGAGCGGCGATATTCCCCGAATTTCATAACGATCGCAGTGCCACCGCCGAACCAGCACTGGTTTGCGGTCAGGAAATGGCGATCCATCAATCCGAGCGCTTCGGCAATGATCTGGTGCTCGGGCCTCTTGAATTCCATCATGACGCTCGCGGTGTGTCCTGTTGATATTCCGGCTGCGAGGAACGATCAGGTGAGGGAAATCAGCCGGCGGTCAAGAGCACGCCGTGACCGAATTTGTCTGCCAAACTTTGGATAAGCATCTTCTCACGCACAGTAAGACGCTTTTGATCGACAAACCGCCAATTACGCTCATACAGCGCAAATGCCTCTTCGGCCGGAATCGGGCGTGCCGCATCGCGGTTCCAGGCGAGCGCCTGGAGCTCCGGAAACTCCGCAGGGACAATCATGGGCGCGATATCTGCGTTCATAATGCCCTTAACGTAGTGGATAGCGCTTAAAAAATCCAACGCAGCAAGAAACCGCTAAGCCGGCAGCGCCTCGGAAAACTCTACCGGCCTGCCCTGCCCGGGCGTGACGATCTCGCCTTCCCACATCACGCGACGACCGCGCACGATGGTGCCGATCGGCCAGCCGGTGACTTCCTTGCCGTCATAGGGCGTCCAGCCGGCCTTGGAGCCGGCTTGCGCATTGGTGATGGTCTCGCGCCGCTGGAGGTCGACAATGGTGAAATCGGCGTCATAGCCTGCGGCGATACGGCCTTTCCGGGCCATGCCGAAGATGCGCTGTGGGCCATGGCTGGAGAGGTCGACGAAGCGCTGCAGGGTCAGCCGGCCTGAATTGACGTGGTCGAGCATGATCGGCACCAGCGTCTGCACCCCGGTCATCCCCGACGGTGAGGCCGGATAGGGCTTTGCCTTTTCGGCCAGCGTGTGGGGGGCGTGGTCGGAGCCGAGCACATCGACGATGCCTTGCGCAATGCCGTGCCAGACGCCGTCGCGATGGCGGGCCGCGCGAACCGGCGGATTCATCTGGATCAGCGTGCCCAGCCGCGCATAGTCGTCGGCGGTGAGCGTCAAATGGTGCGGCGTCGCCTCGCAGGTGGCGACATCCTTGTGCTGTTCGAGGAACACGATCTCTTCGGCAGTGGAGATGTGCAGGACATGGATGCGGGCGCGGGTGCTGCGCGCGATGCGCACCAGCCGCTCGGTGCAGCGCAAGGCCGCGATCTCGTCGCGCCAGACGGGATGCGATGACGGGTCGCCCTCGACGCGCAGGCCCAGGCGCTCGCGCAGCCGGAACTCGTCCTCCGAGTGAAAGGCGGCACGGCGGCGGGTGTTGCGCAGGATCGATGCGACACCCTCGTCGTCCTCGACCAGCAGATCGCCGGTGGACGAGCCCATGAACACCTTTATCCCGGCAGCACCGGGCAGCCGCTCGAGCTCACCGACATCATCGGCATTCTCGCGCGTGCCGCCAACCCAGAAGGCGAAGTCGCAATGCATCCGGCTGGTGGCGCGGCGCACCTTGTCGGCAAGCGCCGCCTCGCTGGTGGTCAGCGGATTGGTGTTGGGCATTTCGAAGACGGCGGTGACCCCGCCCAGAACAGCGGCGCGAGATCCACTCTCGAGATCTTCCTTGTGCTCCAGCCCCGGCTCGCGAAAATGCACCTGGCTGTCAACGACGCCGGGCAGGACGTGCAGCCCGCGACAGTCGATCGCTTCGCCGGCCGAAGCTTGGCGAAGATCGCCCATTGCGACGATGCGACCACCCTTGACGCCGACATCGCGCGCGCCCTCGCCATCATGGTTGACCACCGTGCCGCCTGTCAGGATGAGGTCGTAGGTGGTGGCCATGGGCGTTCGGTCTCTTGCGGGGGGAGTATCGTCGGCTTACGTAAAGGCCGACCGTTTTGCAAGATCAGGTTCTTTGCCGCCCATGCCTTTTGCCCTGCTCAAAGACCGCGCTCTCATTTCTGTGTCAGGCCCGGATGCCGAGCATTTTTTGCAGAACATCCTCACCACCGACCTCGACACGCTGGGCGCCGGTGCGGCAAAACCCGGTGCGCTGCTTTCGCCGCAAGGCAAGATCCTGTTTGATTTCCTGATCTCGCGTAGCGGCGAGGACGGATTCCGGCTGGATTGCCGTGCCGACGTCGCAGACGACTTCCTGCGCCGGCTGATGCTTTACAAGCTGCGCGCCAAGGCCGAGATCGCGAAGCAGGATCAAGTGCTTGTGACGGTTGCGTGGGGCGATGATTCAAGCGCCTCACCTTCTGATTCAACGACACTTGCCGATGCCCGCTTCCGCGATGTGGTTGTGAGCCGTTTCTATGGCGGCGCATCCGCAGGTGGCGACCCGGCTGCGTGGAAGGCGCTCCGCATCGCCAAAGGCATTGCCGAAAGCGGTTCCGATTATCAGCTCGGCGATGCCTTCCCTCACGACGTGCTGCTCGACGAGACCGGCGGCGTCGGCTTCAAGAAAGGCTGCTATGTCGGCCAGGAAGTGGTCTCGCGCATGCAGCATCGCGGCACCGCCAGGCGCCGCGTGCTGATCGTTTCGGCCGACCGCGCCTTACCCGCGCCCGGCACGGAGCTGACGGTTGCGGGGCGGCCGGTCGGCACGCTCGGCTCGACCGCGGGCACGGCCGGCCTCGCCATTGCCCGCATCGACCGGGTCAAGGCGGCGCTCGACGCTGGCCAGCCGGTACTGGCCGGTGATGTCACCGTCTCACTCGCCATCCCGTCCTGGGCGAAGTTCAGCTTTCCCAGGGAAGCCATCGGCGCGGAGGACGCCTGATGGCTGCCGATCGCGTCGGAGCGCCACCCCGCGCGTGGCAGCGCATGCTGTCGGGACGGCGGCTCGACCTGCTCGACCCCTCGCCGCTCGACATCGAAATCTCCGACATCGCCCACGGGCTTGCCCGAGTCGCCCGCTGGAACGGCCAGACCCGCGGCGATCACGCCTTTTCGGTCGCCCAGCATTCGCTGCTGGTCGAGGCGCTGTTCAGCGAGTTGCAGCCGGGCGCGTCGGCCAATGCGCGGCTGGCAGCACTGCTGCATGACGCGCCGGAATATGTCATCGGCGATATGATCTCGCCGTTCAAATCGGTGATGGGCGGCTCCTACAAGGAGTGCGAGCTGCGCCTCCAGCGCGCCATCCATCAGCGCTTTTCGCTGCCGCCCGAACTCGGCGTCGGCTTGCGCAAGGAGATCAAGCGCGCCGACCAGATCGCGGCCTATTACGAGGCGACGCTGCTTGCCGGTTTCTCCACCGCGGAAGCAACCGAGTTCTTCGGCCGGCCGCGCGGCTTCAATGCCGACCGCTTCGACTTTAAGCCGCACTCGGTGACCTCGGCGCAAGCTGCCTTCCTAAAACGCTACGCAACGCTTGAAAAGCAACGCCAGGCAACGGTTGCCGTGCATTCGGCGCAGTGAACATACGCTAAATTAACCAGCGGTAACCACAGTACCGGGTTTCGATCACGGTCAGCAGGCACGCCTCATGTCCGTTGCGCACGTCAAGGGTGGTTCGCCCGTCCGCAGACGGGGAGCCGGAGGCGTCGCCGCGCCACGGCAGATCGCCGACGAACTGCGCCACCAGAACGAGCGCTTTTCGGCGGCCGTCGAGAATATGTCGCACGGGCTGTGCATGTTCGACGCCGACGAGCGGATGATCATCTGCAACGGCAACTATATCAGCATCTTCTCCCTCGACGCGAAGATCGTGCGGCCCGGCATCGCGTTCCTGGACATTCTAAAGCACAGCGTCGACATCGGTGTCGCCTCACAGAGCGCCGAAGACCTGTATGCCATCCGCAAGCCCTATATCGAGCGCGCGCAAGCCTCGACCTACGAGGAAATACTGTCGGACGGACGCATCGTTTCCATCACGCACCGGCCGCTGGCCTCAGGCGGCTGGGTGTCGATCTATGAGGACATTACGGAGCAAAGGCGGGCCGAGCAGGAACTGAAGGAGCAGCACCGCCGCTTCGATGCGGCGCTCGCCAACATGTCGCAAGGCCTGTTGATGTACGACGCCGAAGGCACGCTGATCGTGCGCAACCAGCGCTTCCTCGACCTCTACAAGGTCACGCCTGACGACTTCCCGCTCGGCATGAGCCAGCGCGCCCTGCTCGAACAGATGGTGCGACTGCGCATCTATCCGTCGATGGACATCGACGGCGAGATCGCCAACACCAGAGCCAGCCTGCAGGCCGGTGAGGAGCGTTCGACCGACCGCAGCCTTGCCGATGGCCGAACGCTGCTGGTTGCGCGCCGGCCGCTTACCGGTGGCGGCTGGGTGGCGACCTTCGAAGACATCACCGAGCGCCGGCGCGCCGAAGAGCGCATGAGCCACCTTGCCCATTACGACACGCTGACCGACCTGCCCAACCGCTCGATGTTTCGCGAACGGCTCGACCAGGCGATGGCCGGCGATACACCGTTGGCGATCTTCTCGCTCGACCTCGATCGCTTCAAGGCCGTTAACGACACCTGGGGACACCCGGCCGGTGACTGGCTGCTGAAATGCGTGGCGGAGCGGTTGCGGCACAGCCTGCGCAGCGACACCGATGTGGTCGCCCGCCTCGGTGGCGACGAGTTCGCCATCCTGCAGTTCAATCCCAAAGGCGCCACCGATGCGGAACAACTGGCAAAACGCATCGTCGCTGTCGTCAGCCAGCCGTTTCGCGACAAGGGCCGCGACATGCATGTCGGCATCAGCCTTGGCATCGCGCTGTATCCCGGTGACGGCAAGGACGCCGACACGCTTTTGAAGAACGCCGACATGGCGCTTTACAGCGGCAAGAGCGAAGGCCGCAACGTCTACCGCTTTTTCGAGCCCGGCATGGATGCCTTGGTGCGGGCGCGCCTGGCGCTCGAAACCGATCTCGAGACGGCACTGAAACGGCGGGAGTTCGTGCTGGAGTTCCAGCCGATCACCAACATCGCGTCGGGCAAGATCGTCGGCGCCGAATCGTTGATGCGGTGGAATTCACCGACGCGCGGCCTGGTGGCGCCCGACAATTTCATCGCAGCCGCCGAAGACAGCGGGCTGATCATTCCGCTGGGCGAATGGGCGCTGAAACAGGCCTGCAGTGTGGCCGCCGGCTGGCCGCCTGGAATGCGCATCGCCGTCAATGTCTCGGCAGTGCAGATCAGAAGCGCCGACTTTGCCCGCAGCGTGATTTCGGCGCTGGCCGTTTCCGGTGTGCCGGCCAGCCGGCTCGAACTGGAAATCACCGAGACCGTGCTGATGGATGAGAGCGAGACGGTGCTGAAGACGCTGAGGCAGCTGCGCGAACTCGGTATCCGCATCGCGCTCGACGATTTCGGCACCGGCTATTCGTCGCTCGGCTATCTCAGGCGTTTTCCCGTCGACAAGATCAAGATCGACCGCTCCTTCATCCACGATATCGACAACAAGGACACGGCGGCGATCGTGCGCACGATCATCGGGCTTGGTGCCGAACTTGGCATCACCGTCACCGCCGAAGGCGTCGAGACCGAAGCGCAGCTCGACATATTGCGCAAGGCTAGCTGCGTCGAGGCGCAGGGCTTTCTGATCGGCATGCCGTCAAAGGCCGCCGACATGGCTCGACTTCTCAAGACGAGGGCAGCGTCCCGGCGCGCCTGAACATCCCCGGCGTCATTCCATGCGCGGCGCGGAAGGTGCGCGAGAGATGGCTTTGGTCGGAGAAGCCGGCCGCAAAGGCGGCACCGGCGAGATCTGAACCTTGCCGGATCAGCAGATCGGCACGGCGCAGCCTGCGGTCACGGATGAAGGCAGCAGGGGTGAGACCCAGCACTTTCCTGAAATCGCGGATAACTTGAAAGCGCGTCACGCCTGCGGCTTCAGCGAGCCGCTGCAAATCGAGGCCCGAGTTCAGATGGTCTTCGATGACCTGTTCATAGACCCGGAGCCGGCTTTTCGATCCGAAGCTTTCGACCGCCTCGCGCCGCCGGCCGCCCCAATCGCCATGGCGCAGGATGAGCTTGCGCAAGGCGATCAGCATGGATGTTTCGGCGCTCGTGGCATCACCCAATGTCGAAGCCAAGTGCGCGACGCCTACTGCCTGGACGAGATCGGCATCATCTACGATCGCTTGTGAAAACAACGGCGGGCGATCCTGCCCGAGTTCGTCCGCGATCGCACCCACGAGCGAGGCCGAGGGATAGAAGGTGCGGTAAGCCCAGCCCTGGTCGGCGCCCGCCTCGCCGTCATGCCATATCTCCGGATTGACGAGCAGAACCGTGCCCGACGGCGCGAGGACAGTCTCGTTGCCGATGCGGACACGCTCGCACCCTTGCGTGATCAGGGCGACGACATAGGTGGGGTGCGTGTGCAGCTGGTAGCGATGCCGCGTGAAGCGCGCCTTGAGCATGCCAAGATCGCGAAAGCGCGGATGACGCCAGAACTGCGTCGTCTCCTGAGGCTGTTGAATTCCAGACACGGTCAATCCTGTTCAAGACGCCGCCGGCGCAAATCCTCTACGTGCTGGCATCGACAAGGCCGAATTTACGATAGCCGGCAAGGAGAGCGCAATGCTGCACAACGACCCCATCGCCGCCCTAACCCCGCAGGTGGTGGAATGGCGGCATCACATCCACGCCAACCCCGAACTCGGTTTCCAGGAGTATGAGACCGCGCGCTTCGTTGCCGACAAGCTGCGCACCTTCGGGCTCGACGAGGTTCATGAAGGCATAGGCGGCACCGGCGTCGTCGGCGTTCTCAGGGGACAGCCAGGCGTGCGCGCCATCGGGCTTCGGGCCGAACTCGATGCCTTGCCCGTGCTGGAAAAGACCGGACTGTCCTACGCGTCGAAAAAAGACGGCGTGATGCATGCCTGCGGCCACGACGGGCACACCGCGATGCTGCTCGGCGCCGCCAAGCTGCTCGCCGACAACAGAGCCTTCGACGGCACCGTCTGTTTCATCTTCCAGCCGGCGGAAGAAAATGAAGGCGGCGCCATGCGGATGATCGAGGACGGACTGTTCGAGCGCTTCCCCGTGGAAGCCGTCTACGCCGTCCACAACTGGCCGGGGCTGCCGCTCGGAAAGATCGCGGCCCGTGCCGGGTCGATGATGGCGGCCGTCGACACTTTCGAACTGAACTTTGAGGGGACCGGCGCGCATGCCGCCATGCCGCAGCTAGGCGACGATCCCGTGCTCGCGGCCGGCGCCTTCGTTCAAGCCGTGCAGCGCATCGTCAGCCGTTCGGTCGACCCGCAAATGGCGCTGGTCGTTTCGATCACCCAGATCCATGGCGGCAATGTCGGCAACATCGTGCCGGGCAAGGTCTGGCTGCAGGGAACCTGCCGCTTCTTCGAGCCCACTTTGTCGGACCATTGCGAAAGGCTGATCGGCGACATCGCGCAAGGCACTGCCTCGGCGCATGCACTCACCGCCAAGCTCGCCTACAAGAAAGGCTACCCGCCGCTGGTCAACACGTCGGCTGCCACTGACCGGGCCGTCCAGGCGGCAACCGCGGTTGTCGGCCGCGAGCAGGTCGAGACCGCATTCAACCCGAGCCTCGGCTGCGAGGATTTTGCCTACATGGTCCGCGAAGCCGGCGGCTGCTATGCCTGGGTCGGCGCAGGAGCGGTCAGACTGGGCGAAGGGCTGCACGGCGATCGCTATGTCTTCAACGACGCCATCGTCCCCACCGTGCTCCGCTATTTCGTCACGCTCGTTGAGCAGACGCTACGCTGACGGCCGAGCGCCTCAGCGCAAGGTCTCGACGTATTTCTCGTGGAAGCTGACATAGCCGGGTTCGACGACTTTGAGATGGCGCTCGATCAGCTGGTGGAAGGCCGGCAGCTGATGGAAGGGCACGCCGGGATAGGCGTGGTGCTCGGCGTGATACGGCATGTTCCAGGCGACTTTGCGCACCAGCCAGTTGGTCAGCGTGGTGCGGGTGTTTTCCAGCATGTTGGCGACAAGCGGGCAGCGGCCATGCTCGGCCAGCAGATAGAGCCTGAGGAAGGGCTGGCCGAGCAGCGCCGGCACGATCCAGACATAGAGCAGTACACTTGCCTCGAACCACAGGGCTAGCGCGGCGACCACGACATAGAAAGCGATCATGGCGCGGGCTTCAGTGCGCACCTTGGGCAGGCCTTTCGGCGGCACGTAGCTGTCGTGGCAGCCGCCAATCGCGTTGGTGTAGAGTGTCTGCAAATGCCCCCACCACACCGGCAGGCCCGAGACGTGGACGATGTATTGCCGCATCGTCTCCGGTTTCGGGAAGGCGAGTTCCGGATCGTTCTCGGGATCCTGGGTGAAACGGTGATGGGCGAAGTGGAAATAGCGAAACCAGTCGGCGGGCAGCGCGATCGCCAGGCTGCAGACCCTTGCGGCGGCATCGTTGAGCCACTGCGTCTCGAACGCCGTCCTGTGCACCGTCTCATGCAGCAGCGTGAACAGGAAGACGATAAGAATGCCTTGCGGCAACATCAACAGCGGCCAGTACGACACCTTGGCCGCAATCAGCCCGCCGATAGCCACAATCGCGCCGAGATGGAAGGCGAGTTGGACCAGACCCGGCCCGTCCGACTTGCCGGTCAGGCGGCTGCGCTGCTCATTGGTCAGGAACGCGATGACGTCGCGATGGTCTCTGGGTTCAAACTGGGCCGATACGGTCATGGCGCCAAGCTACTCGAATAAGAAAGCTTTCGAAAGACGAGGATTTCTGCGACACAGATAAGCTGACCTTACCTATCGGATCACCCAATGACCGCGCTTCCTTCGCTGAGAGGACTTCAAGCCTTCGAGGCGGCGGCGCGCTCGGGGAGTTTCGCCGCAGCGGCGGATGAGCTCTCGATCTCGGCGGCTGCGGTCAGCCAGCTCATTCGCACCGTCGAGGAGCAGATGGGTCGAAAACTGTTCCATCGCGTCAACCGCCGCGTGGTGCTGACGGAAGCCGGCGTCGAGATGCTGCCCCGGCTGACCCTGGCTTTTCGGGAGATCGGCAGCATCGCGCGTGGCAGCGATGCCTTCCGCCCGCGGCTTGTCGTATCGGTGCCGCCGTCCATGGCGATGGGCTGGCTTTCCGAACGCCTCGCCGGCTTTGTCGCCAGCCACGGCGCCGTCGACATATCCCTGCGCGGCGATGACGATCCGGTGCCGTTCGACCGCGAACTGATCGACATCCGGCTGTCCTTCGGCCCGCACTATCGTGAACACCCGAGCGAGGAGATCGTCAGGGACGCCGTCTACCCCGTCTGCGCGCCAGAACTCACCGCCAAAACCGACAGCCTCGCCGGCCTGCCACTGATTCACACCGACTGGGGACCGACCGGCGCGTCGTTTCCGTCTTGGCGCACATGGTTCGAGGCGGCGGGCATAGAGCCCGGCCGCACAGTGCAGCGCGGCCTGTCGGCGAACTCGTCGCGGGCAGCGCTCGACCTTGCCATTTCAGGGCTGGGCGTGGCGCTGGCGCAAGGCATTTATTGCGCCGGGGCGCTGGAAGAGGGCCGTTTGGTCCGGGCTAATGCCCTATCGATCGCGCTGCGTCAGCCATATTGCCTGACGATCCCGGAACGCAGTGCAAGGCGCGACCTGGTGGCGGCGTTTCGCAATTGGCTGATTGAGGAATGCCGGCGGTCGGTGGGTTCGCCGGTGCTCCTATGATGGTCAGCAGCGTCAGAGATGCGCAGCCAGCGCCGCTGTCATGTCCTTGTTCGTCGCCACGGGAATGATCTCGAACTCCACCAGGTCAGACCATTCGATGACCCAGCGCTGCAGCAGAGTGACGTCATCGGCCTCGACCAGCAGGAAGCAGCGGCTCATATCAGCCGCGATCCAGGAGTGGTGCACGACAAGCGCGTCCGGCTTCAATCTGCCGCGCTCGCCGAAACGGCGGTAGATCTCCTTGCGGTCGCAGCCGGTGAAATCCTCGATGACGATGAACTGCATTTTTCCCCCTCGGTTGAATTACCGCCCGGGACGGCAAACTAACGCCCGGGACGGTCCAGCCGCTCCAGGAACCATTGCGTCAGCCGCACCCAGACTTCGTCCTTTTCGCCGGAATCCTCCCAGCCATGGTCGAGGTTCGGGTTGTCGTTGACCTCGATGACGAAGACGCCATCCTTGGTTTCCTTGAGATCGACGCCGTAAAGCCCGTCGCCGATGCAGCGCGCCGCCTTCACCGCGGTGTCGACGACATGCGGCGGCGTCTCTTTCAGCGTGAAGGTCTTGATGCCGCCCTGGTCGGGCTTGCCGCTGGCCTTGTGGTTGACGATCTGCCAGTGTTTTTTCGCCATCAGATAATGCACGGCAAACAGCGGCTGCCCACCGAGCACGCCGACGCGCCAGTCATATTCGGTCGGGATGAATTTCTGCGCGATCAGGAGATCGGAATCCTCCAGCCACTCGGTGGCGAGCGTCTTCAGTTCTTCGAAGTTGCCGCATTTCTTGACGCCGCGCGAGAACGATGAATCCGGGATCTTCAGCACCAGCGGAAAGCCCAGCGTCTGCGCCGCCAGTTCGAGGTCCGAGGTGCCGGCTATCATCACCGTCGGCGGCACCGGCACCTTGTTGTAGGCCATCAGTTCGTTGAGATAGACCTTGTTGGTGCAGCGGATCATCGACAGCGGGTCGTCGATCACCGGCATGCCTTCCTGCTGGGCGCGGCGCGCGAAGCGGTAGGTGTGGTTTGAGATCGAGGTGGTCTCGCGGATGAACAGCGCGTCGTAATTGGCGAGCTTGGCCAGGTCCTTCCTGGTGATCGGCTCGATTTCGACGCCCATCTTTTCGGCGATCTTGGCCCAGTAACGCAGCGAGGAAATCTCCGACGGCGGCAGTTCCTCATGCGGATCGACCAGCGTGGCGAAGGTGTAGCGTGCCGGCGTACGGCCCTTGGTGTCGCGCCACTCGCGGTTGGTGTACGTCTCGAGCGCCTGCACGAAGAGGGCTTCTTCCTCCTCGGCCATCCTGGCCAGCGGCAGGAAGCCGATCTTGCGGATCGAAGCCCATTCGGCGCTGTCCTTGATGTGAACCTCAAGCGCCGGAGCGCGGAACCAGTCGAACAACAGCTTGGCGAAGCGGTCCCAGACCTTCGACGGTCCGATGCCGAAGAAGATGCAGATTTTTTGCGGGAATACGCCACCGAGATCCTTGCGACATTTGTTGAGCGCCAGCTCCAGTTCCGGCAGCGCGTGCTCGTAGAGCTTGCGCTCGGACAGGTCGATCATCGTCTCGACCGTCGGGATGACCTTGTGGCCGCGCGAACCGGCGAGCAGAGAGGCATAATAGCCGCGGCTCTGGTAGGCGTAATTGTTCGACAGGTTGATGACCTTCGGCTGCTGGCCGCGAAACAGCGCCGGATGCGCAAGATAGTCACGGTTGGTGATGATCTTGTGCGGCGTCGCCGCCGGGTCGAGATCGTTCTGACGGCCGGTGAGGATGACCCAGGTCATTGTTATCAGCGTTTCCCAAGAGTGATGGCAGCACGCAGTCCGTCGCGGCCGAATTGCGCCATGTTCATGAAGATGCCGTGCGGCACGGGAATGTTGGCGGCATCGAGGATGGTCTCCTGTCTTTCGTCCTCGACCCAGGGATCGTGGATCAGGATGTGGTCGCCATCGTCGCCGATAGCCAGCACCCAATGCGGCACCTTCTTGCCGAACATCAGGAAGCCGCTGATCAGCACCAGCACCAGTTTTCCCTGAGCCAGGGCGCCGCGGATATCATCGATGGTGAACGGACGGTAATTCACCGGGATGCCGTAAAGTTCCGCGCGGCGGCGAAAGTCCACCTGGGCAAGTTCCATCACCCGGCGCTTGTCGTCGCTGCGCACCGATTGCAAGAACAGCGCGCCATAGAAGGACACGAAGATTTCCGCCGCAAGCCCGCTTTCGTAGCCGGAAACCGCAAGGCCGAAGGGCTCGCAGCCGCCCGGGCCGGACATCATGAACACGGTCGTTGCCTCGCGCCATAGGCGGATTTCCATGACCGGATCGGGCACGAAGCCGGAATCGAAATTGGCCATCGCCATCATCAGGCAGCATGGACCGCAGGTGAACTCGCAGGTCTGCTGGTAGAATGGGACTTTGGTGGCGACCGGAATATCGCCGCGCAAGGTCTTTTCGTAGCGCAGCGCGGTGGCGCCATCCTCGTAATAGTGGGGCTCGCGACCGATCTTGCGGTAGCCGCTCTGCTCATAGATGCCGATGGCGCGAAGATTGTCCTCGCGCACTTCGAGGCGCAACATCATGCGGTCGTGCTCGAAGGCAGCTTCTTCGGCCGCTGCAAGCAGCATGCGGCCAATGCCGCGGCCGCTGAAAAACGGGCTGGTGGCAAGCGAATAGAGCCGGGCGACGCCGCTGCCCTTGCGAAACAGCACGATGGCGTAGCCGGCGACACGGCCATCGCTTTCGGCGACCAGCATCTCGGCTGTCTCGCGTTCGATCAACAGGCGGAAGGAGCGCCGGGAAATGCGGTCACTGGAAAAAACCGCCTTCTCGATGGCGGCGAGGTCATCGACGTCGGACGCGCGGGCCTTGCGAATCTCGGCAGGCATGCGGGTTTGGAAAACCTCGATTGGGTGGAGGAAAAGGCCGCGGTCAAAAACGTCGCAAACATCAGCCGAAACGCCGATATCAGCCAAGCGCTATCGCACCTTGAATAGGGCCGAATTGTGACAGTTCCACCGCGAGTGGCGGGCGGTGACCGCGGCACCGCCAGGTGCGGCGCCGCCTCGGCGCATGACGCCAAAACCGAATGTGCTCAACTGGCGATACCGGCCAGAAGCTGACCGTAGGCGCGCTTGGCGACCGCAGCCAGCTGCTCTCGCGGCAGCGAGCCGACGACGGCGCAGGCATAGCCCTTGTCCAGCCAGTAGACCGCCTCGGGACCGTCGGCGTCGGCCATGTAGGTGCCCTTGGACTTGGCTGAGGAATCAGCGGTAACGAACAAGGAGATGCGCTGACCCTTGGCGTCCTCGTAAAGCAGCATCGCTGCCTTGCCCTGGCCGGCGGGCAGCAGCCGGCCGCCAACCAGCTGGAAGCCTTCCGCCACCAGATCCGGCGCCACCAGTTTCAAGCCGACGCGGTTGGACAGCCAGGTCTGCAGGTGATCCTTGTCGCTTGCCGGCACTTCCACCGCATGGCGCTGTTCGGCGGCATAGATGACATGGGCGGCGATAGCCTCTTCGGCCAGTTGGTCATCGGCGCCATCTTCCCTGCCGATGCCGTCGATGCCGGCAAAATAGCCGCCAAGACCGCCGATGACGAGCACTGCGGCCGCCGCGGCCGCAAGCCACCAGCGCGACTGCCGCGCCGCCGCCTTGGTCGCGCCTTCACCGCTAACGATCTGCTTGAACAGCACCGGCACGGGCTCGTCGAGCACACCGGCAAAGGCGGCGCGCAACGCGGCGCGGTCGGCGGTGTAGCGGGCGCTTTTCGCCTTCATTTCGGGATTGGCGTCGATCCAGGCGTCGTAGGCGGCGCGCTCGTCGCCCGGCAGCTCGCCGTCGAGAGCCATGTGGATATCGCGTTCGGAAAAATCGCGGCGGGTCATTTCTCGACGATCCTTATCGAGCGGCGGCGCGCCGTGTCATCGAGCAGGCTGCGCAGCTCCTCGCGTCCGCGCGCTATGCGCGACATCAGCGTGCCGGCGGGCACGCCGAGAATGTTGGCGGCTTCGGCATAGGAGAATCCTTCGATGGCGACCATGACTAGAGCGGCGCGGCGGTCGGGGCTGATCGCCTGCAATGCGTCGATGATCTCGCGCGAGGCGGCGTTCTCGGCCTGCTCGGCGGGGACTGCCTGCGCCTCGTTTGCGTCAAGCGGCAGGATCGCCGCCTCACCGCGCCGGTTCACCTTGCGCATCTGATCGATGAACAAATGATGCATGATCGTAAACAGCCACCTCCGGGGGCTTTCTCCCGTCTGCCAGCTTTCAAGCCGCAAGAGCGCTCGTTCGAGGCAATCCTGGACGAGATCGTCAGCGGATTCGCGGTCGCGCAGAAGCGAGCGTGCGTAGCGGCGCAGGCGCGGTATTTCGCCAAGGATTGCTGCCTTCTTTTCGTCCATGACCGCTGGTTCTGAGGTCGCCCTTGTTTAACCCGATTGAACGCGCCTTCCCGGCGCGGCGCAAGCGGCCAGCGCGAAGCGGTCTGCCGCCCCGGTCACCCAAGCAGTGAGATAACGAGTTGATCGGCTAAATTATTCCCGGCAATCAACAAAAGGGCCGAATTATCCTAAATCGGTCAGTGCGAAATCATGGCCTTTGTACAGCAGTGGAAGATCGCGGCTTTTCGCGCAGGCGTAAGCAAAACAGTCCCCGAGATTCAGATCCGCCTTGTGGCCAACGGCTTTGCCG
Source organism: Mesorhizobium sp. M0037 (assembly GCF_040323635.1). NCBI lineage: Bacteria > Pseudomonadati > Pseudomonadota > Alphaproteobacteria > Hyphomicrobiales > Phyllobacteriaceae > Mesorhizobium > Mesorhizobium sp. M0037. The sequence continues at coordinate 130,785 of NZ_JAMYVB010000003.1, read as the reverse complement.
TAACGGGCGCTCGCGTCAATGGCCCGAGAGCCGATGTTGTCGTCAATGGCCAGACTCTCTCCCATGATCTCCACAATGAACTCATCGATCAGATCGCGGGCATGGAGAAGGGCTTCAGCGCTGGGTCTGCGCGGGCCGGCGCCGGCCCTTGCCAATGCCTGTGTTGCTTCGAAGTGAACCAACGGAGAAACCCAGACCTGCCCGGAAAAACCGGATAGCTGCTTCAGCAATTCCTCCCACCCAGGTTCCTGGTTGAGAATGGCGACGATCACCGACGCGTCGACAAACATCAGTCTTCCCACATCTCGTCGGTGAACTTCTTCATATCGAAATCGGGATTGGGCAGGCCAAGCTTCCTGGCCCTGTCCTGAAGACTGGCGATCCGATCGCGCAGCGGCACCTTCGCCCGATTGCGCTCAAGTTCGTGCACGAGCGCGACCCGCACCGCCTCCGTTTTGCTCGGAGCGTTCGTCTCGCGTTGCAATCTGCTGGCCAGCGCATCCACTTCGTCGTCGCGGATATAGAGCGGCATCGAATATCCTCCGTTGGATATTCATATATTCCATCCCGTATATCACTTCAAGTTGCAGCGTTGGCCTCCCTCGCCGCCCGCGTCAGCAGCCGCTGGTAGAACAGGCCGATGCCGATCAGCACGGCGCCAAGACCGATGAAGGACAGCGCCCTGAGCACGCCTTCCAGTTCCGACATGTCGAACAGGAAGACTTTTACCACGGCAATCGCGATCAGCGCCGCCGAGGCGATGCGCAGCACCTGCGACTTCAGCCAGACGCCGGCGGTGAGCAGCACGACGCCAATGACCAGCCAGAGCGCCGAATAGGTGTAGGTCTCGAGCTGGCCGAGGCCGCTCCACAGGCCGATGAACTCGCCCTTGAACACGCGCCTGACCGACAGTGTGGCGTAGGCGAAGACAAGCAATGCCGCCACCACCGCCAGCATCTGCGCATACCATGGCGGCCGCTTGTCCCTGGCATAGAGCGCCAGCCCGCCGACAGCGATGGCCGGCAGGAGATAAGCCAGGAACAAGAGGTTGAACACCGGGATCTGGCCGGTCGATTCGTCGGTGAACAGCGGATTGAGCACCAGGAAATGCTGGAGGACGATGAAGGCGACCGAGAGCACGCCGGCAGCCATCGAGCCGTAGCGCAGCACAGAGCTTGGCGAGCGCATGTCGATGGCCACCAGTATCGCGCCGGCGCCGATGGCGATCAGCGTATAGATCGCCTGTTCGGCGAGCGTCACCGGGCCGGTGTCGATGACGCCGCCATGCATGGCGTGGCGCACCAGCATGGCGACGGTGAGCAGCGCAAACAGGGCTGCACCCGCCTCCATCGCTAGGCGCGGCCGGCCATTACCAGTTGTTGGTAGTGCGGGGGTGGTACGCGCGAGTTGCCAGGCGGCAAAGCCGAAGGCTAGCGCCGGTACGCCGTATCCCGGCAGCAGCCAGTTGAACACCCGCGTCGTCGTCAGGAACTCGGCGCCGACGATGGTCGGATCGAAGGCGACGCGGCCGAGCACGGCGACGACCGCGCCGACCGAAATCCAGCCCAGCACCGGATAAGAACGCCAACGCGTCGCCAGCGCCGGCACGATGGCGGCAACGCCGGCAAGCAACGTGGTCCAGCCGGAACCGAAGGCCATGTGCAGCATCAGGAGCCCGGCCAGAGCCGAGCCGCAAAGCGCGAAGGAGACGGCGACGTCGCCCTTGAGCGGCGGCTGTTCGGCGCGCGCAATCCATTCGCCGCCGGCGGCGAAGACGACGACCAGAAGGGCAGCTATCGCTGCGTAGACAAGGTCGCGGTCGGGATTGCCGTAGGCGAGCCACAGCGTCAGCAGAATAAGCAGCGGCGCAGCGACGCCCCATGCCGCCCAGCATGCCGCGCGGACCCGTGCTGAGGCGGCGAAGCGGCGTGCGGCCCAGAAGCCGGCGCCGATGAAAACCAGGCCGAGGGCAATGCCGATGCGCAGCGTCAACGGATTTCCGGCCGCCACCGGCATGCCGTCAAAGCCGATATTCCCCTGGGTTATGTCGGAGCCGATGGTGGTGGGCGGAATGATGCCGAGATGGATCATCACGCTCACCACGCCGGCGGCATGCAGCAGCGGCAGCGCGCGCGGCCGGTAGAGTGCGGTGGCGACAAGGGCGACGAGGACGAAGGCGCCCGGCAAGGCGCCACCGGCGGCGACCAGCGTCGTGTCGACGGACAGGCCTAGCGCTGAAAACGCAACGAAAACGCCTGGCACGATCGAGGGCCAGTCGAAGCCGGTCTTCGCCGTCTCCGCTTCGCTGTCACGTGTGCCCAGCCAGACAAAGGCAAGCACCGCCAGCGTCACCGCGTCGATGAACAGGATGACGGCAAGGTCGGCGACTAGCGTGCTCATCATGTAGACGATGGTCCAGGCGCCGGTGCCGAAGAAGGCCGCCGCAATCAGGAATTTCCAGTCGCGAATGCGGGCGATCACGGCTGTAGCGGCAAGCACGATCGCCAGGTAGACGAACAGCGCCCATGGGTTGGGCGCCTGCGAGGACACAAGCGCCGGCGTCGCCATCGAGCCGACGAGACCGATGCCGGCCAGGGCCTGGCCGTGGACGAGGGCGGCGGCAATGGTCGCCACGCCGATGGCGCCGAGCACGGTGAAGGCGAAGGCCGGCCCGACGAAACCGTAAATGGCATGCGCGGCATAGACCGTACCGAACAGGATGAAGGCGCCGGCAGCCGTCAGGATCGCCGGAATATAGGCGCCTGCAGCCCCTTGCACCGGCACCTTGAAGCCGGTGCGGCGGATGAACTCGCCGCCGCCGATCAGCACCAGGCCGAGCAGCGCCGCCAGGGACAGCCGCACTTCAGGGCCGAAAATGCCGGCCTCGATGGTGTAGCGGATCAGGAACAGGCCGCCCAGGGCCAGCGCGACGCCGCCGACCCAGACCGCCCAACGGGTGCCGAGCGCCGTTTCGACCTCTGACTGGCGGGCTGCCTTCGACGTGGCGGCAGGCGCGGATCCGGTGAATGCCGCCTTGGCCGCGGCCGACAGTTCTGGCACGGCCTCGCTGGTGGCCGCATCGGCTTCGGCGGCCGGTGCCTGGGCATGTGCCGCGTCTGCTGTTGTTGGCGAAGCTATGTCGGCAACTGGTGCGCTAGCGTGAGCGGCATCCGCCGGTGCGCTTGCAGCCTGCTCGGCCGGTTTGGCAACGGGCGGTGTCGCATGCACTCCGGACAGAACCAGGCTGCGCAGCGCTCCGAGCTCGCGCTCGATCAGACTGACGCGGCCCTGCTGGCGCAAGACGAGGACAAAAAGCACGATAACGACGACGGCGCCAATCAGGCTTTCAAACATGGCGGTTCCCCCAAACCAGGCCAGTTTTCACTGACAATTGCGGCGGCCACACGGCCACCCCAGACGGCTATTCAAGTCACGCCACCGCAATGGTGGCCGAAAAGAAGTTATCGAGCATGTTTCCTCGGCAAATTCCAGCGGCCTACGGTCTTTATCCTCACCCATCATCTGAGATAGCCAGGAATGGCATGCCGCCGCCACTTGCCCAGGAGCCATGCTATCCTCGGATGAACTACGAGGAAATCGAATGCCGAAACGAAGTGCAGGGCTGCTGATCCACCGGACAAGGGCCGGCATTCTCGAATTTCTGCTCGTCCATCCCGGCGGCCCGTTCTGGGCAAGGAAGGATGAAGGCGCTTGGTCGATCCCCAAGGGCCTCGTCGAGGACAATGAAGATGAGTTGGCCGCCGCCCGGCGCGAGGCTGGGGAAGAACTCGGAGTCAGCATCGATGGCGATTTCGAACCTGTCGGCAGCTATCGGCAAGCCGGCGGCAAGATCGTCATCGCCTGGAGTGTCGAAGCCGATTTCGATCCCGATGCCGTTAAAAGCAACATGTTCACGATGGAATGGCCGCCCAGGTCAGGCGTGACGAGGGAATTTCCCGAAATCGACAGGGCCGGCTGGTTTTCCTTCGCCGAGGCCAGCCTCAAGATCCTCGGCGGTCAGCGCGCCATCCTCGATGATTTCATGGAGCATCGCAAAGCCGGCTGAGGCTCTTGCCCTACGAGTACCCCCACCCTAACCCTCCCCACAAGGGGGAGGGAATGCTGCCGCATGCAGCTTTTGGTGTGAACCTGGACGGTTTGCGGAGGTCAGCACCCACCGAGTCTCCCTCCCCCTTCTGGCGCAGCGTCTGCCGTAAGGGCGGCCTTGCCGCCCGAATGATGCTTGCGCAAGGCGGCGAGGAAGCCGGCACGGGCATCGGGCTGTTCGATGCCGCGCGGCTCGTAGACATGGCGGGTGAAAAAGAAACCGGTCAGATGGAAGGCGTCCTCGAGTGCCGCGTGGTCCGCCCGCAAGCCGGAGCCGCGCCGCAGGAAGGCCGGCAGCGCCAGCATCTTGTCGCGCCATGGCGCGCCGGCCTGGCGCGAAACCGCGCGGCCGGATTTCGGCGAGACATAGGCCAGATCCTGCCTGGCGCCGGTCGCCGCGCACTGGCTGAGATCGAGGCCGAAGCCGAGTTCGTCGAGGATGAGCAGTTCGAAGCGCGCCACCAGTTCGCCGGCGGCATCCGAATCGTCCAGATGGGCGATCATCACGGCAAGCGTCTCATACAGGCTGCCATGGGCGTCGCGCTCCGGCAGGAGCCTGAGATGCGCGGCCATGGTCTGCAGGCCGTAGACGGCGACTGCGCTGTCCATCAACCGGGCGGCATTCATCTCGATCGCCTCGGCCTGGAAGGTGCCGAGATGCTCGTCGAGGCGTGCCCGCCACAAAAGGTCGACGCGGTTGCCGGGCTGCAGCACCGGCTGCTGCTTGCGCGAGCGCCCGCCGCGCACCAGGCCGAGATGGCGGCCATGCGCACGCGTCATTACCTCGAGAATGGCGCTGGTTTCGCCATGCTTGCGGGTGCCGAGTATGATTCCCTCGTCGCGCCATTCCATGGCAGGAGCTTGTCACCGGTTGCGTGGCTAAATCAAGATTTTGGCGCGCCGCGTGCGATCTGTGCTGACATTGGATCCCCACACATCGTCGAAAGGCTCTGATCACGCGAATTCCCGGTGATCGGCCAGGACGTCGTCGATGACGCGGCGCGATCGCTCGGCTTCGGCTTGGTTGGCGTCGTGTCCGGCAACCGTGATCAGCGCCTTCCACAGCGTCCAGCCGCGGCCGCGCGCCCAGGTCGCTTCATCGACGTCGATGGCGGCGCGGAACGCCTCCCGGCTCTCGCCCTGGAAGAACGTCCAGGCGATCGCCAGGTCGCAAGAGGGATCGCCGATGCCTGAGGTGCCGAAGTCGATGATGGCGCTCAAACGGCCGTTTTGGACCAGAAGGTTGCCCCAGGCGACGTCGCCGTGAAACCAGACGGGCGACCCTTGCCAGGTGGCGGCAAGGGCCGCATCCCAGACAGCGGTGGCCGCCTGGGTGTCGATCTGCCCCTCCAGCGCCTGGAGTGCTTCCCTTGTCTGGTTGTCATACACGCTCGGCGTTCCGCCGCGGAAGAAATTGTGCTGGCCCGCGGGCGGCCCGCCCGCCGGATCGATCCGCCGGAGCGCAATGAGGAACTTAGCGAGATCGACCGCGAACTGTGGGCGATCGGCGATTTCGGCGGTCTTGGCTGTTTCGCCGTCGATCCAGCGGTAGACGGACCATTGCCAGGGGTAGTCCTCCCCAGGCTCGCCCATCGCCAGTGGATCCGGGATCGGCAGCGGCAGAAGCGGCGCCAGCCTGGGCAGCCAGCGGTGCTCTTTTTCGACCTGCAAGGAATATGGTGCGGCACTCGGCAGCCGCACAGTCATATCATTGCCGAGGTGGAAGGTTCGGTTGTCCCAGCCGCCAAACGCCACCGGCCTCACCGGCAGATGCCGCCATTGCGGAAATTGCGCGGCGATCAACCGGCGCACGAGATCGGTATCGATGGTCGGTTTTGGATCAGGCATGTCATCGTCTCAAACTGCCGGGCGGCATTTCTAGACGATGAAGCTCAATGGGGAAACTCAAGCCCCATCTCGCGGTAGCGCTCGGGGTCGTCGCCCCAGTTTTCACGCACTTTGACAAACAAGAACAGGTGCACTTTCTGCTCGAGAATGCCGGCTATTTCCATGCGCGCCGACTGGCCGATGGCACGGATCGTCTCGCCCTTGTGGCCGAGCACGATCTTCTTCTGGCTGTCGCGCTCGACATAGATGGTCTGGTCGATGCGTACCGAGCCATCCGGTTTCTCTTCCCATTTCTCGGTCTCGATATGCGAGGAATAGGGCAACTCCTGATGCAGCCGCAGATACAGTTTCTCGCGGGTGATCTCGGCCGCCAGCTGGCGCATCGGCAGGTCCGAGATCTGGTCTTCCGGATAGTACCAGGGGCCGACCGGCAGCGCTTGCGCGAGATAGTCGAGCAAATCCTTGCAGCCGGAGCCGGTCAGCGCCGAGACCATGAAGGTGCGCTTGAACGGCACCTTTTCGTTTGCTGCCGCGGCCAGGGCCAGCAGCGCCTCGTGCTTGACCCGGTCGACCTTGTTGAGGATCAGCACCATCGGCTGGCGGACGTCCTTCAGCCGCTCGAGGATGGCGTCGGCGTCGCCCCTGATGCCGCGCTCGGCATCGATCAGCAGCAGCACGATATCGGCGTCCTTGGCGCCACCCCAGGCGGTGGTCACCATCGCGGTGTCGAGCCGGCGCTTCGGCTTGAAGATGCCGGGCGTGTCGACAAAGACGATCTGCGCGTTGTCATGCGTGGCGATGCCGCGCACGATGGCGCGGGTGGTCTGCACCTTGTGAGTGACGATCGACACCTTGGCGCCGACCAATTGGTTGACCAGCGTCGACTTGCCGGCATTGGGCGCCCCGATCAGGGCAACGAAACCGGAATGCGTGGCCTCCGCTGCCGGAGGGAGATCTTCGCTGCCGGTCACGCCGCACTCCCTTGGTTGGCCCAGATGCCCTCGCGCATAAGAAACGTCGATGCCGCCGCTTCTTCGGCTGCGCGGCGAGAGCCGCCCGTGCCGCTTGCCGGCGCAAAACCGCCGACCTTCACGGACACCGTGAAAACCGGTTGATGTTCAGGTCCCTCGCGTTTCTCGATCGCGTATTCGGGCCTGACATCGCTGGTCTTGGCGATCCATTCCTGCAGGTCGGATTTCGGATTGGGCGGCTTGGCCACCACCTTTTGCGAGCGCGGCTCCCAGTAGCGCAGGACGAATTGCCTTGCCGCATCGAGGCCGCCATCGATATAGACCGCCGCGATCAGCGCTTCGACCGCATCCGCCAGATAATTTCCGCCCGAGCCGCGCGAGCGCGCCTTCAAGGCAGCGTCGGCCCGAACCAGATCTTCGAGCTGCATTTCAATGCCGATCTCGGAGCATGTCCGCGCATCGACCAGGGCATTGAAGCGCGGGGCGATTTCACCTTCCGGCGCCTCAGGAAACTTTTCGAAAAGCAGGTCGGCAACGATCAGGCCGAGCACGCGGTCGCCAAGGAATTCGAGGCGCTGGTTGTTGCTGCTCGCCTTGACCGCACTGGAATGGGTCAGCGCGGTCTCGAGCAAACGGACGTCCCGGAAGGAATGGCCGGTTTTGGCTGTCACCAAATCGGCCAGAGTTTCACCCGTCGGGCGCTTCAAAGCCATCAATTCACGAAATGGAACAGGCGCGACAGGCGCACGAGCGACGGCCATTTCCAGATCTCGAGGGGGCTCGCCTTCCCGGCGATCGAGAAGAAGACGATGTTGGCGCGGCCGACAAGGTTCTCCGCCGGCACGTAGCCGACGCTGAGGCGGCTGTCGGAGGAATTGTCGCGGTTGTCGCCCATCATGAAATAGTTGCCGGGGGGCACGACGAACTCGCGGGTGTTGTCGGTGATCGAATTCGGTGTCAGGTCGAGCGTGTCGTAGCTGACACCGTTGGGCAGGGTCTCGCGATAGACGTCGACCGGCTCAGGCACTTCCGTGATATCAGGATTTTGGATCTGGCCGGTTTTCACACGAGGCACGCCCTGGCCGTTGATGAACAATTGGCCGTCCTTCATCTGGATCTTGTCGCCGGGCAGGCCGACGACGCGCTTGATGTAGTCGAGCGACGGATCCGGCGGGAACTTGAAGACCACCACGTCGCCGCGCTTCGGATCGGAACCCCAGATGCGGCCGGAAAAGATGTCGGGGCCGAATGGCAGCGAATAACGCGAGAAACCATAGGACCATTTGGTGACGAACAGATAGTCGCCTTCGAGCAAGGTCGGCCGCATAGAGCCGGACGGAATCGAGAAGGGCTGGAACAACAAGGTGCGGATGACCATGGCCAGCAGCAAAGCCTGGATGATGACGCTGACGATTTCGCCAAGCCCGCCGGATTTCTTCTCGGATTTTTCAGCCACGCTCATGTCGTCCTCGATTGTGCGTTGGATGGTATAGAGTCTCGGCGCGCGCTGGGCAACGTCAAGTCGGCGTTAGATAGCGGTCGTCTGATGCAATCAATGTGGCGCTTGTTCGGCGGGCAACGCCTCGATGATCACAAAGGCTTGAGCAAGCGGGAAATCATCGGTGATTGTGAGGTGGATCGCCGCTCTGTGCCCGTGTGGCAGGATTTTGGCCAGCCGTGCCGCCGCTCCCCCGGTCAGCGCCATGGTCGGCGCGCCGCTGGGCAGGTTGGCGACCCCCATGTCGCGCCAGAACACGCCCTGCGCCAGCCCGGTGCCAAGCGCCTTGGCGCAGGCCTCCTTGGCGGCGAACCGCTTGGCATAGGAGGCGGCGCGGCCCTTGCGGCCTTCCGAGCGGACCTGTTCGACCTCGGTGTAGATGCGCTGGATGAAGCGCTGACCATGCCGTTCCAGCGACTTTTCGATGCGTCTGATGTCGATCAGGTCGCTGCCGATGCCGATGATCATTCCGCCGGAACTTCCCGTCCGCGGTGCCCGGCCTTATGCGCCCGCTCTGCCATGCGCTTCCTGCGCTGCTCGCGAAAGGCTGTCATCCCCCAGCGGGTGATACCGTAGAAGATCAGCCCGAAGATCAGGCCGAGCGGCACAGCGCCGATCAGCATCGGCTCGAGCACCGGATGCCACAGTTTTGCAAACGACAGCGTGTGCATCATCTCACCAAGATGCGCAGGCGGTCCGTTCTTGGGCAGGCGTTCATGCAGGATCAGCTTGCCGACTTCCCAGGACGCTCCCCACAGCAGCGGGAAAGTCAGCGGATTGCCGAAGAATACCGCGCCGAGGGCGGCGGCCACCAGATTGCCGGCGACCACCCAGCAGAGCACGGCGGCGACGGCAAAATGGAAGCCGAGCGGAAAGAAGGAGGCGAAAACGCCGGCCGCGACGCCGGCCGCGACTGCATGCGGTGTCGCCTTCAGCCGCAGGATGCGCTTGGAGAAATATTGCAACGAGCGCGAAAACGAGCGGCGCGGCCACAGATAGGTACGCACCCGCTCCAGAATGCCATCAGGCTTTCGGCGTCGAAAAAGCACTCTGTTCCAGTTCCCGGTTCATCACGCCCAAATTGCAACCATCCCTGGCCGGGCGCGGTCGCTCCATCTTGCGCTTCGAGGGCGCAGAAAGGCAACAACGACTTTGATATAGCGACTGCCTTGCGGCGGAACAATGAAACGCCGCCGCGATGGTCTGCCGCAGGCGGGTAACAAGAGCGCCATTGGGGCGAAACTGAGGACAATATCGATGAAAGCTCCCCGACGACGGCAAGGCCCGCGCGAGACGACGCCGAGGCGGATAGATTATTCCCGATATTCGCTGACTTCGACCAAATTGCTGTCCGGATCGCGGAAATAGACCGACATCATCTTACCGCGGGCGCCGGTGCGCTCGACCGGACCGACTTCGATGGCAACGCCATTGGCTTCCAGACGGGCGCAAATCTCGGCAAGCGGCCTTGCGGCGACCAGGCAGAAATCGCCGGACCCAGGCATCGGCACCTTGGCCTTGGGCTCAAAGGTGCGGCCCACCTGATGCAGATTGATCTTCTGCGATCCGAACAGCAACGCCGTCGGCCGGTTCGGCTCGTCGAGGCGCTTGAGGCCAAGCACCCGCTGGTAGAAGGCGCAGCTGTCCTCCACAGAGCGGACCGTCAGCACGAAATGATCGATGCCGGCGATCATGGTGATGTCCCCTAGATGTTGCGGCTTCCTGGCTTAACGGCGGGAATGGCGGCAAGTTCCGGCGGCAGGCGGTCGGCGGGATAGGCCGGGACCTCGTATTCGGCAAGCGCGATCAGCGGCACGCCGACATTGGTCTTGCCGGCCGAGCGGTCGATGATGCAGGCCGCCGCCACCACCTCGGCGCCAATCGCGCGCAGGCAGTCGATGGTTTCGCGGATCGAGAGACCAGTGGTGACGATGTCCTCCACGATGACGACGCGCGATCCCGGCGCGATCTCGAAGCGGCGCAGCCTGAACTCGCCGCCTTCGCGCTCCACCCAGATTGCTGGCACACCGAGATGGCGCGACGTCTCATAGGCCGGGATCAGGCCGCCGATCGCCGGGCCGACGACGTAGTCGATCTTGCCCGGCACCGCCTTGCGGATCTTTTCGGCCAGCGCCTTGCAAAGCCGCTCGGTCTTGTCGGCATGCATGAAGACGCGCGCCTTCTGCAGGAAGACCGGGCTGCGCAGACCCGACGTCAGGATGAAATGTCCCTCCAGAACAGCGCCTGCCTCGCGGAAAATGCCCAGAACTTCATCGGTATTCATAACTCGCCCCATGTCCATGGTGAATGGTGAATGGTGAATGGTGAATGGTAGTGAGAACGCCTTCTTTCACTATTCACTATTCACTATTCACTATTCACTATTCACCCATTCACACGCCGCGCATCGCTGACGCTCGAATTATCCTTGAGCTGCGACAGCAGCCGGTTGAGGTGCTTCAGATCCCAGACTTCGAGATCGATCAGCATTTCGGTGAAGTCGGGCGCGGTGCGCACCATCGACAGCGTATGAATGTTGGCGTCGTTGGAGGCAACGACCTGGGCGATGTCGGCGAGCGAGCCCGGCGCGTTGATGGCGGTGACCGAGACGCGCGCCGGAAAGCGCTCCTTGGTCTGCTCGTCAATGTCCCAGCGCACGTCGATCCAGCGCTCCGGCTGGTCGTCGAAGGCCTGCAGCGCCGGCGACTGGATGGGATAGATGGTGATGCCGGTGCCCGGCTGGACGATGCCGACGATGCGGTCGCCAGGCACGGCCCCTTCCGGCGCGAAACGCACCGGCAGGTCGCCGCGCACGCCGCGGATCGGCACCGCGCCATCGCGCGGCTGGTCCTTGTCCTTGCGCGCGGCTCGGGTGCCGGGCATCTGGAACAGCATGCCGGCGGCGTTGCGGATCTTCGACCAGCCCTCCTCGCGCTGCTTGGGGGCGCTGACGGTGACGCGCTCGTCCTTGTAGTCTGGAAAGACCGCCTTCATGACGTCAGTCGAGGCAAGTTCGCCGCGCCCGACCGAGGCCAGCACATCTTCGATGTCCTTGCGCGCCAGCCGGTGCAGCACCGGCTTCAGGCTTTCCTTGGTGAAGGTCTTGCCGGCGCGCTCGAAGGCGCGCTCGAGAATGCGGGCACCAAGACCTGAATATTGCTTGCGAATGGCGTTCTTGGTGGCGCGGCGGATGGCTGAACGCGCCTTGCCGGTGACCACCACCGACTCCCAGGCCGCTGGCGGCACTTGCGCCTTGGAGCGGATGATCTCAACCTCGTCGCCGTTCTTCAGTTCCGTCATCAGCGGCATGATGCGGCCGTTGACCTTGGCACCGACGCAGGTATCGCCGACATCGGTGTGCACGGCATAGGCGAAGTCGATGGGCGTGGCGCCGCGCGGCAGCGCGATCAGCATGCCTTTCGGCGTGAAGCAGAATACCTGGTCCTGGAACAGCTCCAGCTTGGTATTTTCGAGGAAGTCTTCCGGGTTGTCGCCTTCTGCCAGTTGCTCGATGGTGCGCCGCAGCCAGGCATAGGCGTTGGTCTCCTTCGAGATCGCATGGGCGGCACCGTTCGTCTTGCCGCCGGTGTCCTTGTAGATCGAATGGGCGGCGACGCCATATTCGGCGATCTTGTTCATCTCGCGGGTGCGGATCTGCAGTTCGACGCGCTGGCGCGATGGGCCGACAATGGTGGTGTGGATCGAACGGTAGTCGTTCTGCTTGGGCGTCGAGATGTAATCCTTGAAGCGGCCAGGTACCATCGACCATGTGGTGTGAATGGCGCCGAGCGCGCGGTAACAGTCTTCGACGCTGTCGACGACGACGCGGAAGCCGAAGATGTCCGAGAGCTGCTCGAAGGACAGCGCCTTGGCCTCCATTTTGCGGAACACCGACCAAGGCTTCTTCTGCCGGCTCTTCACGCCGGCGTTGATGGCATGCTTTTCGAACAGCGCCGACAGCGCCTTTTCGATGTCGGTCAGCACGCCCTTGTTGCGCTCGAATATCTCGGCAAGCCGCGCGGTGACGGCGCGATAGGCTTCCGGATTGATGAAGCGGAAGGCGATCTCTTCCAGTTCCTCGCGCATACCTTGCATGCCCATGCGCCCGGCGAGCGGCGCATAGATGTCCATCGTCTCCTCGGCGATGCGCAGGCGCTTGGCCTCGGGCATGTGGTCGAGGGTGCGCATGTTGTGCAAACGGTCGGCGAGCTTGACCAGCAGAACGCGGACATCCTCCGAGATGGCCAGCAACAGCTTGCGCAGGTTTTCTGCCTGCTCGGCCTTCTTGGAGACGAGATCGAGCTTCTTCAGCTTGGTTAGGCCTTCGACCAGCTTGCCCATTTCGGGGCCGAACAGATCGTCAATCTCGGCCCTCGTCGCGGTGGTGTCCTCGATCGTGTCGTGCAGCAAGGCGACAGCGATCGTCGCCTCATCCATGTGCATTTCGGTGAGGATGGCGGCGACTTCGAGCGGATGCGAGAAATAGGGATCGCCGGAAGCGCGCTTCTGGTGGCCATGCTTCTGCATGGCGTAGACATAGGCCTTGTTGAGCAACGCCTCATTGACGTCAGGCTTGTAGCGCGCAACGCGCTCGACAAGCTCATACTGACGCATCATGGGCGGGTTCTCACGGTGCTGAAATGATTGATGCGCCGCACTGATGTACGGCGCATCTCATAGATAGCCACCAAACACACGGGACGGAAGTGCCGGAACCATATTCCCGGCAGGTCCAGGGCAGCGATTAGTAGTCGTCGCTCTTTTCCGGGGGAACCAGGCCCTCGATGCCGGCCAAAAGGTCTTCCTCGGTCATGCGATCGAAGGTGACGTTTTCTTCCGCGTCGTCGGCGTCGGTAGCTGCAACTGCGTTGCCGGTCTGGTCGGCGATCGCCTCGCCGTCGGCCTCGGGCTCGTCAACCTCGACATGCTTCTGCAGCGAGTGGATCAGATCTTCCTTGAGGTCGTCGGGCGACAGCGTCTCGTCGGCGATCTCGCGCAGCGCCACGACCGGGTTCTTGTCGTTGTCGCGCGGCACGGTGATCGGCGCGCCCTGGCTGATCTGGCGGGCGCGATGGCCGGCAAGCAGCACGAGCTCGAAGCGGTTGTCGACCTTGTCGATGCAGTCTTCAACGGTTACGCGGGCCATTGATTGCCCCTTTCATGCCTGGATTTGATGGAAAACAGGCGCGGTCCATAACCCGAACGCCGCCAAAATACAAGCATTATGGCTCTGTGGCCCCATGGGCTGGCGAATGCCAGCTTCTGGCGCCGCTGAATGCCTTGCCGGCGAAGCCCGCCTACCGGGCGACGACACGGCTCCGATCACAATTGCTTGCAGTGCGCCCCGGCACCCTTGGATTGCCGTAAAACTGGCGCTATCTCGGTTGACGAAAGGTCAGCCGGTTTATTTACGAGCCGAGCGATATAAACGACCCATTTCGATTAGTCCGCCACCTATTTCGAAAAAGGAATATTGCCATGTTCGACCCCCGTGAAAAAATCGCTCTTTTCATAGACGGCGCCAATCTCTACGCCACCTCGCGCGCACTCGGCTTCGACATAGACTACCGCAAACTGCTGTCCAGCTTCCAGAAGCGCGGCTATTTGCTGCGGGCCTATTACTACACCGCTCTGGTCGAGGATCAGGAATACTCTTCGATCCGTCCCCTGATCGACTGGCTCGACTATAATGGCTTCAAGGTGGTGACCAAGCCGGCCAAGGAGTTCACCGACTCGACCGGCCGCCGCAAGATCAAGGGCAATATGGACATCGAACTGACCGTCGATGCGCTCGAACTTGCCGATGTCGTCGACCACTATGTCATCTTCTCCGGCGACGGCGATTTCCGCACACTGGTCGAAGCGCTGCAGCGGCGCGGCCGCAAGGTCTCGATCGTCTCCACCATGGCCTCGCAACCACCGATGATCTCGGACGATCTGCGCCGCCAGGCCGACCATTTCATCGATTTGACCTCGCTGAAGAACGAGGTCGGCCGCGATCCCTCCGAGCGACCGGTGCGCAGGCCCGAGCCGGCCGAGGTCGAAGAGGAAGACTATTGACGGCGGCGGCCTTGGTCGCCGAACCCGACCGCGACTGCCCGCTCTGCCCGCGCCTGCATGATTTCATCGCAGACTGGCGGCAGCGCGAGCCGTCGTGGTTCAACGCGCCGGTGCCGACCTTCCTGCCGCCTGATGGCGAGGACGCCGTCGAACTGCTGATCGTCGGGCTGGCGCCCGGCCTGCGCGGCGCCAACCGCACCGGCCGACCGTTCACCGGCGACTATGCCGGCGACCTGCTCTACTCAACGATGATCGCTCACGGTTTTGCCCGCGGCGAGTTCAAGGCGCGGCCGGATGACGGGCTCGAACTGATCGGCACCGCGATCACCAACGCGGTGCGCTGCGTGCCGCCGGAGAACAAGCCGGTCGGCGCCGAGATCGCCACCTGCCGCAGCTTTCTGGTGCCGACGATTGCACGCTTTCCCAGATTGCGCGCCGTGCTGGCGCTGGGCTCGATCGCCCACCAGTCGACCGTCAGGGCGCTCGGCCAGCGCGTCGCTGCCTATCCGTTCAAGCACGGCGGTCGGTTGCCGGCCGGCGGCGTCACGCTGTTTTCCAGCTATCACTGCTCGCGCTACAACACAAACACCGGTGTTTTGACCGAACCCATGTTTGTCAAGGTGTTCAGCGACATCGCCGCCTTCCTGCGCAATTAACGCCTTCAGAACCCCGCCAGCACGATCTTGCCCTTGGCTTGCCCGGGCGGATGACGAAGCTTGCCGAAAGGCAGGCATGACGAGACAGGCGCTCTCCAAAGCCTTGAGCGGCGACGGGAACCCGGAATTGCGACAATCATGAAAGTCCCGGAAGCGCTCGGTCTGAAACCGACCTTCGTTAGCGCGCAGACTGGCCGGAACGCTGGGTAGGGCCGATCAGCGCCGCGATGTTTGGTTCCAATCTCGCGCCGGTCGAGCACGCCAGGTCAAGGCGCGGCAAACAACTCAGCCAGCTTCTCCTGCCCGCCCTTCAGCACATTCAGATCGACATCGCCAGTGATGCCGTCGACGCGGCCCATATTGTGGTACTGCCAGTAGATCCAGTCGTTGCGACCTGGCTCCAGGAGCAACGAGCGACGCCAGAGCGGGCGAACCTCGATTTTCCCGGCATAGGCGTCCTCAGCCTCGTCGGTCAGGTAGATGATCGCCGGCTTGCCGAACGCAGCTTCAACCGGTCCGAGGAAGGCCTGGAGTTCCGCGCTCAGCTGTTCCGGCGACGGGCGTTGCGGGCAGTTGCCGCCGAATTCGATGTCGACGACCGGTGGCAGCAGCGGCTGGTCGTGCGGCACCACCGCGATGTAATTTTTCGCCTGGTCGGCGCCCGGCCGGCAGAAGGTGAAGAAGTGATAGGCGCCGACGGCGAGGCCGGCCGCGCGCGCCTCGCGCAGATTCTTGGCGAAGTCATCGTCGACATGGTCGCCGCCCTCGGTCGCCTTGATGACCGCGAAGGCGACATCGTCGGCGGCAACGCGCCGCCAGTCGATCTCACCCTGATGATGGGAAACGTCGATACCTCTGACCGGATAGCTGTCACGATCCGGCGAGAAGGCCCGGAAATAGAAGAAGCCGCCTGCCGCGACAAGACCCGCAAAGACCAGACTGGCCGCACCCCACAGGATGATCCGGTTCTTCAAGCCTTCCCCCATCGTGTTTTGCTGCTGCAGCTATTCGAAACTTGAAAGCCGAGGTCTGGCTTTTCTGGGACTGCCCGAGGTTCTAGCCGCGCTCCTTCATAAGCCGGCCCTTTTCGCGCGACCAGTCGCGCTGCTTTTCGCTCTCGCGCTTGTCGTGCAGTTTCTTGCCGCGGCCGACCGCGAGCAGCAGCTTGGCACGGCCCTGGTCGTTGAAGTAGATTTTCAGCGGCACCAGCGTCATGCCTTCGCGGTCGATGCTCTGCGCCAGTTTTGCCATCTCGCGCTTGTTGAGCAGCAGCTTGCGGCGCCGTCTGGGCTCATGGTTGAAGCGGTTGGCCTGCAGATATTCCGGCAGATAGGAGTTGATCAGCCAGATCTCGCCGCCCTCGACCGAGGCGTAGCTGTCCTGGATGTTGGCCTGGCCCTGGCGCAGCGACTTGACCTCGGTGCCGGTCAGCACAAGGCCGGCCTCGACGGTGTCGAGCACCTCATAGGAAAACCGCGCCTTGCGGTTTTCCGCAACGGTCTTGTTGTTGGGATCGGCTTTTCTGACTTGGTTCATGATGTGGAGAGGTGGCGCCTCATCCCTAGTTTATCAAGCCGGCGTGCTTCATCGCCGCATCGATCTTCTCGGCGGTCGATGGCTCGATCGTCACCAGCGGCGAGCGCACCACGTTCTCGACCTTGCCAATTTTCGACAGCGCGTATTTGACGCCGCACAGGCCGGGCTCGAGGAAGATCGCCTTGTGCAGCGGCAGCAGACGGTCCTGCAATTCCAGCGCCTTGGCGCTGTCGCCGGACAGTGTGGCCTCCTGGAACTCGGCGCACAGCCGCGGCGCGACATTCGACGTCACCGAGATGCAGCCGACGCCGCCATGGGCGTTGAAGCCGAGCGCCGAGGCATCCTCCCCTGAAAGCTGGATGAAATCCTTGCCGCAGGTGGCGCGCTGTTCGGACACGCGCTCGACCTTGCCGGTGGCATCCTTGACGCCGACGATGTTCTGGAAGTCGTGCGCCAGCCTGCCCATCGTCTCCGGCATCATGTCGATCACCGAGCGCGGCGGGATGTTGTAGATGATGATCGGCAGCTTGGTCGCCCTGGCGACAGCGGCGAAATGCTCGTACAAGCCGCGCTGTGTTGGCTTGTTGTAGTAAGGCGTGACCACCAGAGCGGCATCGGCGCCCGCCTGCTCGGCATATTGCACCAGACCGACCGCTTCCGCGGTGTTGTTGGAGCCGGCGCCGGCGACGACCGGAGCGCGGCCCTTGGCCACATCGATGCAGACCTTGACGACATGGCGATGCTCGTCATGCGACAGCGTCGGCGACTCACCGGTGGTGCCGACCGGGACGAGGCCCGTCGTGCCCTCGCCAAGTTGCCATTCGACGAAAGCGCGAAAGGCTTTCTCGTCGAAACGTCCGCTCTTTTCGAACGGCGTCACGAGCGCAGTAAGCGAGCCTCTCAGCATGTCGTCCAACTCCTTGGGACTTGTTTGTTTATGCATGTCGTCGTCCCAAAACCGGTTCCCACTTTTGGGCGACTGCATCGGGCGCCTTCTAGCCGAAAGCGAAGCCGCGCACCATAGTCTCGACACTGTTGCGCGGCAACCATGCCGATGGTGCCAGCAAGCGCAATTCGAACGGCCTGCATAACCCTTTGTTTACGGGCTCTTCACGACCTAAGTCTAGGCTCTCGGGCACCTGGGCTTGCCATCTAAAGTGCCGCAACAGGGAAAGATCAGGATCATGCCGGCCAGTCGGCCACTCCGCTTCATATTGCTTGGCGCCGTTGCCCTGCTGATAGTGGGGACGGCGGCAAACGAGAGCGTCGACGAGCAGACGACCTCATCGATCCCGATGCCTGACATGCAAGACAGAGCGCAGACCGATGCGCCCTCCGCCAGTATCGTCGTGCTGAAAAGCGGTCTCGACGCATTGGCCACCGGCGATATCGCCGCGGCACGAGCGGTGCGCGAAACATTGCCGGCCAATTCGCTGGACCGTCATATCCTGGCCTGGGCGATCGCGCTCTATGGCGGCGACCGTGTGCCGAGCAGCGAGATTGCCGATACCGCAAAGATGCTGCCGAACTGGCCGGGCACCATGGCCTTGCGCAAGAACAGCGAGCGCGCGCTCTACCGCGAAAACCCCTCGCCGCAGACCGTGGTGAAAGCCTTTGACGGCAGCCAGCCGCTGACCTTTCAAGGCGTGGTCATCCTTGCCCGTTCTTATGTAGCTCTTGGCAACACCAAGGCTGCGCTTTCCGTGCTGTCGCCATTCTGGCGCACCGAGAAGCTGGAAGCCAGGGACGAGGCGGCCGTCAGCAAGGAGTTTGGCGCCATCATTCCGGCTGCCGACCATCGTTTCCGCATGGAACGGATGTTTTATGCCGACCGGGAGAATTCGGCACTGCGGGTCGCAGCCCTTGCCGGCGCGCAACCGCTGGCCGATGCCTGGGCCGCCGCCTCGCGTGGCGACAAGAACGCGGCCAAGCTGTTGAACGCGGTGCCTGCCGCGCAGCAATCGGCCGGCTATTTCTTCGCGCAAGCCGAATATCTGCGCAAGCAGCGGAAGTTTGCGGACGCCGCCGCGGTGATGATGAAAGCGCCAACGAACCGCGACGCGCTGGTCGATCCCGATGCCTGGTGGGTCGAGCGCCGCGTGCTGTCGCGCGCACTGGTCGACCAGGGCGACTGGAAGACCGCCTACAAGATCGTTGCCGCGCATGCCGCCGAAAGCCTCGCCAGCGCCGCCGAGGCCGAATTCCACGCCGGCTGGTATGCGCTGCGCGGCCTCAACGATCCTGCGACGGCCTCGACCCATTTTGCCCGCATCGCCGATCTCGCGCAGGGACCGATGTCGCTGTCACGCGCCTATTACTGGCTTGGCCGCGCGGCGGAAGTCGGCGGTCCCGGCAATGCGAAGGATTATTTCACCAAGGCGGCAGCCTATGGCACCACTTTCTACGGGCAGTTGGCGGCGGAACGGGTTGGCTTGCGCACGCTGAACATCGCCTATCCCGAGCCAAGCACTGCCGACCGCCAAAGCTTTGACGGCCGCGAAGCGGTCAGCGCCATCAAGCGGCTGCAGGAGGCGGGCTACGACCGCTATGCCGAGACGCTCTACCGCGATCTCGCCGGGCAGTTGACCAGTCCCGGCGAGCTGGCGCTGCTTGCGGTGCTGGCGGAAAAGCAGGGCAATCATTTCATGGCGCTGAAGATCGGCAAGATCGCCGGCGCGCGCGGCATCGACGTCGGCGCGCTGTCGCATCCGCTGGGCGTCATTCCCGACACCGCCGACATTTCCGGCTCCGGCAAGGCGCTGGCCTATGCGATCGCTCGCCAGGAAAGCGAATTCAATGTCGGCGCCGTCTCCAGCGCCGGCGCGCGCGGCCTGCTGCAGCTGATGCCGGGCACCGCCAAGCAATTGGCGAAGAAGGCAGGACTGAGCTTTTCCCAGGATCGGCTGACCAGCGATGCCGGCTACAATGCGACGTTGGGGGCTGCCTTCCTCGGCGAGCAGCTCGACCGCTTCGGCGGCTCCTATGTGCTGACCTTCGCCGGCTACAATGCCGGCCCCAACCGCGCCAGCCAATGGGTAGCCAAGTACGGCGACCCGCGCGGCAAGGGCATCGACGCCGTCGTCGACTGGATCGAGCGGATTCCCTACACCGAAACAAGAAGTTACGTGCAGCGCGTGATGGAGAATTACGAGGTCTACAAGATGCGTATTTCGGGGAAGTACGACATCGTTGGGGATTTGGTGAACGGGCGGGGTTGAGGCGGCAGAGCTGTCGCCATGGGCAGACGTTGGCGATCCTTCGCGCCCCCCTCTGGCCTGCCGGCCATCTCCCCCACGAGTGGGGAGATCAGCTGTCATTGCCGATTTCGCCAATCTCCAACGTCGAAGGAAGGGCGTAGCGCCTGAACCGCCAATCTCCCCCCTCGTGGGGGAGATGTCCGGCAGGACAGAGGGGGCGCTGTCCCTCCGACATTTCCAAGAGTGTCAGCTTGCCGACAACCCTCGATTTGACCGCTCCCACCCTCGCCTGTAGCAGACGGAGACAATCCGGCCAGGGAGTCCTTTCAATATGTCGAGCACCGACGGCTTTTCCGATTTCTTCTACACAGCGCCGGACGGCCTCAGACTTCACGCTCGCATCTACGGTGAGACAAACTCGGGAAACTGGCCGGTGGTCTGCCTGCCCGGCCTGACCCGCAACGCGCGCGACTTTCATGAGTTGGCGCTTTATCTGTCGCAGCGGGCCGACAATCCGCGCAAGGTCATCGCCTTCGACTACCGTGGCCGCGGCCAGTCCGCTTACGACCCTGATATCGGCCACTACACTATCGGCATCGAGGCCGGCGATGTCCTCGACGGGCTGGCTGCCCTGGACGTCGAGGAAGCGGCCTTTATCGGCACATCGCGTGGCGGACTGATCATCCACGTGCTCGGCGCGCTGCGGCCAGCCATACTGAAAGCCATAGTGCTGAACGACATCGGACCCGTGATCGAGGCCGCGGGGCTGGCCCATATCCAAACCTATCTCGACCCGGCACCGAAACCGAAGAGCCGCCATGAGGCGATCGATGCGCAACGCGTCGCGCACGGCGCGGATTTTCCCGCTCTGACCGCGGCGGATTGGGAGCGGATGGTGTCGGCCCTCTACCGCGAGACGGACGAAGGCCTCCTGTTGCCGGATTTCGACCCCCAACTGGTCGAGACGGTGGCGGGCCTCGACCTCAGCAAGCCGTTGCCGGATCTGTGGCCGCAGTTCGAGGCGCTGGCGGCGATACCTTTGCTTGCCATTCGCGGCGCCAACTCGAAACTCCTGTCGGCCGACACACTCGACGAGATGCAAAAGCGTCATTCCGGCATGGAAGCGATCACCGTCGAGGGCCAGGGCCATGCGCCCTTCCTGGAGACAGGCAATCTGCCGGGCGCCATCGCGGCTTTCCTGGATGAAGCGGAATGTTTGGATCGGATAAGTAAACCCCAAGATCAAATCTGATCCTGGGGTTGTCGTGGCAGTATATGAAAGCCTTTGGTAACTATTTGGCTTTCGAGCTTTTCCGGGGCGCCTTGGGTGCCTTCGCCGCTGCCGCTTTGCTTTTTTGAGCAGGCGCTGGCACTGAGGCCGTGGTCAGCGGCGATGCGAAGGCCGAGCTTTTTCCGTCGCCGGACAGCCCTTCGCCGCGGGGCGTTTCCAGCACGACGACGCAGCCGTCGAGATCGTTGGTGGCCAGATGCGCATAGCGCATGGTCATCGAAAGCGTCTGGTGGCCAAGCCACATCTGTACGCGCCGGATGTCGATGCCGCCCTGGACAAGACGCGAGGCACAGGTGTGACGCAAGATGTGCGGAACCACCTGGTCGTCGGCGCCGAGACCGACTTCGGCCTTGGCATCGTTCCAGATGGCGCGAAACTGTGCCTGGCTGAGTTTGGTGAACGGACCCTTGGGCCGGCGGCCCTCTGACGGGGGCAGTTTGATGACCTCCTTGACCCGCTCGGTCATCGGGATGGTGCGGCTGCGGCCGGATTTGGTGATCCAGAACGAGACGCGATGTTCCTGGATGTCGTTCCAGATCAGTCCGAGCGCTTCGCCAAGGCGGCAACCGCTGTCGACGAGAAAGACCGAGAGACGGTAGGCATCCTCGCTGCGGGTCCTGATGGCGGCGAACAGCCTTGCTTCTTCGTCCCTTTCGAGGAAACGAATCCGTCCCGCCCGCTCCTTCTGGCGGCGGAACTCGGGCAGGCTGTGGATATCCCCCATCTTGTAAGCCTTGCGCAGCAGTTTGCTGAGGGCAGCCATCTTTCGATTGATGGTTGCGTTGCTGTTGCCGCGCTGGCGCAAGGTGCCGATAAGATTGTCCAGGGTGCTCTGGTCAAAGGCGCTGAACCGTTCTCCGAGGAGAATCTCGTCTATTTCGCCGATGAAGGAGCTGACATTGTATTTATGCCGCCCATCATCCCAGAGTATGTCTCGGTATGCTGAAAAAAGCTCTCCGACCCGGTGCGACTTTACTTCTCTGATCTTGTTGTAGCTGTATTTTATCTTCGCATTTTGAGAAGAGAACATTGAGAAATGTTCGGAGGGGTCACCCTCTTGTATCGCGTCGATGGTCATAAATTGCCACACCCCCGAGTGGATAGAGTCAGACCTACCCGCTTGGAAGCGTCCTTTCAAGAGATTTAATCACGCAGTTGTGAATTCATCCGCCCATCAGCGGATCCCACGAACTCACCCTACGGACTGTTCAGCTGCCGATTCCCCCTGTTCCTTCTGCTTGCCTTGTTCCAGTCACGAAACAAAAACAGCCCGGGCGTAGATGCGCCCGGGCTGAATTTCACCTGTATAAACCCAGCCCTTAGAACGAGCGCTGGAAGCGGAGCATGCCGCCGATGGCGTCGTCATCGCGGGCATCGGTCCAATCGGAGTCGCCAACGTTGATGTAGTCGACTTCGGCCGTGACCGTGAAGCCGGGAACGACGTCGTAGGCGATGTTCGCCGCGGCGCCGAAGTTCTTGTCTTCGTCATACGAAAGCTGGACGTTGAACGAGGTCTTCTCGTTGATGGTGTAGGTGCCACCACCCCAGACTGCCCAGTTGCCGCCCCACTGCTTGTAGAAGCCGCGGCCGCCGGCCGGGATTGCCCAGGTCGGATCCGACAGGTTGTCGTCGGTGCCATAGCCGCCAATGATGAACAGCGACAGGTTCTGCATCGGGGTGACGTCCAAACGCACCTTGCCGGCGACTTCTTCGTAGTTGCTGTCGTAAGCAATCACGCCGGTGATGGCGCCCCAGCCCTGTGTGTACTTCAGACCGCCGACGACATGCGGAACATAGCTGTCGATGGTGCCGACGACGCCAGAGCCTTCTTCGAGCGAGAGGACGGCGGAGAAGCCGTTGCCCGCATCGAAGTAGTACTGGATGACGTTGGTGTCGAAGCCGCCGTAGGGGACCAGCGTATCCTGGATGACGTTGCCGGCATAGCCGATGAACGTATTGAAGGCCGATTCGTCTTTACCGACGCGCAGGCCACCGAGCTGGATCCAGGCGAAGTTCAGCGAAACGCTCTTCATGCCGGCCGGATTGCTATCGAAAGCGGTTTCATCGACGAGGGGGGTGTTCGGATCATCAGCGATGTTGGTGGCGTACCGATTGTTGTTGCCGAAGTTGAAGCGGGTCTCGGTGTAGGTCTTCAAGGTTCCGAGTTCGGTTTCCTGGCCGGTCCAGGTCTTGAAGGTGGCGCGGGCATTCTTGTACCAGGTGTCCTGCGCGTCACCATCTTCGTGGTCGAGCGACTCCGCACCCGTGAATGCGCCGACGTCGCCGGCGCCGATATCGTAGCGGACATAGCCGCCGATGCGCAGGCAGGTTTCGGTGCCGGGAATGTAGAAGTAGCCCGAGCCGTAAACGTCGCAAATCTTGACGTATTCAGCCGGTTCCGGCTCGGCGACGACGACGGCGTCGGCGGCGCGCGCACCGGAAACTGCGATCAGGGCCGCAGCGGAGCCGAGGAGAAGGCTCTTAATGTTCATTTTCTGACCTCCAGTCAAAAGTTAAAAAACGGGTCTGGGTATTCTTTGCTGAAGGACAGCGTTCCCTGCCCCATCCCCACTACCGAAAAAGATGCGCACCGCGCCGCTCCTTCGAAATCGACATTACCCATGAGGCGGCGGCGTTCAACCACGATCGTACCGGCGAAAGGGCTATGCGGGCGCTATCCCCATGCGTTGTTGCACAAATGACACGATTTGGCCTCAGTCAGAAAGCTCTCATTAACTATCGAAGGGCCCGCAAGGCTTATCCAGCGCCGCGCAATGCGGCCGAATCCGGCGATGGCCGGCCAGAATTGCGGCCATGTCGCCGACTCGCCAGCCAGGGAACTGCCGTAGAATCGCCGCATGCAAAAGGCGCCGCTGCGGCCGAATGCGGATTTTTCAACGATTATCGCGCCGGCTTGTTGATTGTGCCGGCGCTTTTCTCTATCCAGCGGCGCAACGGAGAGGTGGCCGAGTGGTCGAAGGCGCTCCCCTGCTAAGGGAGTAGAGGTCAAAAGCTTCTCGTGGGTTCGAATCCCATCCTCTCCGCCATCCTGCTTCGCTCTTCGAGCTTCGCAGGACAAGCCCAACCCTCAGCGCGAAGCAGGATGGCGGAGAGGATGCCCTCCGAAGCCTTGGCGTAGAAGGGCCGGACCGTGTGGTGTGCTACGTGCCGCACAGCGTACGCCCAGACAATCCCTTGCAAAATTCGATTGGCAGTCCTGCTTCGCTCTTCGAGCTTCGCAGGACAAGCCCACCTCAGCGCGAAGCAGGATGGCGGAGAGGATGCCCTCCGACGCCCGGCAAGGGAGAGCAGCTCATGTGGTATGTGTATCTTCTGGGGAGTGCGGCTGCCGAACGCGAACGCTATATCGGCATAACGACGGACCTGAAACGACGGCTTGTCGAGCACAATGCGGGGAAATCCAGCCATACATCCAAGTTTCTGCCGTGGCGGATCGTCACCTATATGGCCTTTTCGAACCAGGGCAAGGCAGCTTCATTCGAGCGCTATCTCAAATCCGGTTCAGGGCATGCTTCCGCAAACAAGCGCCTGTGGTGATGGCCGCATCACCCGCAGCAAAGTTCCATTTTTCAATAGACCTCAACAATAACAACTGATTACAGCGAAAACGCCTGTCGCCGGCTTCACTGTCTTGTTCGATTCTGACTGGAGGTCAGAAAATGAACATTAAGAGCCTTCTCCTCGGCTCCGCTGCGGCCCTGATCGCAGTTTCCGGTGCGCGCGCCGCCGACGCCGTCGTCGTCGCCGAGCCGGAACCGGCTGAATACGTCAAGATTTGCGACGTCTACGGCGCCGGCTACTTCTACATTCCCGGCACCGAAACCTGCCTGCGCATCGGCGGCTATGTCCGTTACGACATCGGTGCCGGCGACGTGGGTTCGTTCGATGGTGCGAGGTCCTTCGACCATAAGGATGGCGACGAGCAGGATACCTTCTACAAGAACGCCCGTTTCACGCTGAAGACCTGGACCGGCCAGGAAACCGAACTCGGCACCTTGAAGACCTACACCGAGACCCGCTTCAACTTCGGCAACCGCAACGGCTACCCCTCGGCAGACGATCCGACGACCGAAGCAGACGAGTTCAACTCCAACCCTGCCGGCAACAAGAACGTTTCGCTGAACTTCGCCTGGATCCAGCTCGGTGGCCTGCGCGTCGGTAAGGACGAATCGGCCTTCGACACGTTCATCGGCTACGCCGGCAACGTCCTCCAGGATACGCTCGTTCCCTACGGCGATTTCGATACCAACGTCGTCCAGTACTACTTCGATGCGGGCAACGGCTTCTCGGCCGTGGTCTCTCTCGAAGAAGGCTCCGGAACCGTTGGCACCATCGACAGCTACGTTCCGCATGTCGTCGGCGGCGTGAAGTACACGCAGGGCTGGGGCGCCATCACCGGCGTCGTCGCTTATGACAGCAACTACGAAGAAGTCGCCGGCAAAGTTCGTTTGGATATCACCCCGATGCAGAACCTGTCGCTCTTCATCATGGGCGGCTACGGCACCGACGACAATTTGACGGACTCGAGCTATGCGATCGACGCCGGCGGCCGCGGCTTCTACAAGCAGTGGGGCGGCAACTGGGCTTTCTGGGGTGGTGGCACCTACACCATCAACGAGAAGACCTCGTTCAATGCCCAGGTCTCGTATGACGAATGGAAGAATCTCGGTGTTGCCGCCAACATCGCCTACGACGTTGTTCCCGGCTTCACGGTCACGGCCGAAGTCGACTACCTCAATGCAGGCAAGTTCGACGACGCCAATTTCTCCAACTTCACCAACGCCGACAAGAAGAGCAGCATCGGCGGTCTCCTCCGCTTCCAGCGCTCGTTCTAAGACGCTCAGCCTGGCTGAAAAGCAAACCCGGCGGGCAACCGCCGGGTTTTCTTTTTGAAGCGCCCGTCGCCATTGGCTGCAGTGCTGGCCTTCAAAAGGGTTGCCGCCTACCGGCGGTCAGGTCGTAGAGCGTGGCCACCCGCGCCGATTTCATCACGGGCGTGATGGCCACTATTTCCAGCCGCGCCAGAACTTGCGCCGTCCTATTGGGCACGCTAGCAAGAAGGCCCATCTTCTCGTGAGCCTTTGCCATGCGCCAGCGCCCTGCCCTCACGCCGCTTGTCGGCGCGCTTCCCTCCACGGTGCCGTTTGTCGGACCGGAAGCGCAGGAGCGCGAGCGCGGACGTGCTTTTCGCGCCCGCATCGGCGCCAATGAAAGCAGCTTCGGGCCTTCGCCGCGCGTTATCGCCCGTATGGAGCGCGTCGCGCGTGACCAGTGGATGTATTGCGATCCCGACAATTACGATCTGAAGCAGGCTGCGGCCCGCCATCTCGGCGTCGGCGCCGAAAACGTCATGGTCGGCGAAGGCATAGACGGGCTGCTCAGCCTGGTGGCGCGCATGTATGTCGCGCCCGGCGACGCAGTGGTCACCTCGCTCGGCGCCTATCCGACCTTCAACTTCCACATTGCCGGCGTCGGCGGCCGGCTGGTCACGGTGCCTTACGAGAACGACAAGGAAAGCCTGGACGGCCTGCTCAAGGCAGTCATCAAGGAGAAGGCGCCGCTGGTCTATCTCTCCAATCCGGACAATCCGATGGGCAGCTGGTGGGAAGCAGGAGATATCACCCGCTTCGTCGAAGCGTTGCCGGAAACCACCATGCTGGTGCTCGACGAGGCCTATGGCGAATTGGGGCCGGCCTCGGCGCTGCCGCCGATCGATGTCGCGCGATCCAATGTCATCCGCATGCGCACCTTCTCCAAGGCATACGGGCTGGCCGGCATACGCTGCGGCTATGCGGTGGCGGAAGCCGAGGTGATCCGTGACTTCGAGAAGATCCGCAACCATTACGGCGTCAGCCGCATGGCGCAGATCGCCGGCGTCGAGGCGCTGGCCGACCAGGACTGGCTGCACACCGTGGTGGCGCGAGTCGCTGCCGGCCGCACACGTATAGCCGGGATTGCGGAGACGAACGGGCTGAAGCCGCTGCCATCGGCGACCAATTTCGTCACCATCGACTGCGGCCAGGACGGCGCCTTCGCGCTGAAAGTGCTGCAAAACCTTTTGTCGCGCGACGTTTTCATCCGCAAGCCGATGGCGCCAAGGCTCGAACGTTGCATCCGGGTCAGCGTCGGCCTCGATCATGAACTCGACATCTTTGCCGAGGAACTGCCCGGCGCACTCGCCGCGGCGCGGGGAAACTAGCGCCGCCGATTGCCATCGCAACAGAGCCTGCCGAGGCCGCCAAGGCCAAAACAGAATCAGCCGCGACCCCGACTCCGTCGATCCAGCAGCAATCCGAAGTCAAGCCTGTTGCTTTCGTCCGATTCCGCGCCAGTTTCTGTGCATGGGAGGCAACGATGGATGACCGGCAAAGGGCAGTGCAGGCGCGTGTGCATGGCAAGGTGCAAGGCGTCGGCTACCGGATGTGGGCGCGAGGCGAAGCGACAGGGCTTGGCCTCGTAGGTTGGGTACGCAATGAACGAGACGGCACCGTGACGGCCTGGATTGCCGGTGCCGATGCTGCGGTTTCCACAATGATCGAACAGCTCCGGCAAGGGCCAAGGGGAGCTTCGGTTTCGAAGGTCGAGACCGAGGAATTCGAACTCCTCGACGCGCCCATCGACTTTCGGATCATCGTCTAGACGGAACCACTTTGTTGCCGCTTGAATTAATTGAACGTTCGTTTTATTACTGGGGATCGGGAGACGTTCATGGCACGCACAACGGGATCCGACGGCGAAAAAACTGAAGCGGCCGTCCGGGAGGCTGCGGTCAGCCTGATCGCCCGCTTCGGCTACGAGGCAATGTCGATGCGGCAGCTTGCCGCCGAGGTCGGCGTCCAGGCCGCCGCGCTCTACCGCTATTTTCCGACCAAGGAAGACCTGCTGTTCACGCTGATGCGCGAACATATGGAAGGGCTGATCGAAGCGTGGGACGCCGCACGCCCCGACGCTGCCGATCCGGCAACGCGGCTTGCCGCCTATGTCGAAAACCACATCGCTTTCCACATCGAGCGCCGCCACTCCACCCATGTCTCGAACATGGAATTGCGCAGCCTGTCGCATGACCGGCTGACGCAGATACTGCGCATGCGCACCGCCTATGAGAAGGAGTTGCGCGCCATCCTGCGCGACGGCGCGGAGGCCGGCGCCTTCAGTGTCGATGACACCGGGCTCACTGCCATGGCCCTGATCCAGATGATGACCGGCGTCATCGTCTGGTTCCGGCCGGGCGAGCGGCTGTCGATGGCTGAAGTCACGGCGACATATCTTTCAATGACAATGCGCCTGGTTGGCGCGAAGATCGAAATCGGGGAGGAACGGCATGTACACGAACACACTCAGCTTCGGGCATGACGAGGACATCGAGGCGCTGCGCGATCTGGTGCGCCGCTTTGCCCAGGAGAAAATAGCGCCGATCGCTGCCGAGATCGACCGCAGCAATCAATTCCCCACGCATCTGTGGAAAGAGCTCGGCGCGCTCGGCCTTCTCGGCATCACCGCCGATCCCGATTTCGGCGGCAGCGGCATGGGCTATCTTGCCCACGTCATTGCGGTGGAAGAGATTTCGCGCGCCTCGGCCTCGGTTGGTCTCTCCTACGGCGCCCATTCGAACCTCTGCGTCAACCAGATCAACCGCTGGGCGACGCCGGCGCAGAAGGAGAAATTCCTGCCGGCATTGTGCTCGGGCGAAAGGGCAGGTGCGCTGGCCATGTCGGAATCGGGCGCCGGCTCCGACGTCGTCTCGCTCAAACTGCGCGCCGAAAAGCGCAACGACCGCTATGTGCTCAACGGCTCGAAAATGTGGATCACCAACGGCCCCGACGCCGAAACGCTGGTGGTCTACGCCAAGACCGATCCGGAGCGGAAATCGCACGGCATCACCGCCTTCATCGTCGAAAAGACGATGGCCGGCTTCTCGGCATCGCCAAAGCTCGACAAGCTCGGCATGCGCGGCTCCAACACCGGCGAACTGGTGTTCGACAATGTCGAGGTGCCCTATGACAATGTGCTGCATGAGGAGGGCCGCGGCGTCGAGGTCCTGATGTCGGGCCTCGACTACGAGCGCACCGTGCTCGCCGGCGGACCGCTCGGGCTCATGGCGGCCTGTCTCGACGTGGCGATCCCCTATGTGCATGAGCGCAAGCAGTTCGGCCAGCCGATCGGCGAGTTCCAGCTCGTGCAGGGCAAACTTGCCGACATGTATTCGACGATGAACGCCGCGCGCGCTTACGTTTATGCTGTCGCGGCTGCCTGCGATCGCGGCCAGACGACACGCAAGGATGCCGCTGGCTGCGTGCTGTTTGCCGCCGAAAAAGCGACGCTGATGGCGCTCGACGCCATCCAGCTGCTTGGCGGCAACGGCTATACCAACGAGTATCCGACCGGCCGGCTGTTGCGCGACGCCAAGCTCTACGAGATCGGCGCGGGGACCAGCGAAATCCGCCGCTGGCTGATCGGGCGCGAGATCATGGCGGAAGGGGTGTGAGCGATTTCAATGCCTGGTTTGCCAAAATACCTTGGAGTATTAGCACGGACTATCGTCGCATTGATCCCATTGTCGGGATTTGCGAATGCCGCCTCTTCAGATATGCCGCAATTTCGAGACGTTGCAGCACTGCGGGTTGAAGTCATTTCCCGCCTGAAGGCTGACAGCCGAGTCAAGCAAGCAATTCCCAACTCCGCCGATCCGGCGCGTCTTGACGTAACCAGGGTCGGTTCTACCGGCAAGGATATTCATCTTCAGGTGGACGTTACGAACCTGCTAGGCCGCATTCGCGACCTGCCGGCGGGAGAGGCGGAAACCGAAATCGAACGTTTTCTAACCACGCTCGTGCTCAACGATAGCGAAAGCGGCTTCCAGGCCGATCTACTGATTGCCAACATTCGACCGCGCGAACATCTCGACGCTTTCAAAGGCGATGGCACAGAGCCCGACAAAGGACCGGCGTTTGAAACCTTGGCGGGTGACGTCGTGATCCTTTACCAGATCGACAATGAGGACTCGCTCGCCAGCGTCCGGCTTGACGATGTTGGGGACCGCTCACTCGCACAGCTTCGCCAGCTTGCTCTGGAAAACATCAACAAGCAGATTACGAAGGTCAAGCAGGAGCGTATCCTCGACGGGATATCGATCTTCACCGTCGAAGGGGATGAGGCCATCTCACCCGCTCTCCTCCTGACCGAAAAATTCTGGGCCACGCTTGGACCGCAATTCCCCAACGGCGTTTTCATAGCCATTCCAAAACGCGATGCCATCGTCGTTGTAGACAAGCGGCTTCCCAATGCGGTTCAGTTTGCTCGCTCATTTATCGACAAGGTTTTCAAGACCGAACCTGATCTTCTCTCCGAGTACATTTTCGAGCGCCGTGACGGCAAGCTGCAAGTCGTGGCAGAGCAATAGGAACCGATGTGGCCGTACTCCAAACCCAGATCTCGCCCTCCTCCGAAACCTACCTCGCCAATGCCGAGCGCATGCGGGCGCTGGTTGCCGACATTGCTGACAAGGCGGCAAGCGTCGAGCGCGGTGGCTCGGAGGAGGCGCGCGAGCGTCATGTTTCGCGCGGCAAGCTGTTGCCGCGCGAGCGGCTGGCGCAGTTGCTCGACACCGGCTCGCCTTTCCTCGAGATCGGCCAGTTCGCGGCATGGTCCATGTATGGCGAGGAGATTTCCTCGGCCGGCCTCATCGCCGGCGTCGGCCGTGTCGAAGGCACCGAGGTGATGGTCGTGGTCAACGACGCCACGGTGAAGGGCGGCACCTATTACCCGCTCACCGTGAAGAAACATTTGCGGGCGCAGGAGATCGCGCTGCAAAACAATCTGCCTTGCGTCTATCTGGTCGACAGCGGCGGCGCCAACCTGCCTAATCAGGACGAGGTGTTTCCCGATCGCGAGCATTTCGGCCGCATCTTCTACAACCAGGCCAACATGTCGGCGGCCGGCATTCCGCAGATCGCCTGCGTCATGGGCTCATGTACTGCGGGCGGCGCCTATGTGCCGGCAATGTCGGACGAGACGATCATGGTGCGCAACCAGGCGACCATTTTTCTCGGCGGCCCGCCTCTGGTGAAGGCGGCTACGGGCGAGGATGTCAGCGCCGAGGAGCTTGGCGGCGCCGACGTGCACACCAGGCTGTCCGGTGTCGCCGACCACTATGCGCTGGACGACGAACATGCCCTGGCCATCTGCCGGCGCATCGTCAAAAATCTCAACCGGCGCAAGACTGTAAGCCTGACCTTACAGAAACCCATGCCGCCGCTTCATGACGCGCAGGAACTCTACGGCATCGTGCCGACGGATCTGCGCCAGCCCTATGATGTGCGCGAGGTGATCGCGCGCGTCGTCGACGGCTCCGAGTTCGACGAGTTCAAGCAGAATTACGGCACCACGCTGGTCACCGGCTTTGCCCATCTTCAGGGCATGCCGGTCGGCATCATCGCCAACAATGGCGTGCTGTTTTCCGAAAGTGCTGTGAAGGGCGCGCATTTCATCGAACTGTGCTGCCAGCGCAAGATCCCGCTGATCTTCCTGCAGAACATCACCGGCTTCATGGTCGGGCGAAAATACGAGGCCGGCGGCATCGCCAAGGACGGCGCCAAGCTGGTGATGGCGGTCGCCACCGCCAAGGTGCCGAAGGTGACGATGATCATCGGCGGGTCGTTCGGCGCCGGCAATTACGGCATGTGCGGCCGCGCCTACTCGCCGCGCTTCCTGTGGATGTGGCCGAACGCGCGCATTTCGGTGATGGGCGGCGAACAGGCGGCGACCGTGCTGGCGGTGGTCAAGCGCGAGGGCATCGAGCGCAAGGGCGGTGAGTGGAGCGCGGACGAGGAAGCGAAATTCAAGAAGCCGATCCTGATGAAATACGAGCATGAGGGCCACCCGCTCTACTCCTCGGCGCGGCTGTGGGACGACGGCATCATCGATCCGGCGAAAACGCGCGAAGTGCTCGCGCTCAGCCTTTCGGCCGCGCTCAACGCCGACATCGAAGAAACGAAGTTCGGCGTGTTCAGGATGTAGGATGAGCAAGTTCGGCGAACGGATACATGGCCACACCGGCGACATCACCAGGCTTGCGGTCGATGCCATCGTCAACGCCGCCAATTCCTCGCTGCTGGGCGGCGGCGGCGTCGACGGCGCCATTCACCGCGCCGCCGGCCCGGAGCTCGAATTCGAATGCCGGATGCTGAACGGCTGCAAGTCGGCGAGGCAAAGCTTACCAAGGGCTATCACCTGCCGGCACCTTACATCATCCACACGGTCGGACCTGTGTGGCAAGGCGGCGGCAAAGGCGAAGCCGGACTGGTCGTATCCTGCTATATCAGGTCACTCCAAATCGCCGCCGCCAGGGATTGCCGGACCGTGGCATTTCCGGCGATCTCCACCGGCATCTACCGTTATCCGAAAAATGAGGCGACGCAGATTGCCGTTGGCATCGCAGGTACCTTCGTCGGACAGAACTCAACGCCCGAAACAGTTATTTTCTGCTGCTTCGACGAGCCAACAGCTCAACTATACCGACAAGCCGTTGCTGCCATTGAAGGATGCTAGTCTGCATGGATAAGATGGTTTATCCACCTACGCAAAAGAAATTTTCGGTGAGCAGGCTGGCGGCACTGGAGAATAGACGCTATTGTTCATCCCGCATTGGGCAACGGGGATGGGGTAAAGATGAGGCCGAAATATTCGGGAAAAACGACTGCGTCGGTACTTGCAGTCTTGCTTATATTTGCGGTACCCGGCGTTGGCGCCGCGGCATCGCTGGCGGGAAGCAAAGGCGACATCCATTTCTATCCGTATTTGCCGAAAAGCCCGAAAGACCAGTGCACCATGGCTTACAACGCCTATGTGGCCGCCGGCGGCCATTCGGCCTATGCGACCACGCCCTATGCCCGGATCCGTTCGTTGTACATCATCTGCGGCTCGGGCTTGAATGCACCGTCACAGAAGGCTGCCGAAGAACGGGCGATGAAATCCTGCGAGTCCGCCCGCAGCCATTACAAGGTCATTACAGGTGCGGGCTGCGAAGTTGCGGCATCGAAGTAGGCCGACAAGCATCGGCTTGGGCATTTTTCAAATGGGCGGCGCAAGATGAAATCGACACGCATCAAACGAATTACTGTATCGATGCTTGCCGGCCTGCTCGTATTTACGGCACCCGGTATCGGGGCGGCTGGATCGCTGGCGGGCAGCAAGGGAGACACCCGGTTCTGGCCTCCGTTGTCACTGAATCCAAAGGAGCCCTGCACGAAGTCGTACAACGCCTATGTCGCGGCGAGTGGCCACTCGGCCTACGCGACCACATTCTACTCGCGCGTCGACGATCTTTACATCATCTGCGGTGCGCGGCTGAACGCGCCATCTCAGAAGGCCGCGGAAGAGTTGGCGTTGCGAAGCTGTCAGGTTGGCCTGAAAAAGTGGAAGGTTCAGACCGCGAGCGGCGGCTGCAAAATCGCGGCTTCGAAATAGGCTCATTCCTGCCAGACCGGCGCTGCCCGAGACAAACCCGGGAGGCTCCATGTTCGCCAAGATCCTGATCGCCAATCGCGGCGAGATCGCCTGCCGGGTGATACGCACGGCCAAGAAGATGGGGGTGCGCACCGTTGCCGTCTATTCCGACGCGGACGCCAAGGCTCTGCATGTCAAAATGGCCGACGAGGCGGTGCATATCGGCGCTTCGCCCGTCGGTGAAAGCTATCTGCGCGGCGACAGGATTGTTGCGGCGGCGCTGGCGACGGGCGCGCAAGCAATTCACCCCGGCTATGGCTTCCTCTCGGAAAACCCCGATTTCGTCGACCAGGTGGTGGCGGCAGGGCTCACCTTCATCGGCCCGTCGGCCGCCTCGATCCGCGCCATGGGGCTGAAGGATGCGGCCAAGCGGCTGATGGAAAAGGCCGGCGTGCCGGTGGTGCCGGGCTATCATGGCGAGGCGCAGGAGATCGTGCTGCTGGCGTCCAAGGCGCGTGAGATCGGCTATCCCGTTCTGATCAAGGCGCGCGCCGGCGGTGGCGGCAAGGGCATGCGCCGGGTCGAACATCCCGACGATTTCTCCGAGGCGCTGTCGGGCGCACGGCGCGAGGCCAAGGCCGCGTTCGGCGACGACCGCGTGCTGGTCGAAAAATATGTCGACAAGCCGCGCCACATCGAGGTCCAGGTATTCGGCGACAAATTTGGCAATGCCGTGCATCTCTACGAGCGCGACTGCTCGGCGCAGCGCCGCCACCAGAAGGTGATCGAGGAAGCGCCGGCGCCCGGCATGACGCCGGCGCTGCGCGAGGCGATGACGGAAGCGGCGGTCAAGGCCGCCAAGGCGATCAGCTATTCCGGCGCCGGCACCATCGAATTCATCGTCGATGCCTCGCAGGGGCTGAAGGCCGACCGCTTCTGGTTCATGGAAATGAACACCCGCCTGCAGGTCGAGCATCCCGTCACCGAAACGGTCACCGGCACCGACCTCGTCGAGTGGCAGTTGCGGGTAGCCGCCGGCGAAAAGCTGCCGAAGACGCAGAGCGAAATCACGCTTTCCGGCCACGCCTTCGAGGCGCGCATCTATGCCGAGGACGCGGCGAAAGGGTTTCTGCCGGCGACCGGCACGCTGCATCACCTGGCGTTTCCCGACAACGCGCCCGAAGGCGCCAGCATGCGCATCGAGACCGGCGTGCGGGCCGGCGATGCGATCTCGCCCTTCTACGATCCGATGATCGCCAAGCTGGTCGTCCACGCCAAGGACAGGCAGGCGGCACTCGATGCGCTCGGCACTGCGTTGTCGCAGACCGAGATTGCCGGCTCGACCGTCAACACCGCCTTTCTCGCGGCACTTGCCGCGAACACCGATTTTTCGGCCGGCGACGTCGATACCGGCCTGATCGGCAGGCATCAGGAAGCGCTGACCGCGGTCGCCCCGCCGCGCAGCGAGATCGTTGCCGCGGCGGCCCTTGCCGCGGCGGGCGCCGGTGCCTTGCCGCCGTCGAACGATCCGTGGTCGTCGCTTGCCGGCTATGCGCATTTCCATAGCATTGCGCGCCGCACGCGCCTGCGCCATGGCGAGGACGATATACTGGCGCGTGTTTCAGTGCGGCCGGACGGGCGCTTCGAGGTGGCGCTGGACGCGCCCTATGACAGCGTCAATTCGCATGATCTTCGCGCCGCCCCTCGCCTTGCCCGCTGGCCAGGCCACGTCACCGTGTTCGAAGGCGCGGTCGGCTACAGTTTCCTCGTCCCGGATCCGCTGGCGCGCACCGACGAGGCGGCCGCCGCTTCCGGCAGCCTGCGCGCGCCGATGCCAGGCGTGGTCAAGCTGGTGCGCGCGGCAAAGGGCGAAAGGGTGATCAAGGGCCAGCCGCTGTTGATCCTGGAAGCGATGAAGATGGAGCACACGATCGCAGCCAGCCATGACGGCGTGATCGCGGAAATCGCCACCGAGGGCGAGCAGGTCACCGACGGAACGGTGCTGGTGCGCTTCGTTGAAGAGGCTTCATAGCCGGCTGGAGGCTTGAATGAAAAATGGCCGGGACAAGCCCGGCCATTGCCATGAGTACGCGGCCGCTTACTGCGCGATCGGCGCGTATTTGCCGTCGTGCCACTGGTTGATGTCGTAGCTGGCGTTCTTCAGATCGCCCTTCTCGTCGAAGGTCACGTCGCCGACCACGGTGCTGAACGGCGTGCCGTTCTTCAGCGCTTCGGCTACCTTGACCGGATCGTCCGTTCCGGCGCGCTTGACGCCCTCTGCAAACGCCTGAACGACGGCGTAGGAGAACAGCGTAAAGCCTTCCGGCACGAAGCCGCCCGCCTTGATCTTGGCGATGGCCTCCTTGGCTTCCGGCTTGGCCTGCGGGTCCGACGGGAAGACGAACAGGGTGCCTTCACCGGCGGGGCCGGCGACCTGCCAGAATTCTGGCGAGGCGATCGAATCCGGCATGATCAGCTGGAACTTGACGCTCTGCTCGGCCGACTGACGCAGGATAAGCCCGGCTTCCGGGTGATAGCCGCCGAAATAGACAACGTCGGCCTTGAGGTCCTTCAGCTTGGTGACGAGAGCCGAATAATCCTTCTCGCCGGCATTGATGCCTTCATAGTCGATCTCCTTGAGGCCACCGGCATTCATCGTCGCCTTCACGGCATCGGCAACGCCCTGACCGTAGGCGCTCTTGTCATGCAGGATAACGACATTCTTGCCGGCATATTTCTTGGCGATCCACGGGCCGATGAAGGCGCCCTGCGCATCGTCACGCGTATAGAGACGCATGATCGTCGGCCAGCCGGCCTTGGCGGCGGCATCGGTCAGCTCGGGATTTGAAGAGGCCGGGCTCATCATCAGCGCGCCGGCCTCGGCGTAGACGGCGGAAGCCGGGATGCTCGAACCTGAACAGGCATGGCCGTCAATAAACTTGACGCTGTTGGCAACGATCCGGTTGGCCACCGAAACCGCCTGCTTGGGATCGCACTGGTCGTCCTCGATGTCGAGCTTGATCATCGAGCCGTTGACACCGCCGGCGGCGTTGATCGCGTCGGCGGCTGCCGTTGCGCCCTGCTTGAACTGGTCGCCGATCGTGGCGAGCTGTCCGGTCATCGGGCCGACCACCGAAATGGTGATGTCATCGGCAAAGGCAACCTGCGCGCTCATCGTCAGGCCAAATACGGCCGCGCTCAAAATACCCATTTTTTTCATGGTGATAGAACTCCTCCCACACTCGCGCAGCCGCTCTGGCCGCGCTTCTTTCCGAAGGCGGGACAATTTCATCCTTCATTGGGCCTGTCTAGGCGCATCGGCGCCGCTCGATTGGGCCTCATCAACGCAAAAAGCCACGCCAGCCTGTTCCGGCCGGTCGTGGCTTTTTGCTCGTAGCAGTCCCCATGCGCCCCCGCGCCACGAAAACCTGCCCGCCGTCCCCATTGTGCACGACTGGACCGTGCCGGCCTGCCGCGTTCTTGTTCTTTCATGGTCGGCCGTCTTGTCGCGGCCTTGTCGTTTCACCGGTTCCGACCGTCTTTGCGGTCTTGATCCCGGGGCTTCCCTGTTTTCGATAATGTGCCTGCGATAATCTGCTCGCGATCTCAGTGCATCGTCATCCATTCGCGGGCTTCGCGCAGCGCCTTGGCGATCTCGACCTTGGACATTGCGGCCGACAGTTCCGAGCGCAGTTCCGCGGCGCGGACCGAGCCCTTGATGGCGGCGATGTTGAACCATTTGTGGGCGGCAACGACATCGGTCTCGCAATCGCGGCCGGTCGCATACATCATGCCCAGTTCGAAAAGAATGTCGGCCTGGGCAGTTGCCCCCATGGCGCCGAAGCCGGCTTCAAGCATTTCAAAACGTGCCATTTTAGTCCCCTGTCTGGCTCCCGAGAGCGGGCCTTTTCTGTCCCCCGGTGTCCCCTGGGGAGCCGCTCTTTCGATGCTTCCGAGAATGAGGCCGAGCCTTGAATCCGTCGTTAAATGGCGTGCTTAATTTGGAGAAAACAAAGCTAAAACAAGAGGTAAACGCGGAAATTCGTTAAGGATACAAAGTCAGCAATCCCGCCGTTTCGCACCGGATTTGATGAAAATTTGCAAGGCGCCGATCAACACTCTGCTAACCACGCAAACCAAAGCCAACGCCTCGATCGTTTCATTTCCACAGGCTGCACTCTCCCGACCCCGCATGAAATTTGCGAAACCTTCCGTCACGGCACCCGCTTTTGTTTTGCCGGGAGCTGGATTAGCTTACGTTTGCGTAAGGGGCAGAGAGGCGGCTGCACCACCTAAAACCAGGGAGGACAGATATGTTTCGCAAAGTGAGCTTGGCCCTGGCGGCCACCGTGATGATGGCTGGTGCGGCCTGGGCCGATCCGATCGAAGGCAATTGGAAGACACAAGCCGGCGACACAGCAGTTATCGGCGGCAGCGGTTCATTCTCCATCACCCTGAAGACCGGCAAATATGCCGGGAAGACCATCGGTTCGCTCAAGGCGGCCGGGGCCAACAAATATGCCGGCAACATCACCGATCCGGCAAGCGACAAGACCTATTCGGGCAAGGCAACACTGTCGGGCACCTCGCTCAAGATGAGCGGCTGCGTGCTCGGCGGGCTGATCTGCAAGAGCCAGACCTGGCACAAGCTCTGATCTTGCTGCTTTGAGTTGACCAACGGGGCCTTCACAGGCCCCGTTTTCTTTTGCAGGACGGTCCGCGCCATAGCGACGACCGTTTGCGGCGGCGCAAACCCGAACCGACGCTCTCTCTAAGACCTCGTCAATCACTTTGAACCGCAGATGAACGTCGGCATCAGCGCCGGTTCAGTCGCATCAGGGCATTTTGATGGCGTGTTCAAGGAGACACTACGCAAATGCTCGCTCGCCGCTTCACCATCGTCTGCCTGTTGATGAGCCTGTTCGGGATGCTCTTCGCCATCCTCGTGGCCGAAGCCGGCCGCCCGGCCCGTTCCTGGGATGCAGCCAGTTCCTGCCAATTCGATTGCATGAACCATTTTCGCCCCTGAGACGACAAAGACATAGATCCAAACAGAAAAGCAAAAGCCATGAACCGCATCGCCATCAACGCCCTCCAGACCCTTCGGCTCCTGCCGCGGGCGGCGCTCGTCCTGGTCGTGCTGTCGGCGCCGGTCCTGGTCATGCCGATGATGCGGGCCAATGCCGACACGACGATCGACGCGCCGGCGACGAAGAAGCATGGCGTCGGCTTTGTCTTGCTGGTCAGTCTGCAGCGCGGGTAAGGTGTGCCGGTATTAAGGTGATGCCGGCCTGCAAGTGGCGGCCTTTGGTGCTCACATACTTCGAGTACGCTCCGCTCCGGTTCTCGAAGCCAACCAGTTTGGTCGCTTCGCGCCCGTCTTCGACTCCGGCTCAGCCTTACCTGAATCTCAGCACACCTTGGGCGTGGACGAATAAATCGACCACTTGGCGGCCATCCTCCCCTCCCAAGTGCGGCCTCAAGTCTCTATATTGAGCCATGGAAAAGCGAATCTACCCACAAGCTATCGAATCGGTCGTCATGCCGGAGCCTTTCGGCAAGCAGAGCTTCGACGACGCCAAAAAGGCCGTGGCCGCCTTGCAGGTGCTCTACGACCGCAACACCAAGTTTCTGCGCGACTCCTTTGCCACGCTTGCCGCCGGCGGCGACGAAAGCAAGCGCTACCGCGCCTTCTACCCGGAGATCGGCGTCACCACCAATTCGTTCACCCAGATCGACTCGCGCCAGGCCTACGGCCACATGCCGACCCCCGGGCATTTCTCGACCACCATCACCCAGCCGGTGCTGTTCGAACGCTATCTCGTAGAGCAGCTTCGCCTGATCATGCGCAATCACGGCGTGCCGGTAACGGTTTCGGAATCGACCACGCCGATCCCGCTGCATTTCGCGTTCCTTGAAGGAACCCATGTCGATGGCGCCGCCGCCGACCGCATCAAACGGCCGATCCGCGACCTGTTCGACGTGCCGGATCTTGACGGCACCGACGACCAGATCGCCAACGGCACCTTCGAGGTCGCGTTCGGCGAACCAAGGCCGCTGGCGCCGTTCACGGCGCAGCGCATCGACTATTCGCTGCACCGCATGACGCACTACACGGCGACCAGCCCGCAGCATTTCCAGAACTTCGTGCTGTTCACCAACTACCAGTTCTACATCGACGAGTTCGTCGCCCGCGCGCGGGCCCAGATGGCTGAAGGCGGCCACGGCTATACCGAATTCGTCGAACCGGGCAATGTCATCACCAAGGCAGGGCAAAACGCGCCCAGCGAAGGCGTGGCGGCGCCGCGCCTGCCTCAGATGCCAGCCTATCATCTGAAGAAGCCGAACCATGGCGGCATCACCATGGTCAACATCGGCGTCGGCCCGTCCAACGCCAAGACGATCACCGACCATGTCGCGGTGCTGCGGCCACATGCATGGCTGATGCTCGGCCATTGCGCCGGACTGCGCAACACTCAGGCGCTGGGCGACTATGTGCTGGCGCATGCCTATGTCCGGGAAGACCATGTGCTGGACGATGACCTGCCGGTGTGGGTGCCGATACCGCCGCTGGCCGAGATCCAGGTGGCGCTGCAGGAGGCGGTCGCCGAAGTCACCGGACTTTCCGGCTACGATCTCAAGCGCATCATGCGCACCGGCACCGTCGCCACCATCGACAACCGCAACTGGGAACTGCGCGACCAGCGCGGACCGGTGCAGCGGCTGTCGCAGTCGCGCGCCATCGCGCTCGATATGGAATCGGCCACGATCGCCGCCAATGGCTTCCGCTTCCGCGTGCCCTACGGCACACTGCTTTGCGTCTCCGACAAGCCGCTGCATGGCGAGTTGAAGCTGCCCGGCATGGCGACCGAATTCTACAAGCGGCAAGTGGCGCAGCATCTGACCATCGGCATCAAGGCGATGGAGAAGCTGGCGGAAATGCCGATGGAACGGTTGCATTCGCGCAAGCTGAGAAGCTTTTCGGAGACGGCCTTTCAGTAGACCGGCTTGCCGTAAATGTTTGCCGCGAGGCGTTTCGTCATCTTGATTGGGCCGCATTTCAGCCGATAAAGGCCTGATACCTCGGCAATGTATTACCCGGTCTAGGGCAAAACCCGGTCTGATGGCACGCGTGCGAAAGATGATGGCTTCAATGGCGTTCCTGGCAATGCTCGGCCTCTCGGCCGCGCTTGTAGCCGGGTTCTTTGGCGCACTGCATCCGGCCTTCGATTCCTTTGCCCATTTCCGCATCCATTTTGCCGTGCTGATGGGGCTGATTGCGCTGCCGCTGCTCGCCACCTCGTTTCGCCTGCAGGCGGGCGTGGGCCTGCTGCTGGCCGTGGCCGCCTTCGCCAGCACGTTGAGCACCTTGCCGCGCCTGTGGCCGGTGCAGGCCGCCAATGACGCCGCGCCCGGCAACGAACCGGTCTACCGGCTGCTGCAGATGAACCTGCGTTTCAACAATCCGACACCCAAGAAGGTTCTTTCGCTGATCGCCAGGACCAACCCAGACGTGATCACGCTCGACGAAGTATCGGCCATGTGGGCGACCGAACTCGGCTATATCCAGAACGCCTATCCCTATCGCATCCTGTGCGCCCATCCCCACGGCGTGTGGGGCGTGGCGCTTTTGTCCCGGCGACCTTTTGCGGCCGGCACCGAGCCGCATTGCGAACCGCGCGGCGCGATGGCGGCCGCCACCGTCGATTTCGGCGGCACTCCGGTCGATGTCGCGGCGATCCATTTGAGCTGGCCGTGGCCGAAGGAACAATACTGGCAGATCGGCGAGTTGACCGAGACGCTCACCTCGCTCGGCGAGACGGCGATCATGGCCGGCGACTGCAACGCCGTGCCGTGGAGCGCCGCGGTACGGCGCGTTGCCTCGCTCGGCGGACTGACCGTGATGCCGTCGGCCGGACCGACCTGGATCCACCGGACCCTGCCCGATTTCCTGCGG
This sequence comes from Mesorhizobium sp. M0037, assembly GCF_040323635.1. Classification (NCBI taxonomy): domain Bacteria; kingdom Pseudomonadati; phylum Pseudomonadota; class Alphaproteobacteria; order Hyphomicrobiales; family Phyllobacteriaceae; genus Mesorhizobium; species Mesorhizobium sp. M0037. Next base: position 89,199 of record NZ_JAMYVB010000003.1, on the reverse strand, counting down.
CGCTATGCGGGCCTGCCGATCGACCAGGTGTTTTCGAAGGGCGGGGTGACCATCCTGTCGTCGACGCAGATGGAAGAGACCGGCTCCGACCATCTGCCGGTGATGGTGGAATTTTCATTGATGCGCGACGAGACCAAGCCGGTCGACGAGGATTCTACCGCGACTGTGTCGCTGATCCAGCCCAGCATGGGCGGCTAGATCGTACGCCACGGGGCTTACGGTTTCACAAGCCTACCAAGGCCTCGATGATGCGCTCGACATGGCCGCCTTCACTGTGCTCGCGCGCGTCGAACGCGGTCTGTTTTGCCTCATAGAGCTTGGAAGTGGCTTGCAAGCGCCGCGTGGCTTCGACGCGCGTTTTGTTGCATTGCGGATCGTTGGCAAATTTCAGGCCGCGAACCGACCGCTCGGCAGCCTGCATCATCTGCCCGGCGATACGGCCATGGGTTCCTTCATGAGCGAGAACGCCTGTGAAAAACCGGTTCCAGCGTTTGCGCAGCGCCGGCGTGACGGCCGAGGCGACGCGCGGGTAGGTGTAGGCGATGTTGAGCGTTCCATTGGCCTGGCGCAGGCGGCAGACGCCGTTGACCTGACCCACGTCCAGGCTCCAGTCGGCGGTGTAGCTTGTCTGCGCGATGGCGTGGGTCATGAAACCGTGCTTGGGGCCCCTGCGGTTCATGGCGATAACCAGACCGGCACCTGTCGTGCCGGTGATGTCATAGGTTCGCGTCTTGACGACGGTTTTCACCCCCGCCGACGCCGTCCCGACGACGCCGCAGGCCGCGCTTATGACGGCGACGCAAAACAAGACCAACACGCGCATGCCATTTTCCCCATGGACGCGGCAATGAGACCACAAGCAGACGACGGTTTCAACAATCTTTGGCGCCGAGCGCCTTACATGCCTTGGTAAACCCGGCCATCGCCGCCATTTTTGCTGGTTGAGACGGCCCCGGTCGGTGAGGCTCACATGCCCTGATAGACCGGGCCTTCGCCGCCTTGTGGCGGCACCCAGTTGATGTTCTGGTTGGGATCCTTGATGTCGCAGGTCTTGCAGTGCACGCAGTTCTGCGCGTTGATGACGAAGCGCACATCTTTGGCAGACGGATCGGCGGCGGCGTTGCCGTCCTTGTCGACCCATTCGTAAACACCGGCCGGGCAATAGCGGGTCGAAGGCCCGGCAAAGACATCATGCTCGGAACGCTTCTGCAACTCCATGTCGCCGACGATGAGATGCACCGGCTCGTTTTCGTCGTGATTGGTGTTGGACAGGAACACCGAGGACAGGCGGTCGAAGGTCAGCACGCCGTCCGCTTTGGGATAGGCGATCTTCTTGTGCTTGGCCGCGGGCTCAAGCGCGGCATAATCGGCCTTGCCATGTTTCAGCGTGCCGAAGGGCGAGAAGCCGAACAGCGTGTTCAGCCACATGTCGAGACCGCCGAGGCCGACGCCGATAATGGTGCCGAAGCGCGACCAGAGCGGCTTGACGTTGCGGACCTTCTTCAAATCCTTGCCGATATCGGTCGCGCGCCAGGCGTCCTCATAAGACGACAGCTCGTCATTGGCACGGCCGGCGCCGATCGCTTGCGCGACATGTTCGGCTGCCAGCATGCCGGACAGCACCGCATTGTGCGAACCCTTGATGCGCGGCACGTTGACGAAGCCCGCCGCACACCCCATCAGCACGCCGCCGGGGAAGGAGAGTTTCGGCACCGACTGCCAGCCGCCTTCGGTAATGGCGCGCGCGCCATAGCCGATGCGCTTGGCGCCCTCGAAGGTGTGCGATATCGCCGGATGCGTCTTGAACCGTTGGAATTCCTCGAAGGGCGACAGCCAGGGGTTCTTGTAGTTGAGATGCAGGACGAAGCCGACCGCGACCTGGTTATCCTCGAGGTGGTAGAGGAAGGAGCCGCCGCCTGTCTTCAGGTCGAGCGGCCAGCCGAAGGAGTGCTGCACCAGGCCCGGCCGGTGGTTCTCGGGCTTGACCTGCCACAGCTCCTTGAGGCCGATGCCGTATTTGCCGGGCTCACGCCCGTCGGACAGTTTGTATTTTGCGATCAGCTGCTTGGACAGCGAACCGCGCGCGCCCTCGCCGATCAGCACGTATTTGCCCATCAGCGCCATGCCCGGCGCAAAGCCCGGGCCATGTGTGCCGTCTTTTTCGACGCCCATGTCGCCGGTGACGACGCCCGTGACGGCGCCGGCATCGTTGTAGACGAGGCTGACGGCAGCAAAGCCCGGATAGATTTCGACGCCTAGCGCTTCAGCCTTGGTTGCCAGCCAGCGGCAGACATTGCCGAGCGAGACGATGTAGTTGCCGTGATTGTTCATCAGCGGCGGCATCAGGATATTGGGCAGACGGAACGAGCCGGCGGGGCCGAGCACCAGGAAATCGTCGGCCGTAACCGGCGTCTTGAAGGGGTGGCCATCTTCCTCGCGCCAGCCCGGCAACAGGCGGTCGATGCCTATGGGATCGACGACGGCGCCTGACAGAATGTGGGCACCAACCTCGCCGCCCTTTTCCAACACCACGACGGAAAGCTCGGGATTGACCTGCTTGAGACGGATCGCTGCGGCAAGGCCCGCCGGGCCGGCCCCGACGATGACCACGTCGAATTCCATGCTCTCGCGTTCGATCTCGCTCATCAACCCCTCCGCTCTGGCCAACCGTTTCCGGCATTTTGCTGGCTCCTGCGCTGCATAGCGCATCAATCCGCGACAGGAAACCGGCGCTGACGTGACAATGCCGATTTCGACAAAAAGTCGCGGATGACAACTCTGCCGCAAGCGTTTTGCGCGCGGCCGCGCTCAGCGTCCCATATTTTAATTGTTCGACGGCTCTCTTATCGGCCATACTTATTTCCATGCGCACGCCGTCCGGCTATTCATTGACGCGCTTCCCCCTTCCGCCCGGCCGGACCTGCCGAGCGATCCTTCTCGCCCTTTCAATGCTTACGCCGGTTCGCGCTCAGGCCGAGCCGGTGAAGGTGTGGGCGACCGGCGCCTATTCCTTTTCCGACGAGCTTGGCGGTTTCCACATCACCGGCGCCTCGGGCACCGGCACCAAGGAAGATCCGTTGGTCATCTCCGAGGAGCTGAATTCGTCGACGCCGGTGACGCTCACCATCCGCACCACCAAACCGATCCAGCCGTTCAGCACCAACGGCGAATTCGCCAACGGCATCCTGTACATGCGTATCGAGGTGCTCAACAACAGCGGCCAGGCCTGGGTCGAATTCCAGTTCGAGCTGCAGGAGATACTCAACCAGCCGAGCGTGTTCGGCGACGGCCTGTCCTTCGACCAGCGCAACAAGACGCCCGACAACATCCTGTCGAGCGCGTACGCCGATTTCGACCGCGATTTCGAACCCTATGACCGGCTCTTGTTCAAGAGTGGACAGATCGACCCGCTGAAGAGGGGACGCTTCGAGTTTCTGATCACCGACTACACGCCGCGCTGGACGTTCTATCTGGTGCAGGATCCGCGGATACCGACGGGGTAAGCGGCAGACGCCGTGAAAATCGCCACGAAATGCCCTTCGTGATTGGCGAAAGCCGACGAGCGCGTAATCTCCCTCCTTGAGGGGGAGATTACTAACCGCCCAACCTTGCAAATCGTCTCTCGGCGGACGAATGTGCCCGGTATGACTGCCGCCTCCCCCAACAACCGATCCGACCTGGCCGAGTTGCTCGCCTTCTACGCCTCTGCCGGTGTCGACGAAGCGTTGGAGGACGCGCCGGTGAACCGGTTTGCCGGGGCAGCACCGAAGCGCCCCGAGCGCACAACGGCGCCTGCCGCGCCGCCTCGCGAAAACAAGTTCCCGGAACAAGCCGCCGCCAGCCCCGGGCTGGACGCAAGCCGGGTGCCGGACGCGCCGGCGCGTTCCGTTCCGGCCATGGCGACGGTGCCCGACGAGGCACAGGCGGCCCTGGCCCGGCAAATGGCGGCAAGTGCCTCGACGCTCGACGAACTGCGCCAGCACATGGCGTCGTTCGATGGCTGCAACCTCAAATTCACCGCCAAGAACCTGGTCTTTGCCGACGGCAATCCGGAAGGTTCGGTGATGTTGGTCGGCGAGGCGCCCGGCCGCGACGAGGATATTGAGGGCCTGCCCTTCGTCGGCCGCTCGGGCCGGCTGCTCGACCGCATGCTGGCGGCGATCGGGCTTGACCGGACTTCGGTCTATATCGCCAACGTCATTCCCTGGCGGCCGCCCGGCAACCGCACGCCGACGCCGCACGAGACCGAAATCTGCCGTCCCTTCATCGAGCGGCAGATAGAGCTGGTCAAGCCGAAGGTGCTGGTCAATCTCGGCGGCCCTTCGGCCAAAACCCTGCTCAACACTACCGAGGGCATCCTGCGCCTGCGCGGCAATTGGCAGGTGCACACGACGGTGTCGGGCACTGCCATTCCGGCCATGCCGACGTTGCACCCGGCCTATCTCTTGCGGACGCCGGCGCACAAGAAACTGGCGTGGCGGGATTTTCTCGAGGTGAAAGCGAAGTTGCGAGAGGTGGGCTAGCTAGCTGATCTCCCCCTTGAGGGCCCTTGGAGGGGGAGATGTCGCGGAAGGCGACTGTGGGGTCGTTGCGCGTGGAGCGCCAACTTCCATTTCCGTAAGAAGGTCGCATCCCGTCGAACCCCTTCTGGCCTGCCGGCCATCTCCCCCTCAAAGGGGGAGAAGATTTCGCCTCGGCCTCCGCTATAACCTCCGACGTAATTGAAATCCCTCTCCCGCCGCCTTAATCCTGCCCGATGACAACAGCCCAAACCTCCGCCGGCAGCCTGATCCGCGAATGGCGCACGCGCCGGCGCATGAGCCAGCTTGATCTCGCAATGGAGGCTGAGATTTCCCAGCGTCATCTCTCCTTCGTCGAAAGCGGCCGCGCCGCGCCATCGCGCGAGATGGTGCTGCATCTGGCCGAGCAGCTTGAGATTCCGCTGCGGCAGCGTAATCAGCTGTTGCTGGCTGCCGGCTTTGCCCCGAGCTTCAGCGAGCGGCCACTCACAGATACGACGCTGGCGCCGGCGCTTGCCGCGGTCGAGAGCGTGCTCAAAGGGCATGAGCCGTTCCCCGCCCTCGCCGTCGACCGGTACTGGAACCTGATTTCCGCCAATGCCGCCATCGGCCCGTTTCTGGCCGATGTTGCCGAGCCGTCGCTGCTCCAGCCGCCGGTCAATGTGCTGCGCCTCAGCCTGCACCCGAACGGCATCGCACCGCGCATCGTCAATCTCGCGGAATGGCGGGCGCATCTGCTGGAGCGGCTGAAACACCAGAACGATGCCGCCGGCGATCCCGTCCTGGTCGAGCTGGAGCGCGAATTGCGAACCTATCCGTCCGGGCTCAAGGGTGCGCGGCCGGTGCCGGTCGAGCCCAACGGCATCGTCCATCCGCTGCGGCTGGCGCATGGCGACCAGGTGCTGTCCTTCATCAGCACCATCACCGTCTTCGGCACGCCGCTTGACGTGACGCTGTCGGAACTGGCGATCGAGTCTTTCTTCCCGGCCGACGAGCAGACGCGAGCGGTGCTGGTGCGGCTGGCGAAGGAACGTGCGGAAGCTAACTGAGCCAACCCCGCGGACCTCCTCACCCCTGTGGTGGCGCTGCCTTGCGCGTTCGGGTGCGTTCCAGGCCGAGTTGGCGCTCGCGCCAGATGATGAACATGCCGGCGGCAACGACGATCACACCGCCGACGAGCGTGTTGATGGTGGCGATATCGCCAAAGGCGAAATAGCCGACGACCACGCCGAGGATCATCGAGGTGTATTCGAACGGCGCCACCACCGAAGCTTCGGCATGGCGGTACGCCGCCGTCATCAAAATCTGCGCCAGCCCGCCACAGAACCCCGCTGCGACCAGCAGACCGGCCTGCAGCGGCGTCAGCGCCTGCCAGCCGAAGGGCAGCGTAAGCAGCGCCATGACACTCGCCGTCGCCGAGAACCACAACACGATGGTCGCTGTTCGTTCAGTCTGGACAAGATTGCGCACGAGCAGGATGGCATTGGCGGAGATTGCTGCAGAAACAAGAGCAGCGATGACGCCCAGCACCTCCTGGTCGCCGAGCGCGACGCCCGACGTGAGCAGCGTCAGCTCCGGCCAGGAGATGATCAGCACGCCGACCAGACCGACCGCAACCGCGCTCCAGCGATAGACGCGAATGGCTTCGCCGAGGAATAGCGAGGAGAACACCACCACCAGCAAAGGCTGGGCATAGTTCAGCGTGATCGCCTCAGGCAGCGGCAGCCGGGTCAGCGCAAAGAAGCCGAGCCCCATGGCGCAAACGCCGACGACACCGCGCGCAATGTGGTTCAGCGGGCGTTTGGTGGCGAACGCCGTGCCCAGTTTTCTCGTGAAGGCCAGGAAGACGATGATCGGGAAGATGGCGAAGAAGGAGCGGAAGAAGACGATCTGGCCGGCCGGCAAAGTGCCGGCGGCCTTGATGCAGGTTTGCATGCCGACAAAGACCGCCACCGACATGACCTTGAGCATGATCCCGGTGAGAACATTAGAGCGCCGCGCGTCGTCTTCGACGCGCAAAGGACGCTCTGACACTTTGAATCTGCGCATCGTGCTTTCCAAAAATCGACATTGATTTTTGGGCCGATGCGCGCCGGGATGATCGGACAGTTTCCCGCCCGCTTCGTCTCCAGGCCCGGCTTTCACTGTTTTGTTGCTTCCCGGATCTCCGCTGAGATGCGCGTCGAACGACGCGGTACACAGGCGCCCATGCCGAACTTCGATGTGACGACGGTCATCAAGGCCTCACGATAATGGCGGAAGGGGAACGCCCCGAAATAGGCATTGGCGTAGTTTTGTCGAGTGACCGTTTCGTGTAAAGAGCGCGCAACTTTAGATTTAATGGGCCAGGACACGTCAGCGGCTCCGATAGCGACAGGGAAACCCAAGGGAATGCGAACCGATACCGGCCAGGTCTTCAAGCTCGAAGACTACCGCCCCAACGACTTTTCCATCCCGCAAACCGGCCTCACCTTCCGCCTTTCGCCAGACGCAACGCGTGTCACCGCAGTGCTGACGATCGAACGCCGCGATGGCGCCGCCGCCTCGACGTCGCTGGTGCTGGACGGCGACGGCCTGGTGCTCAAGCGCATTGCCATCGACGGTCGCGAGCTTGCCCCGGCCGAGTATCTCGCCACGCCGGACCAGCTGACCATTTTGAGGCCGCCGCCCCGTTTCCAGCTGCTGCTCGAGACCGAGATCGCGCCGGCCAGCAATGAGGCGCTGATGGGCCTCTACCGCTCCAGCAATGTCTATTGCACGCAATGCGAGGCCGAGGGCTTTCGCCGCATCACCTATTTCCTCGACCGCCCCGACATCCTGTCGGTCTATACCGTGCGTATCGAGGCGAGGCTGGACGAAGCGCCGCTGTTGCTTTCCAACGGCAATCCGGTCGAAAGCGGCGCGCTTGCCGACGGCTGGCACTTTGCAGTCTGGGACGACCCCTTCCCCAAGCCGTCCTATCTGTTTGCGCTCGTGGCCGGCAATCTCGGCAAGGTTGCGGAAAGTTTCGTCACAATGTCCGGGCGCGAGGTCGAACTCGGCATCTATGTCGAGCCAGGCAAGGAGGGGCTTGCCGGCTACGCCATGGACGCGCTGAAGCGCTCGATGCAATGGGACGAGCAGGCCTTCGGCCGCGAATACGACCTCGACGTCTTCAACATCGTCGCCGTTTCCGACTTCAACATGGGGGCCATGGAGAACAAGGGACTCAATATCTTCAACGACAAGTATGTGCTGGCCGACCGGGAAACCGCCACCGATGCCGATTTCGCCAATATCGAGGCGATCATCGCGCATGAGTATTTCCACAACTGGACCGGCAACAGGATCACCTGCCGCGACTGGTTCCAGCTCTGCCTTAAGGAAGGGCTGACGGTCTTTCGCGACCATGAATTCTCCGCCGACCAGCGCTCGCGCGCGGTCAAGCGCATCGCCGAAGTGCGCACGCTCAGGGCGCACCAGTTCCCCGAGGACCAGGGACCGCTGGCGCATCCGGTACGGCCGCGCCGCTACCGCGAGATCAACAATTTCTACACGGCGACGGTCTACGAAAAAGGCTCGGAAGTCGTGCGCATGATCCGCACGATTCTCGGGGCCGAGGCTTTCCGCGCCGGCATGGACCTCTATTTCGAGCGCCATGATGGCGAGGCCGCGACGATCGAGGACTTCCTGAAGGTGTTCGAGGACGCCTCCGGGCGCGACCTGTCTCAGTTCGCGCTCTGGTATCACCAGGCGGGCACCCCGAACCTGACCGTCAGTTCGACGCACAATCCGGCGACGCGCGAGTTTACCCTCGAGATCGAGCAGTCGGTGCCGCCGACACCGTCGGAGAGCCGCAAGCGCCTGATGCACATTCCGCTCGCCTTCGGCTTGGTCGGCGCCGGCGGCGAACCGGTCGCCTATGGCGCCGTCGAAGGCGCCACCGTCGAAGACGGTGTCATCCATATCCGCAAGCGCCGACATATGGTGCGCTTCTCAGGCGTCGCCGAGCGGCCGGCGGTGTCGCTCAATCGCGGCTTTTCGGCGCCGATCACACTTTCGGTCGAGCAGAAGGCCGACGACCAGTTCTTCCTCGCCGGCCATGACAGCGATGCCTTCGCGCGCTGGCAGGCGTTCAACACGCTGCTCACCGATGCGCTGATAGCGGCCTTCCGCCAGATCCTCGGCGGCGCGAAGCCGGCTTTCACCGCCAGGCTGACCGGACTTGCCGGCAAGATCGCCGGCGACGAGACCCTGGAACCTGCCTACCGGGCGCTGGCGCTGTCACTTCCGGGCGAGGCCGACATTGCCCGCGACATCGGCACGAACATCGATCCCGACGCCATCTTTGCCGCTCGCGAGGCGTTGGCGCTGGCAATCGCGCGCGCCAATCAGCAAACGTTCACCGACCTATACGGCCGCCTCGCCGGCGACGGGCCGTTCAGCCCCGACGCGGCAAGTGCGGGACGCCGCGCGCTGCGCAACATCCTGCTCGACTACCTCTCGCTGCTGCCGAAAGGTGCTGCGCTCGCCGCCCGGCATTTCGAAACCGCGACCAACATGACCGACCGCGCCGCAGCGCTGACCGTCCTTGCGCACCGCCATGACGGTTCGCCGGAGGCGATCAAGGCGCTGGCCGATTTCGAGGCGCGTTATGGCGCCGATCCGCTGGTCATGGACAAATGGTTCCAGATCCAGGCCAGCGTGCCGGGACGCCGGACAGTCGACACGGTACGCGAGCTGACTGGTCACGCAGCTTTCTCGATGGCCAATCCGAACCGGGTGCGCTCGCTGGTCGGCACATTCGCCAGCGCCAACCAGACCGGCTTCCACCGCGCCGATGGCGAAGGCTACCGGTTTTTTACCCAGACCGTACTCGAGGTTGAAAAACGCAATCCGCAAGTGGCGGCCAGGCTGGCGACAGCGCTGCGCTCGTGGCGCTCGCTGGAGCCGGGCAGGCAAGCCAAGGCCAGGGAAGCGCTGCTGGCCATCGCCGGTGCCGAGAACCTGTCGGCGGATTTGCGGGACATTGTGGAGCGAACGCTGGCCTGATCCCTCCCCCGAGGGGACGGTGGACAGCCGCCGAAGGCGGATGGACGGGTGGGGTCGTTGCGGCAGTGCGCGACCTCGACCAACTTCGACCGTGATTGAGAGAGTCGAGCGCTTCGCCGAGGACCCCACCCGGCCCTTCGGGCCACCCTCCCCTCAAGGGGAGGGATTTCAGCGTTATTTCAATCAATTTTTAATGTTTTTCGGCCGCGCCTCTGGACAAGGCGAATCACCTTTGATTCTTTACAGACGATTCGGATGTGCGGTGTTGCCGGATCGTCAAGCGTACGGAAATTCGGGGAGTGCCATTTATGGCCAAGGCGGACGCGTGGGGCGCGCCCGAAGGGACGGCTTTTGAGCGGCGCAAGGCGCGAGGCGACGGCCTCGCCGGCAATACGCGGCTCATCGCTGAACCAGCCTACCGGCGGCTCCTGGCTGCCGAACCCCTTCTGCGCCGTTCGATACCGGCTCTCATCATCATCTTCCTGATCGTCATCGCCGCACTGCGCGTGCTGTCGCTGATGAACGAGCGCGACGAGGCCGAGCGCGACGGCAAGGCGGTGCTAGGTCTCGCCGCCGGCCAGATGGCGAACGCAATCTCGGCCGACCCGACCGCGGCATCCAGCGGTGCAATTGATCTTCTGGAAAGCACGAGCCGCCAGGGCGCCATGGGCAGAAGCCATGTGCTTGTGATCACCGACAGCGCCTTCAAGATCATTGCCGTGTCGCCGCTGTCGACCGGCTGGCAAGGGCGATCGCTGGACAGCCTGGTGCTGGACGGCCAGCCGCTGTTCATGTTCGGCGACCGCGCCGGGGTCATGGATGTCAGCATCGGCGGCCAGGACTGGTACGCGGCGGTGAGCCTGACCCGGGACCGCAAGAACGCCGCCGCCGTGCTGGTGCCGCAGGAAGCGGTGTTCGACAACTGGCGCAAGACCGTCTCGCTCAACGTCACGCTGTTTGTGCTGACAGCCGGCGTGCTGATCATCATCCTCTACGCCTATTTCGGCCAGGCATCGCGCGCCCAGACAGCCGACCGCATCTATCTCGAAGCCCATCAGCGCATCGACATGGCGCTGGTTCGCGGTCGCTGCGGCCTGTGGGACTGGGACATGGTGCGCGGCAAGATGTACTGGTCGCGCTCGATGTACGACATGCTGGGCTACGAGCCCTGCAACTCGATGCTGTCGTTCGGCGAGGTCGACGACATCATCCACCCCGAGGACGGCGACCTGTTCGAGCTGGCCAACAAAATCGTCGAGCGCGAGATCGACCATATCGACCAGGTGTTCCGGATGCGTCACGCCGACGGCCAGTGGGTGTGGATGCGCGCCAGGGCCCAGGTGATCGACCCGGAAGCGCCTGAGATCCAGCTGATCGGCATTGCCGTCGACGTCACCGAGCAGCGGCATCTGGCGCTGCGCTCGGAGGCGGCCGACCTTCGCCTGCGGACCGCGATCGAAAACATCAACGAATCCTTCGTGCTGTGGGATGCCGCCCAGCGCCTGATCATGTGCAATTCCAAATACCAGAAGGACAACGGCCTGTCGGACCGCGACGTCATGCCGGGCGCTGCGCGCGCCGTGCTTGAAGAGCGCATGCTTGCCTTCGCCTCTGAACGGCGGCTGGCCAACACCAACGGGCCGCAAGGGGGCGCAACCTTCGAGCGGCAGCTCTCCGACGGCCGCTGGCTGCAGGTCAACGAACTGAGGACCCGGGACGGCGGCACGGTCTCCGTCGGCTCCGACATCACCCAGATCAAGCTGCACCAGGAAAAGCTGGTCGACAGCGAGCGCCGGCTGATGGCGACCATCCACGACCTCAGCCTCGCCCGCCGGGCCGAGGAAGAGCGCGCCAAGGAACTGGTCGAGCTCAACCGCGAATATATGAAGGAAACCGAGCGCGCCGAGGCCGCCAATCGGGCCAAATCCGAATTCCTAGCCAACATGTCGCACGAGCTGCGCACGCCGCTCAACGCCATCATCGGGTTCTCCGAACTGATGGAACAAGGCCTGTTCGGGCCGCTCGGTTCGCCGCGCTACGAGGAATATGCCAACGACATCAACGGCAGCGGCAAATATCTGCTCGGCGTCATCAACGACATACTCGATATGTCGAAGATCGAAGCCGGCCAATTCTCGGTGGACCGCGAGGAAATCGATCTCTGCCCGCTGATCCGCGAGACGGTGCGGGTGATCTCGCTGCAGGCGGCGGAGAAATCGATCACGGTCGAAACCCGCATCGCCGATACGATGACGCTGTTCGCCGACCGCCGGGCGATCAAGCAGATCGCCATCAATCTGCTGTCGAATGCGGTGAAGTTCACCGGCCAGGGCGGCCATATCTCGGTGCGCGCCCGCAACACGTCAGGCGCGCTGGTGCTGACCATCGAGGACAATGGCTGCGGCATTCCGAAGGAGGCACTGAGCAAGCTTGGCCGCCCCTTCGAACAGGTGCAGAACCAGTTTTCGAAGAACCACGCCGGTTCCGGCCTCGGCCTTGCCATCTCGCGCTCGCTGGCCGAGTTGCAAGGAGGAGCGCTGAAAATCCGCTCGACCGAAGGCGTCGGCACGATCGTGTCGGTGCGCATCCCGGTGAAGAAGGCGCAACCGGCGGTGAAGGCGGCGGCCTGACGGCCCGCCAATGCGAGCGGTGCTCTCCGCCGCGTTCAAGGACTGAGTAGCCGCGGTCATGTAAGGGCTCCGGCGGCTTTCGCCGCCGGAGACATATCGCCACTCACTCCATGCTGTCGTCGCCGCCGTCCCATTGGTGGTGGCGGCCCATGCGGCCGTTCTTCGGTAGTTCGTTGCGCTCGATCTTGCCGTCATTGTTGCGGTCGAGCATCGCGAACACCTTTTTCTCGCGCCCGGTGATGTCGTCCGTGGTCAGCGTGCCGTCGCCCTTGGTGTCGTAGCGGGCGACGATACGCTTTGCCATTTCCTCGAACCGCGCCTTTTCCAGCGCGTCGGCGAGCTGGGCAACGGTCAGCTTGCCGCCATTGTCGGCGACCAGCTTCTTCAGCCGCGCGTTCATGGCGTCGGAAAACTGGTCGAAGCTGATGGTGCCGTTGGAATCCTTCATCGCCTTGTCGAGGCGCATCATCGCGCCCTCGCGCATTCTGGCGCTGGCATTGTTCTCGGCATAGGCGGTGGTGCCAACGGCGCCGGCAAGCGCGACGAAGGCAAGGGCAAGTCCGGTTGTCTTTCTCATGGGTATTCTCCTGTTGCATCGTCACCCCCGATGCGATCCGAAACAGCCGCCAGCGCTTCACGCCCTCACAACCGTTTCGTACGAAGCAAAAGGTCGAAATCCTTTCTGGCCTTTCGCGACGTTTCCTTGAGATGTGCTTCCAGCACACCGAAATCCGGCAGGTCAGTCACCGCCAGAAGCAGATCCGACAATCCCGGCGGAACGTCATCGCGTTCGAATGCGCCGGTGAGGCAAAGCCGCGTCATCTGGGTTAGCGCCAGATAGAGTTGGTAGGCTTCGCAAAGCTGCTGCCTGACGTCAGCCACGGCGAAATCCGGCGACAGATGCGCCAGGATTTCGCCGGTCGCGGTCACCCTGCGGCCGGCGTCGACCTGGCCGGTGATGACGGCCACCTGCGCGATGAATTCGAGGTCGATGAGGCCGCCCGGGATCAGCTTGATGTCCCAGATGTCGCGCGGCGATTTTTCCTTCTCGATCAGCGCGCGCATCTCGGATGCCTCCGCCCTCACCTTGGCGGCGTCGCGCGGCAAGGCCAGAAGTGCCGCCACCTCGGCCTCGACCTCGGCGCAAAGGGCCGCGTCGCCGCCGATGGCGCGCCCCCGGGCCAGCGCCATGTGCTCCCAGGTCCAGGCCTCCTGGCGCTGGTATTTCTTGAAGGCGTCGATATGGGTCGCCACCGGCCCCTTGTTGCCGGATGGCCGCAAGCGCAGGTCGAGTTCGTAGAGAACGCCCTCGGCGGTCGGCGCCGAGACAGCCGCGATCAGCCGCTGCGTCATCCTGGTGTAGTAGTGCGACGGTGCGAGCGGCTTGTCGCCGTCGGACTCGTCGGCATCCGGGTCGTGATCGTAAAGCAGGATAAGGTCGACGTCCGAACCCGCCGTCAATTCGCGGCTGCCGAGCTTACCCATGCCGAGCAGCGAAACCGTGCCGCCGGCGATACCGCCGTGGCGCAGCGCGAATTCGGTGGTCACCGCCTGCAATGCGGCGTCGATGGTGAGGTCGGCGAGATCGGAAAAGGCGCGGCCGGCGCGCGCCGGGTCGATCGAGCCGGCGAGCAGCCTGACACCGATCAGGAATTTCTGCTCGGAGGCAAAGATGCGCAGCCGGTCAAGCACATCCTCGTAGGGCCTGTCGCCATCGATGAAAGCGGCCAACCGCGCTGAGAGATAGGCGCGGTTGGGCAGTTCGGTGAGCAGCGCCGGGTCGAGCAGACCGTCGAAGACATGCGGGCGCCTTGTGATGATTGCCGCCAGCCGAGGCGCGGCGCCCATGATCGTCGCCATAAGCTTCAGCAGAGCGGGATTCGACTGCAGCAGCGAAAACAGCTGGATGCCGGCGGGCAGGCCGGCGAGGAGTTCATCGAAGCGAACCAGCGCCTCGTCGGCCCGGCGCGTCTGGCCGAAGGCTTTGAGCAGCGCCGGCGTCAGTTCGGTCAGCCGCTCGCGCGCTTCCGCCGACTGGGTGGCGCGATAGCGGCCGAAATGCCAGCCCCGAATGACGCGGCAGATGTCGCTTGGCCGCTGGAAGCCAAGGCCATGCAAGGTCTGCAGCGTGTCGGGATCGTCGACATCGCCGGTGAAGACCAGATTGCCGACGCCGGCCGACAATTCAGGCGCAGTCTCGAACAGCGCGGCGTAATGGCGCTCGACCTCATGCAAAGCCGCGCGAAAGGTTTCGGCAAATCTGGCGGCATCGGCAAAGCCCAGCATATGGGCGATGCGTTCCAGCCCTTCATCATCGTCGGGCAGAATATGCGTCTGCTCGTCGGCGACCATCTGGATGGCGTGTTCCACGCCGCGCAGAAACCAATATTGCTGCGTGAGCGCGTCGCGTGCATCGGCGGTGATCCAGTTGCGCGCCGCCAGCGCACCCAGCATCGGCACCGTCTCGCGGCCGCGCAGCTCCGGAAAACGGCCGCCGGCGATCAGTTGCTGGGTCTGGACGAAGAACTCGATTTCGCGAATGCCGCCGCGGCCGAGCTTGACGTTGTGTCCTTTGACCGCGATCTCGCCATGACCCTTGTGGGCATGGATCTGGCGCTTGATCGAATGAACGTCGGCGATCGCCGCATAGTCCATGTATTTGCGCCAGACATAGGGCTGCAATTCCCGCAGGAACGCATCCCCGGCATCGAGATCGCCGGCCACGGGACGCGCCTTGATCATGGCGGCGCGCTCCCAGTTCTGGCCGCGCGCCTCATAGTAGCGAAGTGCTGCCTCGACCGGGATCGCCAGCGGCGTCGAGCCTGGATCGGGACGAAGCCTCAAATCGGTGCGGAAGACATAGCCGTGCCCGGTGCGGTCCTGCAGGATGCGGACCAGCCTGCGGGTCAGGCGCGCAAACAGCTCTGTGGCGTCGAGCGGATCGACGATTGCCGGCGCATCCGGATCGAAGAAGACGACGAGGTCGATGTCGGAGGAGAAATTCAGTTCATGCGCGCCAAGCTTGCCCATGCCGAGCACGATCCAGCCGGATTGCCGTGACGGATTTTCGGGATCGGGCAATTTGAGCTTGCCTTGGCTGTGCGCCTCGCGCAGCAGGAAGTCGACCGCCGCACAGGTGCAGGCATCGGCGAGATTGCTGAGGCGCCTTACCGTCAGCGCGGCATCGGCCTCGCCGGAGAGGTCTGCAAGTGCGATCAGAAAGTGAGCTTCACCCTTCCACTGCCTGAGTTCCATCATCAGGCTGGATTCGGAAACGGTCTCGGAAAAGGCGGCCTTGCCGATCGCTTCGGCGATGGTGAGCAGCCGAGCCTCGACACTGCCATCGAACAGCGCGTCGAGGATTTGCGGCCGGCGGCGCGCGACATCGCGGAGGAAAGGCGAGAGATCGAAGACGGCAGCGAGAAACTCCTGGGCCGCGCCCTTGCCCCCTAGGAATTTCGCCAGCCGCGGCAGGTTCTCGTCCTTGGCATCGCCAGCGATCTCCGACAGTTCACGCCGGGCGCGGGTCTCATCCAGCGGCGCGAGCTGCGCCGCCAGTTGCAGGCGCCATTCGGTCTCGATCCGTTTCGCAGCCATCCTCACCGCCATCAATGGTCCTCCCGCGCCGGGAAGCTCATGATAACGGACAATCCGGGATTGGCAGGCAGAAGTTCAAGCCGGCCATTGTGAAAAGTCATGATCGCCTTGGCGAGGCTGAGGCCAAGACCGGATCCCGGCTGCGAGCGGCTCTTTTCCAGCCGCACGAAGCGCTCGGTCGCCCTGGCGCGGTCGGCGTCATCAGGGATGCCATGGCCGTTGTCGGCAACAGAAAGGCGGATTTCGTGACCGACGCGCTGCAGGGCTACGCGCACAGCAGGCTTTTCCGTCGCATCGGTCGAGTATTTGATGGCGTTGTCGACGATGTTCGACAGCGCCTGGCCGATCAGCTCGCGGTTGCCATTGACGGAAAAATTCCCGTCCGCGGCAGTTTCGAGCACCACGCCAGCCTCCTCCGCCACCGGCTCATAAAGCTCGACAACGTCATGCACCGCGGCGGCGAGATCGACCTTGCTGGTGCTCTCCGAGGAATAGCCGGCCTCCAGCCTGGAGATCATCAGGATGGCGTTGAAGGTTTTTATCAGCTGGTCGGATTCGGCCATGGTGCCTTCCAGCGCCTGCCGGTAGTCGGTGGTCTTGTGCTTGCCCGAAAGTGTCGCCTCAGCGCGGTTGCGCAGTCTGGTCAGCGGCGTCTTCAAATCATGGGCGATGTTGTCGGAGACCTGCTTCAGCCCTTCGTTGAGCGTCGCTATCCTGGCCAGCATGGTGTTGAGGTTTTCCGACAGGCGGTCGAACTCATCGCCAGCGCCGGTCACCGGCAGCCGTCCCGTGAGATCGCCGCCCAAGATGCGGCGGCTTGCCTCCGAGACGCTGTCGATGCGCTTCAGCGCGGCGCGGCCGACAAGGAACCAGATCAGCAGCCCGCCCAGGCCCATCATGCCCAGCGCCAGCATCAGGGCGCGGCGGACGACGGCGCGGAAGCGCTCGGGCTCGCCGAGATCGCGGCCGACCAGCATGATCATCTGGTTGGGCAGCCGCAGCACCAGCGCGATGGCGTTGTGGCCCTTCTCGCCCTCGGACTGAATTTCGGTCTCGCCGGGCTGCGCGCCGTTCGGGTCAGAAGCCTGGTTGCGCTGCCGTTCGAGCTCACCTTCGCCGAAACGGCGATAGGAGAAGGGTTCGGTCGTCCAGCCATCGGTCTCGAGCACCCCCGGCGCCAGGCTCTGCACGTTTCCGGTGAGGATCTGGCCGTTGACGTCGGCAATGAGATAGAGGTTGGCGCCGGGCTGGCGCGAGCGCTGCTCGACGACGCGCACCAGCCGCGGCAGGCCGCCGCTCTGATAGGCACGGGCGAGGCCGAGCACCTCGTCATTGATGGTCTGCTGGGTCTGGCCGGTCAGCATGCGGGCCGACAACGACGTCATGTAGAAGACCAGCAACACGGCACATAGCGCGAAAAGCAGGAAATAAAGCGCTGAAAGCCGCGCCGCCGTCGTCCTCATGATGGCCGGCAGGGAAAGGGCCATCGAGTTCTAGCTCATGATGAGATTTGGCTGAAATCTCATCATGACCTACCCCTTTGTTGGAGCATGATCTTCTCCAAAAACCGGTACCTACTTTTTGGGATCATGCTCTAGCCGCTCTTCAGCATATAGCCGGCGCCGCGAACCGTATGCAGGATCGGCTTGTCGAAACCCTTCTCGATCTTGCCACGCAGGCGCGAGACGTGAACGTCGATGACGTTGGTCTGCGGATCGAAATGATAGTCCCAGACATTTTCGAGCAGCATGGTGCGCGTCACCACCTGGCCGGCATGGCGCATCAGATATTCGAGCAGGCGGAATTCGCGCGGCTGCAGCGTGATCTCGCGCGCCGCGCGCTTGACCGAATGGGACAGCCGGTCAAGCTCGAGATCGCCGACCCGGTAGACGGTTTCGGCCTCCCTGGCGCTGGCGCGGCGGTTCAGCACCTCGACGCGGGCGAGCAATTCGGAAAAGGCATAGGGCTTGGTCAGATAGTCGTCCCCGCCGGCGCGCAGACCGGTGACGCGGTCATCGACTTCGCCCAGCGCCGACAGGATCAGCACCGGCGTGGTGTTGCCGCGCGAGCGCAGGCCGGCAATGACGGAGAGCCCGTCGCGGCGTGGCATCATGCGATCGACGACCATCACGTCATAGTCGCCGGCATCGGCCAGCGCAAAGCCGGTTTCGCCGTCGCCGGCGACATGGGCGGTGTGCCCAGCCTCGGCAAAGGCCTTCTGCATATAGTCGGCCGCCTCGCGATCGTCTTCTATGACGAGAATCTTCATAGAGCCGTTATACGCGATTTCGCCGGAAGATTGAGGGGCCGCCATGAGCGCAAAAGCTTTCGTTCAAGCATGTCGTTTTGCCAAAACCGCAGTGCACTTTTGGGCGACATGCTTCGCTGTTAGAGCGGCAGCGGGCGATGGGGGCCCGCTGCCGCCGGGGGCAGAACACGATGACTGACTAACGCGATCGGCCCCTTGCTTCCCGTGCGGCGGCTCGGGGGTGTTGAAACCGCCGCACTGGAAACTGTGTGATGTCAGCCTTTGGCGACTGGCAGCGCGACGAAGCGGTTTGAATCGTCGCGGGTGATCTGCATCAGCACCGCCTTGCGGCCGGACTTGACCGCATCGGCCATCGCCTTGGCGACGTCGTCGGTGCCGTTCACCTCCGTCGAGTTGACCGAGGTGATGACATCGCCGGGCTGGATGCCGCGGTCGGCGGCATCGCTGTCGGGATCGACATCGGTCACCACCAGGCCCTTGCCGTTTTCCGACTTGGTGACGGTGAGGCCGAGATCGGCCAGCGCGGCGGGCTTTGCCGGTGCCGCGGGCTGCTGCGGGTCGGCCGAGGCCTGCTTGTCAGTGGATGGCAACGTGCCGAGATCGACCTTGATGGTCTGGCTCTTGCCGTCGCGCCACACCGTGACGTCGACCGACTTGCCGGGTGGGTAGGCGCCGATCAGACGAGCCAGTTCCTTCGGCGATGCGACGTCCTTGCCTTCGACCTGGGTGATCACGTCACCGGCGGTGATGCCGGCCTTCTTGCCGGGGCCACCGTCCTGGGCGCCCGAAACCAGAGCCCCGTTCTGCGACTTCAGGCCCAGCGATTCGGCGATGTCCGATGTAACCGGCTGGATTTCGACGCCGAGCCAGCCACGCTGCACCGAGCCGCTCTTCATCAGATCCTGCACCACCTGCTTGGCGGTCGAGGCCGGAATGTCGAAGGCGATGCCGACGCTTCCGCCCGACGGCGAGAAGATCGCGGTGTTGATGCCGACGACCTGGCCGTTGAGGTTGAAGGTCGGGCCGCCCGAATTGCCGCGGTTGACCGAAGCGTCTATCTGGATGAAGTCATCATAGGGACCGGCGCCGATATCACGGCCACGGGCCGAGACGATGCCGGCGGTGACGGTGCCGCCGAGGCCGAACGGATTGCCGACGGCCACCACCCAGTCGCCGACGCGAACCTTGGAATCGTCGGCGAAATCGACATAGGTGAACTTGCCGACGCCATCGACCTTGAGCACCGCCAGATCGGTGCGCGGATCGGTGCCGATCAGCTTGGCGTCAAGCTCCTTGCCGTCATTCATCACCACTGTGAAGGCGGAGCCTTCCTCGACGACATGGTTGTTGGTAACGAGATAGCCGTCATCGGAGATGAAGAAGCCAGAACCCTGCGCCACCGGACGCGGCTGGTCGTTGTTATGGTCGCGGTGGCTGAAGCGACGATTGCCGCCGTCATGGCCGTTCTGATCACCAAAGCCGCGGAATTGCTTGAAGAACTGGCGCAGCTGCGGATTGTCGGGCAGGTTGTTCATGCCGTCCGGATCGTCGGACTGGTCGGAGCCGTCATCGGCGGCAGGCTCGATCTTGGCCTTGACCTTGACGCTGACCACGGCCGGCGAAACGCGCTCGACGACATCGGCAAAGCCCGGCACCTGGGGCGCTTCGACCCGCACGGCGTCGGCCAGAACGGGAGCTGTACCAGTGGCAACGGCGCCGAAACCGATGCCGCCGGCAATGGCCAGCGAAGCGGCGGCGGCCAACAGGCGCTTGCGGGTGCGGGAATATGGGTTGGGGGCGATAGTCATGGGTCTCATATCCTCTTTTCACTGGATGCGGCTCAGGCAGAGCATCCTCGGACAAGAGAAATAGAGAGGCGCACATTACGGCGCCATTTCCGGTGCATGAAAGTTTTGTAATGTTGGGCGGTCGCACAAATCGCTTGGTTGCGCTCGCCTGCTGCCCTATGGTGTACACAACTCAGCACAAGGCTTTCACAATGACAGCAAGCACCACCATGACCATTCGAGTCTCGTCCGAGACCAAGCTGAAGCTGGAGCAGATCGCTACCGATACCAGGCGTAGTAAATCGTTCCTCGCCGCCGAGGCGGTCTCAGCCTATGTCGATCGCGAGCTGGATATCATCGAAGGCATAAAACGTGGCATGGCCGACGCAGAGGCTGGCCGTGTCGTGCCCCACGACGACGCCATGGCGGAGCTCGACGCGGTGATCGAAGCAGCGAAAGCCAGGCGCGCAGGCAAGGCGTGAAGCGGTTCGTCACCTGGTCGCGAGAAGCGCTGGACGATGTCACGCAGCAAGTTGCCTTTGTCGCTCAGGACAATCCTGCCGCCGCCCGACGCCTCGCGGACCGTATCCGTGAAATGGGCCGGGGCCTTGGTGATATGGCGACGGGCCGACCTGGCCGGGTAACAGGCACTTATGAGAAGCCCATCGGCCGCCTGCCCTACATCACTGCCTATGAATTGCGCCTGATCGCCGGCCGTCAGAGCATTGTTATCCTGCGCGCCATCCACACGTCGCGGGACTGGCCTTTGGAGGAATGGCCGAGCTAGTCGCTCAGCATCTTGTCCAGCGCCGCCTGTTCCTCGGCGCTCAGCGCCTTGGTTGCCAACGAGCGGCGGGAGCGTGTGGTCAGCACAATGAAAATGCCGCCGACTAGAAGCAGAAGCACCGGCGTGCCCCAAAGCAAGGCGTTGCGCGGGCTGAAGCGCGGCTTCAACAGCACGAACTCGCCGTAGCGCGACACGATATAGTCCATCACCTGCTGGTCGGTATCGCCGGCAACCAGGCGCTGGCGCACCAGGATGCGCAGGTCGCGGGCGAGGTCTGCATCGGATTCGTCGATGGACTGGTTCTGGCAGACCATGCAGCGCAGGCCTTCCGACAGTAGCCGCGCCCTCGCCTCGAGCGCCGGATCGGTGAGAACCTCGTCCGGTTTCACCGCTTGCGCCGCGCCGGCAAACAGCAGCGCCAGAAGCAGGGTGAGCGAGGCCAACGAGAACCTGGTGCTCACGGCGCGCCTGCCGACGGCATGGAGGCTGCCTGCTTGCGGCGGCGCGAGGGTGCGCCAACCCGCAGGCGACGGTCGAGCAGCGACATTGCGGCTCCCGCCATCATCACCAGAGCTCCGCCCCAGATCAGCGTCACCAGCGGCTTCCACCACAGGCGCACCACGACCGACCCATCGGTGCCCTCATCGCCCAGCGACAGATAGAGTTGGCTGAAGCCGATCGTCTCGATCCCAGATTCGGTCGTCGTCGTCTGCCGCACCGGAAAGAAGCGCTTGGCCGAGGTGATCTCGGCTGAAACGCCGCCACCGGCGCCGATCACGGAAAAGCGGCCGCGCTGCTCGCTGTAATTCGGACCCTGCGCCGGGAAGAGGCCGTCGAAACGCAGCGTGTGGCCGGAGAGTTCGACGCTCTCGCCGGCATGCATCGACAGTATCCTTTCGGTGCCGAAGCACAGCGTGCCGACAATGCCGAGCGTCGTCAGCCCGAGGCCGAGATGGGCAAGTGCAGTGCCGAACACCGAACGCGGCAGGCCGGCGAAACGGCGCAGCATGATGGCGGGCGACACATTGCCAAAGCCGGACTTGACGGCGAGGTCGGTGAGCGCGCCGCAGACCAGCCAGCAGGCGAGGCCGACACCAAGGGCGGCGAACACCGACGCGCCGTCGATGAACAGCCCCGTGACCAGCATCGCCAGGAGAGCGGCGCCGAAAGCCGCCATCAGGCGCTGAGCGACGGCATAGAGGTCGCCGCGCTTCCAGGCTAGCAGCGGCCCGAACGGAACCACGACCAGCAGCGGCACCATCAGCGGGCCGAATGTCAGGTTGAAGAAGGGGGCGCCGACCGAGATCTTGCCGGCCGAAAGCGCCTCGACCGCGAGCGGATAGAGCGTGCCGACCAGCACGGTGGCGGTGGCCGTGGTCAGGAACAGATTGTTGAGGACAAGCGCGCCTTCGCGCGAGATCGGGTGGAACAGGCCGCCGGCCGTCAGCCGCGAGGCGCGCAGCGCAAACAGGGCCAGCGAGCCGCCGATGAACAGCGTCAAAATGCACAGGATGAAGATGCCGCGGGTCGGATCGGTGGCGAAAGCATGCACCGAGGTCAGCACGCCGGAGCGCACCAGGAAGGTGCCGAGCAGCGACAGCGAGAAGGTGAGGATGGCAAGCAGCAGCGTCCAGATCTTGAGCGCCGAACGCTTCTCCATGACGATCGCCGAATGCAGAAGAGCCGTGCCGGCCAGCCACGGCATAAAGGAGGCGTTTTCGACCGGATCCCAGAACCAGAAGCCGCCCCAGCCGAGCTCGTAATAGGCCCAGTAGGAGCCCATCGCGATGCCGCCGGTGAGGAACATCCAGGCGACCAGCGTCCACGGCCGCACCCAGCGCGCCCAGGAGGCATCGATGCGGCCTTCGATGAGGGCGGCGACCGAGAAGGAAAAGCAGATAGAGAACCCGACATAGCCGAGATAGAGCAGCGGCGGATGGATGGCGAGGCCAAGATCCTGCAGGACCGGGTTGAGATCGCGGCCCTCGATCGGCGCCGGATTGAGCCGGGTGAACGGATTGGATGTCGCCAGGATGAACAGGAAGAAGGTGGCGCCGATAGCCCCCTGCACGGCCAGCACATTGGCGCGCAGCGTCGCCGGAAGGTTGGAGCCGAAGACAGCGACCAGCGCACCGAAGAAGGTCAGGATCAGCACCCAGAGCAGCATCGAGCCTTCGTGATTGCCCCAGGTTCCGGTGATCTTGTAGATCAGCGGCTGCAGCGAATGCGAGTTTTCCCACACGCTCGCCACCGAGAAATCGGAACTTGCATAGGCGCCGGCGAGTGCTGCGAACGATAGCGCCGTGAGCGCGAAGCCTGTGACCGTGACGGGACCGCCGACAGCCATCAGCCTCTGGTTGCCGGTACGGGCGCCGATCAGCGGCACCAGCGTCTGCACCAGCGACAGCACAAAGGCGAGGACGAGCGCGAAGTGTCCGGTCTCAACCATTACTGGCTCTTGCTCTCTTGCCACACGCCCTTGGCCTTCAGCCCGTCAGCGACTTCCTTGGGCATGTAGCGCTCGTCATGCTTGGCCAGCACGCTGTCGGCGACGAAAACGCCGTCGGCGCCAAAGCTGCCTTCGGTGATGACGCCCTGCTCCTCGCGGAACAGATCGGGCAGGATGCCGGTATAGCTGACCTTGACCGATTTGTGCGCGTCGGTGACCGAGAACGCAACCGTCGCGCCCTGCCCGCGCACGACTGTGCCCTTTTCGACGAGGCCGCCGAGCCTGATGCGCTGTCCCGGCTGCAAGCTGGCGGTGGTCAGATCGGCGGGCATATAGAAATAGGAGGCCTTCTGGCCCAACGCATAGAAGGTCAGCCCGGTGGCGGCGCCGAGGAAGGCAAGACCTCCGACAATCACCGACAATCGCTTCTGCTTGCGCGTCATGTCCTACTCCGTCGCCGTCAGGCCGAGCGAGGCGGCAAAGGCGGTGAATTTCTTCGCTTCCTCACTGTCGGCGCCAAACACGGCGATACCGCGATGCAGCGCGTCGCGCGCCTGGTCGGCCTTGCCCAGCACAACATAGGAACGAATGAGCCGCATCCATCCTTCCGTGTCGCGCGGTTTTTGCCGCAATTTTTCGTCGAGGCCGGCGACCATGGTTTCGATCATGGCCTGCCTGTCCTGCGGCGCCATCGACGAGGCGGCATCGACGGCTGCGGCGTCGGGGCCTTTGGCGGGCTCTCCTGACGCGACGCTGCGGTTGGCGACCTCGGCCAGTGCCTGTTGGACAGCTCCGCGCCATGGTGAATCCTGCGGCAGGGAATCGAGCATTTTCTGCCACGCCGCGGTTGCCTCGGGTATGCGGCCTTCCTGGGCCAGCGCCATCGCCAAATAGAACGAGGCTTTCGCGTTTGCCGGGTCGAGTTTTAGCGCCTGTTCGAAAGCGGATTGCGCATCGGCCGAAACGATGCCGCCGGCCGCATTGGCAATCGCTTCGCCGAGGCCGGCCTCGCGGGCGGCCGTGTCGCCATCGAGGCGGATGGCATTGCGATAGGCGGTCACGGCATCGGGAAAGCGCTGCAGGCGCAGATAGATCGGGGCGAGCACGTCCCAGCCGCGTCCATCGCCAGGGTTGGCGGCAAGATGGGCCTCGGCGCGCGCCACCAACTCGTCGACCGAACTATCGGCCGGATTCTTGGCCAGCCGTTCGGCGAGCGGCTGCGACGGCAGATCCGGCGAGCCGAGCTGGCTGTACAGGCCCCAGCTGAGCAGCGGGACCACCAGCACCGCTGATGTTGCCATCAACCTGGCCGCCCTCGACGGCTGCCGCGCGCCAGGTGCATCGGCTTGACCGACATTGGCTTGACCAACATCTCCCAGGCGAAGGATGCGGCGGGCGATCTCAGTGCGCGCCTCCTCGGCTTCGGCCGGCTGAATCAGGCCGCGCGCGGCGTCACGCTCAAGCTCGGCCAATTGGTCGCGATAGACTTCGAGATCATGGTCGCTGCTGGTCCGAGCGCCCTTGCCGCCGCTGGTCAGCGGCAGCAGCACCGCCAGGCTTGCGCCCAGCGTGAGGAGTGCGGCTATGACCCAGAACAGCATGGTTCTTCCAATAGAGCGAGAGCCCTGCTCTCACAACATGAGGGTGCTGCGACGCTTTGACGGGATTCCGGCCCCGGCCCAATGTTCAGGTCAGCGGCGTCCAGCTGCCGTCGGCGTTGCGGCATGCGGTGCCCCGCGCGGTCTGGCCGGCCGTGCCGGTAAACACCGTATGGGTGTACTGGCGGCAATCCTGCGAGCCGACGCGGTAGGGCTGGGCCGCGACGACTTCGCCGGAATGAGCCGAACTGTCGCTCTTCCACGTCACCTTCTGGCCGCTCGCCGTATATTCGAGCGCCTTGTATTCCGCCTCGAGCGCCTTGCGCTTCTCGGTGCTGTTCAGGCCGCTGCCGATCGATCCGCCGACGAGCCCGCCGGCCATGGCCGAGATGATCGTCGTCGCGACTTTGGCCCCTGAAGGAGGCGACGCGGGCGGGTTGGTGATGGAGATATCCGGGCCACTGCCCTTGCCCAGCGTTCCGCAGCCGGAAAGAGCGAGCAGTGCGGAAACGAGCGCAACGCGAATCTTCATGCCAACAACCGGTTTTCTTGAACGGGATGCGCTGGGGGCCGCGTCATCGGGGGCGTCAGGACGTCATACTATTGATATTTGTCGGAAATTTGGCCGTTCTTAACGGCTTTTGCGCAATCGAGGGGCCGCCATAACACAGGCATTCGGCCGTGTCGATTGGCCCTGGGCAGTATATCATTGCAAGCTCCGCAAGCGCACAACCGCCTTCAGCCCGCCCATCGCGGAGCGTTCCAGCGCCAGCGCCCCGCCATACTCGTTGACGAGGTCGGCAACGATGGCAAGTCCGAGCCCGGTTCCCGGCTTTGTCTCGTCGAGGCGCCGGCCGCGTTTCAAGACATCGCGGGCCTTGTCCTCGGGGATGCCGGGACCGTCATCCTCGATCGATAGCTCGAACAGGCCGGCTGCGGCCGGCGTGACGGATACGGCAACAGTGCTCTTCGCCCATTTCATCGCATTGTCGAGAAGGTTGCCGAGCAGTTCCTCCAAATCCTCGCGCTCGCCAGCAAAGACGATGTCGGCCGCCAGCAGCGTAAGCGACAGGCTGACATCAGGCTTGAGTTTTTGCAGCACGCGCACCATGCGCTGCACCAGCGGCGTCACCGGCGTGCGGTAGACGACGCTGTCGCGCTGCGCCGCGACCCGTGCCCGCTGCAGGTAGTGGTCGACCTGTTTCTGCATCGACGCCGCCTGGTCGGCGATGAGCTGGCCCTTGGCGCCGCCTAGAGCCCGGCCCTCATTGATCAGCACGGCGAGCGGCGTCTTCAGCGAATGGGCAAGGTTGCCGACCTGCGTACGCGAGCGCTCGACGATGCGCTTGTTGTTTTCGATCAGCGCATTGGTTTCGTTGGCGAGCGGCTCGATCTCGGCGGGAAACCGGCCATCGAGCCGCTGCGCCGTGCCTTCGCGCACCTGGGCAAGCGCGTTGCGAACCCGGCGCAAGGGCTGGAGGCCGAGCAGGATAGCGATCGCATTGATGGCGATCATGCCGACGCCGAACAGGCTGAGATAGGTCAACAGGCGGCCCTGGAAGGTGGCGATCTCGTGCTCGAGCTCGGTCTGGTTGCCCATCACGCGGAAGCGCGCGGCGCGGTTCTTGGCATCGAGGACGAATTCGCTTTCGAACACTTGCAGTTCCTCGTCACCGATGCCGTCGGTGGAATAGCTGCGCTGGAAACTGGAATTGAAAGGCACCTCGGCAACGGTCGGCGACGGGATCGTCGTGGTCATCGAGGACGAATGAAGGTTGCCGTGCACGCCTTCGGAAGCCGGCTCCACCGACCAGTACCAGCCCGAATTCGGCTCCGAGAAGCGCAGGTCGCCAAGGTCGGGAGCGCCGGTGAGCTGGCCGGTTTCGGAAACGCCGACGGAGCCGATCAAATTGAACAGATGCGCCGACAGCAGGCTGTCGAAGCCGCGCTCGCTGGCCTGGCGGTAGAGCGTGGTGATCAGAGTGAAGATGACGATCAGGGTGAGGATCGCCCAGATCGTGGAAAAGCCGATGACGCGGAAGGCCAGCGAGCGAGGCCAGAGCCGCGCCGAAAAAGGCTTCCTTGCTGGTATGGGGAGCGGTTCCGCCTTACGCCTCCGGCTCACGCATGCGATAGCCCATGCCGCGCACGGTTTCGATCATGTCGATGCCCATCTTCTTGCGCAGCCGGCCGACAAAGACCTCGATGGTGTTGGAATCGCGGTCGAAATCCTGGTCGTAGAGATGCTCGACCAGCTCGGTGCGCGACACCACCTCGCCCATATGGTGCATCAGATACGCCAGCAGGCGGAACTCATGCGAGGTCAGCTTCAGCGGCACGCCGTTGACATCGGCCTTGGAGGCCTTGGTGTCGAGGCGCAGCGGCCCGCAAGTGAGCTCGGACGAGGCATGGCCGGCGGCGCGGCGGATCAGCGCCCTCACCCTGGCCAGCACCTCCTCGATGTGGAACGGCTTGGTGACATAGTCGTCGGCGCCGGCATCGATGCCCGACACCTTGTCGCTCCAGCGGTCGCGCGCTGTCAGGATCAGCACCGGCATCTTGCGGCCGTTGCGGCGCCAGCGCTCGACGACGCTGATGCCGTCCATCTGCGGCAGGCCTATGTCGAGCACGACGGCATCGTAGGGCTCGGTGTCGCCGAGGAAATGCCCCTCCTCGCCGTCATAGGAGCGGTCGACCACATAGCCGGCATCGACCAGCGCGTCGGCCAGCTGCCGGTTGAGATCCTTGTCATCTTCGACGACGAGTACGCGCATGATCGGTCAGGCCTGTTGATGTGTCAGATATAGGCCGATTCCGGTGGTCTGGGAAACGAGCCCTGCAAGGGGGAAGATTGGATCAGTTCGCCGGGACGACGATCTCGGAGCGGCGCGGACGCTGGCCGTCCTTGCCCGGCACAAGCACGACGATGACGCAGACCTCCTGGCCGCCACGCGTCGTCTGCGAAGCCTTGGCCAGCGTGCCGCCATTCTGCTCGGCAACCTGCTGGCCGATCGCGTAGCAATCCGCCGCGGCTGCCGGCGTCGCTTGCGACGCCAACAGGCCGGCCGCTGTGAGCGCCAGTATCGCGGTTCTGACATGAGAGCGAAGCGTTTTCATGGTCGGCGTTGTAACGCAACTGTGCTGAACGTGAAATGAACGGTGAACGGGTGAAAATCCATCCCCGCAATACCCCCTGCGCGCGCAACGAATGAATGCGATCCTACCGCCCAGTCCCTCAGACCGGGCAATGGATTCATAACCGGAAAACCGGCTGCGCGGCTATGGTGTTTGCGCGCAGGTTCTCAATTCGCAGCCAGATTGGGAACAGGTCAAGGCGAGACCATTCTGAAGGGCCGCCCTAAATAGCGCGGGAAACGCCAAATCGTCGGAGTGCGCCATGACGGATAAAGACCTTGCCGACCTTTACCGGGGCTATATCGCTTGCCTGAATGCCCAGGACTGGGCGAAACTTGGAGACTTTGTCGGCGACGAGGTGCAGCACAATGGCGAAATGCTCGGCCTGTCGGGTTATCGCCGTATGCTCGAAGGCGATTTCGAGGCGATTCCCGACCTCCGCTTCAACATCGAACTGCTGGTCTGCCAGCCGCCGCGCGTGGCGGCGCGCCTGCATTTCGACTGTCATCCCAAGGGCGTGCTGTTCGGCCTGCCGGTGAACGGCAAGCGCGTGTCGTTCGCTGAGAATGTTTTCTACGAATTCGGAGAGGGTCGCATCCGCGAGGTGTGGTCAGTCATCGACAAGGCCGAGATCCAGGCGCAGATCTAGGTTGCTTCAATCACTTTGTTCGGTGAGAGCGCGTATCCGCAGCACCCCGTGGTAGAGCGCCAGGTCCTCGTCGTAGCGGGCCTCGGCGAACTCCAGCGACAGGCGGGTCTGGTCGCGCGAGCCGGTGGCGAAAGCGGCGCCGTCAAGGCGCGCCCGGATGCTGTCCATAATCAGACGCGTCTCGGCCTCGCCTTGCGCCTTCGACCAGACATGCAGCGTGATGAGCTGGTCGTCATCATTGTCGGCGCCGGTGTCCAGATCGAATGCGCTGGTCCTGCCATAGGTCACATAAGGGAAGGCGGCACTGTCGGCCGCCTGCTCGCGCAACCCGGCGCCGCCGAGCAGCGCCGTCAGCGAGGCATCGCTCTTCAATCTCATGAACAAGGCTTGCAGCAAATCGCCGGGCGCCGTCATCGTCGTCTCCGTTCGCCTGTCACGCTTTGAACAACCTCAGTTTCGCGCGCAACCTAACCGCGTTGCACGGATTTCGCCAGATGACGATCCGCCTGATGGAAGGCGGCGAATCGGGCGGCATGGCCCTTTCACGGACCGGGTTCTATTTGGCATGCGGGGAGTTTCAAGAAGGGTGTTATGAGGAGCCCTGTTTTCTCCGGCAATTCGAGGTCATTTCATGCGAACGCCACCGCTGCTGCCGGCTTTTGGAAAGCTCTGCGTCAAGCCCCCGGTCGCGATTGCGGCAGCACCCGCCCTGTCGAAGAGCACCGTGGCCCTGCGCATGCGCGAGATACTTTCAATGCATGGCGGCCTGGCCTTGAAGCTGTCGGTGGTGGCCTGGACAATCCTGATCCTGGCGGCGGCATTTTTCATGTCAAAGGCCTGATGCCGATATGACAAACCGCTACGCGTTGCGCATGGACGAGCCCGAGAGCTGGACTATCTTCGACATCTTCACCGGCCAGCCTGTCGAGCTTAAGCAACAGGTAATGGTGGCCATGAATTTGCGCGATGCGGAAGCGATGGCCGACCGCCTGAACAGCCGGGACGTCAAGCGGCGGGCAAAAGCCGACCGCAAGTCCTGACGCACGCTGATCTCAGCCGCTCTGATTGCAAGACGAACGCGCGCTAACCGAAATCCGCGGCTGTGAGCACATATATGCTCTTGCGGGTGCGGGCGTAGGCCTTGCTGGCAATGTCATGGATGGAGCTGGACGCGGTGTCGAAAGCCGCCAGATAGGTGGCTTCCGCGGTCGCCGTCCCTGATGGCGCCTTCGAGAGGGCATCGGCTGCGACAGAGAAGGAAATCTGGAACATGCCGTCGTGGCCGACAAAGCGGATGCGCTTGCCGGCCTCGTCATAGAAGCGACTTGGATTGGGGAATGTCAGGCTCATGACGTGCCCCCCTTCGGCGCGGCGGCGGCTTTCTTGACTGTCGCCCGCTTCTTCTTCGGTGTCGGGTTCAAGGCTTCCGCGACGCGGTCGGCCTCTTCCTTGGCCAGGCGCAATTCCCTGAGCCTTGCTGTCTTGATCTCCCTGGCCCTCGCTTCGGACATGTAGTCGGAGGTTGCCTTGTTGCGCTCGGCCGTCTTCTTCTGCTTGTCCATGAAGCGGGCTTCAGCTTTTTCCATGATGCTCTGATTGCCTTCGGCCATCGCCTAAATCTCCTTCGTGCCTGAAATTGTGAAATCGAACTTACGATATAAATAGTCACTTTTGCCTCGAAATTCAATTTTTTGAAATATCTAGGCGCCTCGCGACGTTTCGAACCCTGCAGACATCATAATACTTTTTAATATTTAATTTTGGCCACGAATAATTTTTGGCACTCCTATCTATCGAGTGCCAACACGCCTATAAGAACGGCGCGGTCGCCTATGCCGGCCCCAGAAAGAAGTTCTCATGAAGTTTCGGCCACTCCACGACCGCGTCGTCATCCGGCGCGCCGAAGGCGATGTCAAATCCAAGGGCGGCATCATCATTCCCGACAATGCCAAGGAAAAGCCGCAGGAAGGCGAAGTCATCGCCGTTGGGCCGGGCGCACGCGACGAAAACGGCGCGCTTGTTCCGCTCGACGTCAAGGCCGGCGACTTCATCCTGTTCGGCAAATGGTCGGGCACCGAGGTCAAGATCGACGGCGAGGACCTGCTGATCATGAAGGAAGCCGACATTATGGGCGTCATCGACAAGAGCGAGACGGCCGCTATCGGCAAGAGCGGGACGGTCGTCACCGAGAAGAGCGTCAAAGCCAAGAAGGCTGCCTGACCGGCCTGGCTTTGCCAGGCTCCGGCGAGCCGCTTGCTTCACCACACCAACGGGATTGAAAAAAATGTCTGCCAAGGAAATCAAATTCGCCACCGACGCGCGCGACCGCATGCTGCGCGGCGTCGAGATCCTCACCAATGCGGTGAAGGTCACGCTCGGCCCCAAGGGCCGCAACGTCATCATCGACAAGGCCTATGGCGCGCCGCGCATCACCAAGGACGGTGTGACGGTGGCCAAGGAAATCGAGCTTGCTGACAAGTTCGAGAACATGGGCGCGCAGATGGTGCGCGAAGTGGCTTCGAAGACCAACGACCTCGCCGGTGACGGCACCACCACCGCCACGGTGCTGGCCGCATCGATCCTGCGCGAAGGCGCCAAGCTGGTTGCCGCGGGCATGAACCCGATGGACCTCAAGCGTGGCATCGACCAGGCTGTCGCCGCCGTGGTCAAGGACATCAAGGCGAAGGCCAAGAAGGTCAAGTCGTCGGCCGAGATCGCGCAGGTCGGCACCATCGCCGCCAATGGCGATGCCAGCGTCGGCGCCATGATCGCCAAGGCGATGGACAAGGTCGGCAATGACGGCGTCATCACCGTCGAGGAGGCCAAGACCGCCGACACCGAACTCGACGTCGTCGAAGGCATGCAGTTCGACCGCGGCTATCTCTCACCCTATTTCGTCACCAATGCCGACAAGATGCGCGTCGAACTGGAAGAGCCTTACGTGCTCATCCACGAGAAGAAGCTCGGCAATCTGCAGGCGATGCTGCCGATCCTCGAAGCAGTGGTGCAGAGCGGCAGGCCGTTGCTGATCATCTCGGAAGACGTCGAAGGCGAAGCACTGGCGACGCTGGTCGTCAACAAGCTGCGCGGCGGCCTCAAGGTCGCGGCCGTCAAGGCGCCGGGCTTCGGCGATCGCCGCAAGGCGATGCTGGAAGACATCGCCGTGCTGACATCGGGCCAGATGATTTCCGAGGATCTCGGCATCAAGCTCGAAAACGTCACCATCGAGATGCTTGGCCGCGCCAAGCGCGTACTGATCGAGAAGGACACCACCACGATCATCGACGGCGCCGGCACCAAGGCGACCATCCAGGCGCGCATCGCGCAGATCAAGGGCCAGATCGAGGAGACCACGTCCGATTACGATAAGGAGAAGCTGCAGGAACGGCTGGCCAAGCTCGCCGGCGGCGTCGCCGTGATCCGCGTCGGCGGCGTCACCGAGTCTGAAGTGAAGGAAAAGAAGGACCGCATCGACGACGCGCTGAATGCGACGCGCGCGGCGGTGGAAGAAGGCATCGTGCCCGGCGGTGGCGTGGCGCTTCTACGCGCCAGATCGGCGCTGGCCGGGCTGACTGGCGCCAATGACGATGTGACGGCAGGCATTTCGATCGTGCTCAGGGCACTCGAAGCGCCGATCCGCCAGATCGCCGAGAATTCCGGTGTCGAAGGCTCGATCGTCGTCGGCAGGCTGTCCGACAGCAAGGACCACAATCAGGGCTTTGATGCCCAGAACGAGGTCTATGTCGACATGATCAAGGCGGGCATCGTCGATCCGGCGAAAGTGGTGCGCACCGCACTGCAGGATGCCGGCTCGATTGCAGCGCTTCTGATCACCGCCGAAGCGATGATCACCGACGTTCCGGCCAAGGATGCGGCGCCTGCGGGCGGCGGTGGCGGCATGGGCGGCTACTGACCATCGCCCGAAAATTGCCCGCCTGGGAATCTGGGCGGGCATAAATCAGAACAGGCTGCCGGGGACATTTCCCCGGCGAGCCAGGAATTTCCGTCAGTCAGTCAAGACCAGTCAGCAACGACAGGGAGATCGACAGATGATCACATTTGCCCCGAAGCCAAACGCTGTATCCGCGACCAAGCCGGCGGAGGAGAGCCGCTTCGATCGCATCCGCCGGATTGCCGCCGACAAGCACAGGCAGGCCGATGCCGGGCCGATTCGCCGCGAGCCGTCGAAGACCGGCGACAAGCGGCCGATGTGACGGCTGCCAACCTCACGACATCGGCAACGCTCCGCCCTCTTCGGTGCGGCGGGCAATGAACTCGTCGAGCACATCGGATGTGGCAACGGCCGACGCCGGCGGCTGGAAGTCGGCCAGCGTCCGCTTCCAGATGCCGGTGGCGCGCTCGGTGGCCGACTTCGAACCGGACTGCGTCCAGCTGCCGAAATTCGACCAGTCGGCGACCAGCGGCTCGTAGAAGGCGGTGCGGTAGCGCGTCATGGTGTGGCCGGCGGAGAAGAAATGCCCGCCCGGCTGGACTTCGGCGATCGCCTCGAAGCCGATCGAATCCTTGTCGCCGGGGGTCGTAGCACAGAGTTCGGCAACCGTCTGCAATGCCTCGATATCGGTGATCAGCTTCTCGTAGGAGACGCTGAGGCCACCCTCCAGCCAGCCCGCGGCATGGATGCAGACGGTGGCGCCGGCAAGCACCGAGCCCCACAGCGCGAACTGCGTCTCGTGCGCCGCCTGCACATCGGAAATGTTGGCCGCACTGCCGCCGCCGGACCGCCAAGGCAGGCCGGTGAAGCGCGCCAGCTGGCCGGCGCCCAGCGTCGCCTTGACGTGCTCGGGCGTGCCGAAGGCCGGTGCGCCGGACTTCATGTCGACATTGGAGGAGAAGGATCCGTAGACCACCGGTGCGCCCGGCCGCACCATCTGCGCCAGCGCGAGACCAGCCAGCGCCTCGGCATGCTGCAGCGTCAATGCGCCGGCGACGGTGATCGGCGCCATGGCGCCGGCCAGGCAGAAGGGCGTGATGACAGAGACCTGGCCGGCCCTGGCGAAGTCGATGATGCCTTGCGCCATCGGGATATCGAGCTGGCGCGGCGAATTGGTGTTGATCACGGTGTAGCAATGGACGCCGGCCAGGAACTCGTCCTGCGAGAGCCCGCGCGCCAGCCTGATCATCTCGAACCCATCCTCGACCTGCGGCGTGCCGCGGGCGAAGACGAAGGGGAACTTGTCCGACAGGGTCAGCTGCGCACGGTTGACGGCATAGTGGCGCAAATGGTTGTCGACATCCTGCGGCTCGATCCAGGGGCCGAGCATATGCAGCACGTCGAAATTCTGAACAAGCTTGGTCAGTTCTTCGAAAGCGGCGAGCGTGCCCGGACGCCGTCCGCGTTCGAGATCGGTGACGTTGGGCGCCCCGGCTCCGGCGAGGAACGTCATCGAGCCGAGTTCGAGCGTGAGGTCGCGGCTGCGATTGCCGGCCAGCGCCCGGATGGATTTTGGCGCCGAGGCCAGTGCGGCGGTGACGATATCGCGGCCGATGCGCACCATCTGGCTGTCCTCGTCG
Organism: Mesorhizobium sp. M0037; assembly: GCF_040323635.1. Taxonomy (NCBI): domain Bacteria; kingdom Pseudomonadati; phylum Pseudomonadota; class Alphaproteobacteria; order Hyphomicrobiales; family Phyllobacteriaceae; genus Mesorhizobium; species Mesorhizobium sp. M0037. The sequence goes on along the minus strand of NZ_JAMYVB010000003.1, from coordinate 55,215 downwards.
ACCATCGCGCCGGAGCGGGCGAAGATGGTGCGCGCCTCCGGCAGCAGCACCTTGATGCCGAGCTCTTCCAGCACGCGCAACGCCGTGTCGTGGATGGCCGCGACCCGGTCGTCCGAAAACACCGGCTGCGGCAGGAACGGGTTCTTGAGCGAGCGATAGTTCGGGTGGCGGCTTGACCCGCTGCCGGCCTCACCGGTGTGCCCGCGCCGGCGCTCGCGCCTGGTCTCCCTTATAATGTCATCGACCATGGCCAAAACTCCTCATTGCCGCATCGCCTGCCCTCGGGGTCGTATGGCGAGGCCGGAATAATTCGCGCCGGCCGCTCGACGCCGACAATGTGCACCCAAAGCGCGGTCCCCTCCCCGGCGAATTCGTCGCCAAGCAACGTCAGCGCGACGCTTTTGCCTATTGTGTAGCCATAGCCGGCTGAGGCGACGAAGCCGACGCGCCGGCCCTTGTGCCAGACTGGCTCGAAGCCACTGGCGTCGGCATCGACGGCGTCGACCTCCAGCGTCACGATCCGGGCGGCGCTCAACAAACCGTGCGGTGTGGCCTGGCTGCCCTTGTGAGCCGGGCTGAAATGGAAGAATAGTCTTCGCCGGGTATGCCCGCCCTGAAATTGCCCGCTTGCGGTTCTCAGGTGGGTGGGGTGAGTTTCGGGAATGGCCAGTCCTTTAGAACGACGTCCAAGACGAAGAGGTCCGATCGCCGCCGCACTGCTGGCGGTGGACGCGTGGATCGATTCCTCGCTCTACGAAATCGGCTTCAAGGCCGGCCAGTTCTGGGAATCGGCGACCATTTTTTCGCGGCGCTTCCGAGTCACCGGCTGGCGACGCGGCATCATCGAGGTGCTGAGCGAAGGTTTTACGATGGGCGCCGGCGGCGTCGTCGTGCTGCTCGCACTCGCGATGCCGGCCTTCCAGATCACCACCGGCGACTGGCGCAGTCAGGGCGATTTCGCCGTCACCTTCCTCGACCGCTACGGCAACGAGATTGGCCAGCGCGGCATCATCCAGCGCGATTCCGTGCCTGTCGACGAGATGCCGGACCATGTCATCAAAGCAGTGCTGGCGACCGAGGACCGGCGCTTCTTCGAGCACTACGGCATCGACGTGCTCGGCCTGTCGCGCGCCATCTTCGAGAATGTGCGGGCCAATTCCGTCGTCCAGGGCGGCTCCAGCATCACCCAGCAGCTGGCCAAGAACCTGTTCCTGTCGAATGAGCGGACCTTCCAGCGCAAGATCAAGGAAGCCTTCCTGTCGCTGTGGCTGGAGGCCAATCTGTCGAAGAAGGAGATCCTGCAGCTTTATCTCGACCGCGCCTATATGGGCGGCGGCACGTTCGGCATCGAGGCGGCGGCGGATTTCTATTTCGGCAAGAGCGTCAAGGATCTGAACCTCGCCGAGGCGGCGATGCTGGCCGGCCTGTTCAAGGCGCCGACCAAATACGCCCCGCACATCAACCTGCCCGCCGCCCGTGCTCGCGCCAATGTGGTGCTGTCGAACCTCGTCGATTCCGGTTTCATGACCGAAGGCCAGGTGCTGCAGGCAAGGCTGCATCCAGCCGAGATCGTCGACCGCGGCGAGCAGAAGAGCCCGGATTATTACCTCGACTGGGCCTTCGATGAGGTCAAGAAAATCGCCAAGCCCGGCCAGCATTCGCTGGTCGCCCACACCACTTTCGACGCCAACATCCAGAAAGCGGCGGAGGAATCCGTCGAATTCCATCTCCGCCAGTTCGGCAAGGAATACAACGTCACCGAGGGCGCCGTTGTAGTGATCGAGACCAATGGCGCGGTACGCGCCATTGTCGGCGGCCGCGACTATGGCGCAAGCCAGTTCAACCGCGCCACCAAGGCGCTGCGCCAGACCGGCTCCTCGTTCAAACCTTACGTCTACGCCACCGCCATGGAGCACGGGTTCACCCCGGACTCCGTCGTCTCAGGCGGGCCGATCAGCTGGGGCGGCTGGTCACCGCACAACTACAATGGCGGCTCGGCCGGCAATGTGACGCTGATCACGGCGATCGCCAAATCGATCAACACCGTGCCGGTACGGCTGGCCAAGGACTATCTCGGCATCGGCCCGATCAAGGCGATGGCCGAATCATTCGGCGTGGAATCGCCGCTGGAGTCGCACAAGACCATGGTGCTCGGCACATCGGGCATGACGGTCATGGACCAGGCGACGGGCTACAGTGTGTTCGCGCAGAACGGCTTCGCCGGCTCGCGGCACGGCATCACGCAACTCGTCACCCGCACCGGCGACGTCGTCTACGACTTTGCCAAGGATGCGCCGGCGCCGCATCGGGTTTTGTCGGAACAGGCTTTGAAATACATGAACACCATGCTGGCTGCGGTGCCGGCGATCGGCACGGCGCGGCGCGCGCAGCTGCCCAACATCGTCGTCGCCGGCAAGACGGGGACGACGCAATCCTACCGCGACGCCTGGTTCGTCGGCTTCACCGGCAATTACACCGCTGCCGTCTGGCTCGGCAATGACGACTTCACCCCGACCCGCAACATGACCGGAGGCACGCTGCCGGCGATGGTGTGGCAGCGGCTGATGGTCTACGCGCACCAGAATATCGACCTGAAGCCGATCCCCGGCCTCGACAAGCCCTTCGTCGACGAAGAGATCGCGGCCAAAGCCGAGGAAGCGGAGAAGAAAAACGCCGATCAGGCAGCCGCCGATGCCGCGGCCGAGCGCCCGGCGGTGTTGTCCAGCCGCACGACACAGACGCTGCGCGAGATGACCAAGGTGTTCCAGGCCGCGCCCGTGCTCGGCTCGCCGCAGACACCGGAGACCCTGTCGGCGCTTTGATTCCACAGCGCTGCTTGCTCTGCGGCCTGCCCCGCTATATCCCCGAACGATAATTCACTCGTCCCGGTTCTTCATGCTCAAGACCGCCTTTTTCACGCTGCTTTCGCTTGCCATAGCCATCGGCCTCGGCGGCGGCAGCGTCTGGTATGCGCTGCAGGCGCAGAGCGGCGTCGGCGCGATCAGCATCGGCGAATGGACCGCCTTTCCCGAGATCGGCACGCAAGATGCCGACCCCTATTCGAAGGCGCGCGTGGCGCGCGAGGGCGTGCTGGCGCTCGGCAAGGCGGAAGGCTTGTCCTTCATCGCCGAACGCGATGCGGCCGGCGATGAGCTTCAGCGGCAATGCGACTACAGGATCGAAGGCAGTTTCCCGACCGCCCGGTTCTGGACGCTCTATGCCGCGGATCAATCGCTCGGCGTGGTCGACACCGGCAAGCCGAGGCTGGCGGCGCTGCAATCCTACCAGGTGCTGCGTCAGCCCGACAATTCGGTGATCATCGCCGTCGGCAACCGTCCGGCCCCCGGCAACTGGCTTCTGACCGAAGGTTTTGGCCGGATGTATTTCGTGCTCACCTTCTACGACACGCCGATTGCCTCAAGCACCGGCCTTTCCGACGTGTCGCTGCCCCGGATCGTCAAGGCTGGCTGCAATGCGTAGGTTGCTGCACGCCATCCTGCTCGGCCTGCTCGGCGCCGGCATCGTTCACATCGTGGTGCTTTTGCTGGTGCCGGAATTTACCGAGCGCGATGCCTGGTCACGGCTGGCGATGGCGTCCGACCTCTACAAGATGACCAGGCTGGATGCCGAGGCGGGCGGCGCGCCGGTGGTGAAGTCGGTGGATCCGCTGTTTTACGCCGCCGCCTGCCGCTTCGACCTTGCCGAAGGCGTGGTGCGGATCAAGGCGCCGGGCAGCGTGCCGTTCTGGTCGGTGTCGGTCTATGACCGCAACGGCCACAATTTCTATTCATTCAATGACCGCACGGCGACCGGCAGCAAGCTGGACACCGTGGTGCTGACGCCGGCACAGATGATCGACGTGCGCAGGGAGCTTCCCGAAGACCTGCAAGGGGCGATCTTCGTCGAGGCGCCGATCGAGGAAGGCATCTTCGTCATCCGCGCCTTCGTGCCTGACGACAGCTGGAAGCCGGTTGTGTCGCAGTTCCTGGACCAGAGCTCCTGCGAACTGCAGGACTACTGACCTCACCCCGACGACCAGCAAATTCAGTGGTGCGGAACAGGCGTCCGTGGTGTGCCCGGCTGGTCCGCCGGTCGCGCCTGGCCCGCCAATGGCGGATGCTCGTAGCGGACGCCGGGAAAAATGATCACCGCCGCCGGCGTACCGGTGTCCTGAACTGCTCGATTGACTGGTGCCGATCGCGGCACGAAAGACAGTACCATGCCCATGGTTCGCGTATTCCTCTCGGTTGCCCCGGAGCACAACGCAACGCCTCCAAATGCGATTAAGGCCGGCAGAGGGTTAACGGAGCGCTAACGGATCGCGGCTAATTTGATGTTTGTTCCAGGCCTTGCGCGAAACCGACACAGTTGCGGTTGAGCATGGCCCGGGTTGTGTCGAGTGTCGGGCGTATCTTCCGTGTCAGCTTCGGATTTCAGGCAAATCGCCATACGGACGGAATCGGGAAAAGCCGAAAGGCTGTTTCGCGCCGCCGTGTCGGCGTTCTGCTCGCTGACCCGCCCGTCGCGCCGCGAGATCGCCCAGCTCGAGGATCTGACGCTGCCGCTGTTCGACAGCGTGCCGGTCGAATCGCGCCGCTATGTCGCCGCCGCCCTGTCCGAATGCGAATATGCGCCGGCCGCCCTGGTGCGGCGGCTTTGCGAGGAGCCGGTCGATGTCTGCGCCCCCTTGCTCGTCCGTTCGCGGGCGCTGGGCGACATCGACCTGATCGCGTTGATCGGCCGCCACGGCCTGCCGCATGCGCGCGCCATTGCCCGCCGCAAGGATTTGAACCCGACCATCGCGCAGTTGATCAAGGCGCTGGAAAAGCCGACCCTGGTGCGCGTGCGGCAGCCCGAGCCGATCGCCGACGTGGCGGGCGCCGACGCCGAAGCCGCTGCCGCCGCTCCCAGCGCACCAAAACTGCCCGGCAGCGCCGCCGAAACCGCCAGGCGCCGCCTGCGCTCGATGATGCTCGCCGAGGGCGAGGCGACATCGGTCAATCCCTTCGCCGGCTCAGCAACTTACAGCAAGCTGCGCGAGACGGCGCTGACCGGCAACGCCGCCTTCTTCCAGACCGCGCTTGCCGACGCGCTCGATATCGACTTCTCGACGGCGCGGTCGCTGACCGAGCATTCGAGCTATGTCTCGCTGCTCGCCGCGCTGCGGGCGCTCGACCTCAGTGAGGACAGGGCATTCCTGATCATGGTCGCGGTTTACCCCCGGGAGTTTCCGCACCCGCAGGCGATCCGCATCTTCCTCGACCGCTACCGGCTGCTGCACCACGAGGCGGCGCTCGACAAGGTGCGCGGCTGGAAGGCCGAAACATTGTCGCGAGCGGTGCGCGGCAACACCCCTGTCGCCGCGAATGGCGACCAAGCGCCGGACGTCGACAAAGCCAGCCTAGGGGCCAGCCTCAAGGCGTCTTGACGGAGAGAAGCTCCTCGACGGAAACCGTTCCGGCCTCGATCTCGACCACCCAGATGTCGGGATCGAATTTTTTCTCCCGCTCAAGCCTGGCGTCAAGCGCGGCGGCATCGTCGCCGGCGCCGAGCAGCGTGAAAAAGCGATCATCCGGTTTGTCCGAATCGTAGCTCGTCTGCGGCGCCGGGCCGAACAGGGAGACGTCGCCCAGCCTGCCGCGGGAGAGCACGAAGACAGCGCCGGCCTCGGTCGCGCCGCGCTTGACGACGGCCGCAAAGCCGCCGGCGCCGAAAACACGGCGCAGCAGGGCCGACACCCAAAACTCGGTGGTTACGCGCATGACGAGGCTCCGGAGGACATGCGCGGCGTCTTAGCCGGATTTTCGTCTATCCGCGAGCGGTCGTCTTGACCACTCAATTGGTCAGGCCGATCTCGCGCATCTTGACGTAGACGACCTCGTCGGGCTCGCCCGTTTCCGGCAGGCCGAACAGCGACTGGAATTCCTTGATCGCCGCCTTGGTGCGGGCGCCGACGACGCCGTCGAGCTGCATGTCGTCATTGCCGAATGCCTTCAGGCCGGCCTGGATCTTGACGATGCGGGCATCGGGCGCCTGGGCGGATACCGGCGCGGAAACCGGGATGGGCGCAGGCGCGGCCTCGGGCGCGGCAACTCGAGCGGCGGCCATATCCACGGGCCTCGGCACAGGATGCGGGATGCCAGCTGTTGTCTGCTTGGCGCCGAGCTGGTCGAGCAGGACGGCGTCGATCTCACCGGAGGCCGGCAGGCCAACTTTCTGCTGGTATGCCTGGATCGCCTTTTGGGTATTCGGCCCGGAAATGCCGTCGACCGTTCCCGTGTAGAAATCGAGATCCTTCAGGATGCCCTGGACCTGCTCGACGGTCGGATCGCTTTTGACCGGAGCCGGGCCGGGCCGCAGGATGTTGATGGTGGTTTCGGGTTCGTCCGCGCCGGGGTGCGGAAAACCCTCGATGCTGCGGGTGGCGAAGAAGGCGCCGGCATGCGGAAACGGCTGGTACCACAGCGCGTTGGCGGAAACGTAGAACAGCGTCACCAGGAAGGCGGTCGAGCCGCCGACCAGGACCGGATTGCGCGAGATCGCGCCGCCCAGCGCAATCGCGCCGGCCTCGAACGCGCCGCTGCGGCGCTTGACCGACTTAGGCTGTTTTGCGGAGCGAGCCATTCCTGTCCCCTTTCGCGTCGCCTTTCGTCCTGGTCGCGGGCATCGGCAGCACGCCGTTCCTCTCGGTCGCGCTCCTCTTCGGCCCGTTCACCGGCAGGCTGATCGTGACCGTCGTCCCCTCGCCCGGCATGCTTTCGATCGACATCGTGCCGTCGTGCAGCGCCACCAGGCCCTTGACCAGCGACAGGCCGAGCCCGGTGCCCTCGAAGCGGCGCGTATAGTCGTTCTGGATCTGCATGAACGGCTTGCCGAGATTGACAAAATCTTCCTCGGCGATGCCGATGCCGGTGTCCCTGACCCAGAAATGCAGCCGCGAGCCGATCCGCTTGGCGCCGACGACGACATTGCCGCCATCGGGCGTGAACTTGACAGCGTTGGAGACGAGGTTGATCAGGATCTGCTGCACGGCACGACGGTCGGCATTGATCTCCCCGGCGTCCGGCGCAATCTGCGCCTGGAGACCGATGTTCTTGGCATTCGCCTGCAGCTGCATCATCGACTGGCACATCTCGACCGCTTCGATGAAGCGGAACGGTTCGGGCTCGGTCGCGTAGGCGCCGGCCTCGATCCTCGAGACATCAAGGATTGAGGTGACGACGGCAAGCAGATGCTGGCCCGACTCTTTCACCAGGCCGACATACTCCTTCTGGCGCGGGTCCTTGAAGCCGCCGAACATCTCATGCAGCAGCATGTCGGAAAAACCGATGATGGCGTTGAGCGGCGTCCGAAGCTCGTGGCTGACGACCGCCAGGAAGCGGCCCTTCGCCACCTCGGCCGACGCTGCGGCCTCATTGGCGGCAGCAAGCTCGTCGCGCAATCGGGCAGTCTCGTCGTTCTCGCGCAGCAGCAGGGTGAAGGTCTCCTGCTGCCCTCCGGCCCGCACCAGTTCGAGCTGGAATGGCCGGTAATTGTCGGCCGTCGAGGCGCTGCCGTCCTGCGGCAGCCTTACCCGAAGATCGAGCCGGCGCGCCAGGGCGCCATCGCGCATGTCGGCAAGCGCGCTGAGATAAGCGACGCGATCGGACAGGTGGATGCGGTCGAACAGCCCGGCGCCGAAAAGCAGTTCCGGCGGCAGCTTCAGGATGGTGCGCGCCTTGGCCGAGGCATCCAGGACCTCGCCATGCCGGGCGACATGCAGGACAACGGCGTCGATCATGTCTTCAATGCGGTCGTTTGGAAGCAGCGCGGGCTGCGCGCGTGCGGCATCGCCTAGGGCTGCGAGCCGGGGAACCAGCGTCAGGCCCCAGGCGAGCGGCAGCAGCCAGTGCCACGCCGCGACTTGCGCCCCGCCGAGCGGGACGACAGAGGCGACAAAGGGCTGCAGCAGCATTGCGGCCAAGGCCGAGAGGCCGCCCCAAAGTGCCGCGCGCTTTGAACCGCCGATCCACCAGGCCTCGAATGGCAGTGCCAGAGACAGCAGCGCAACCGGCGACGCCAGGCCGCCTGCTGCCGCGACGGCGCCGGCAAGGGCAAGACCGCCGGCGGCAAGGGCAACCTGGGCTGCCAGCGTCATCTTGCCTGACGCCGCCACCAGCAAGGCGGCGAACCAGCAAAGACCGAAGGCGGCGAAAATGGCTGCGACGGTGACGGCGGCGCCCATGCCCGAGGTGACCAGTGTCACCGCCGCACCGGCGGCGAAGAACGGAGCGGCAAGCATGATGCCGATGAACCGGCGCTGGCGCAGGCGATCGCCCTGGCCGATGATGGCCGGATGGACCATGCGTTCGCAACCAGCCGCCAGCGCGCCAGGCAGTTCAATATATCTGGCAGTTGTCAAACTCAACGCACTCGCACCCGGTCGTGACTGCCCCTGCTTTGCAGGTCGCTTTTGCTTGTTTGAAACTCGCATCCAGCGTTTAAGGAATGAATAAGGCTGACCCGAACAACGAGCGCGCTGCGGCAAAAATTGGAGCGCCGGCACCGGAATGCACCGCCATTTGTGGCCATAGTAAACGGAGCGTTATGTGCAAAGGGCGTGCCCGTGGCTGCGAAACCCTGAGCCGGCATGCCTGCTCTTCTGAAGATATCCATGCGCAACAATCGCTTAGATGGTTACTGCAAGGTTAAGAAAATCGCCGGCATTTGAGGCTAATGCACTGCAAAACGCCTCGCTTCGAATTTGCCTAAAATTTGAGGAAAATTTTCGCTGAGCAGGAAAGCCGTCCTTTGCGCCTCATGTGCCATTGTCGCTGATATAAAGAGGTCATTGCGCATGGACGCATGATCCGGTCATTGGACGAGAGGGCAGATCGATGGGCTTTTTGATAAGAATGGCGTTCTGGTTTTCGCTGGTGTTGCTGGCGCTGCCGCTGACCGTCGGCCCCGACGAGGATGGCCGCGAGAGCGTCGGGCCGTTCCAGGCGCTTTTTGCGGCGCGCGAAGCGGTCGGCGACATCGCCGGCATTTGCGAGCGCAAGCCGGACGTCTGCGAAACCGGCAAGTCGGCGATGCATACGATCAGCGCCCGGGCCAAGGAAACCGCCAAGATCGCCGCCGCCATGCTGGACGACAAGAGCGCCGAGACCTCGCCCGATACATCGCTGGCCACCGGCAGCGTCGCCGAGGACATCGTGCTGCCGGCGACAGTCAACATACCTGCCAAGCTGGTGGCGAAGAACTAAACACCGTTTCAGCTGGTATCTACAGCGACACCGCAGGCCGGTCGGACCTCTCGATGCCTGCGGTGCTTTTCTTCTTTTTCCGTGACGCCGCAGCCGCGGATGACTATATCCCGAGCAATGGCCACGACGATCCAGACGATCCGCGACGACTTCTCCCTGCTCGACGAGTGGGAAGACCGCTATCGCTATGTGATCGAGCTCGGCGAAGCGCTGCCGCCATTTCCCGACGCCGAACGCAACGCCGCCAACAAGGTGCCGGGCTGCGTCAGCCAGGTCTGGCTGACCACGAGCCGAGCGCCGGGCGCCGATCCGGTCATCACCTTCACAGGCGATTCAGACGCTCATATCGTACGCGGTCTGGTCGCCATCATGCTGGCGCTGTTTTCGGGACGGACTGCCAGCCAGATCCTTAAAACGGACGCCGAGGCGACGCTGAGGTCGCTTGGCCTCGACGAACATCTGTCGCCACAGCGGGCCAATGGCCTGCGCTCAATGGTCAAGCGCATCAAGCGCGACGCCGAGATGGCTCTCAAGCAGACTGCTTGATTGCTCTATCTTCTCTTCTTTCGACGCAATTCCCAAGAGAAAGCGCTGGGCAGTTTTCCTGGAATTGTTCTAGAAACAAAACGGCGCCGTAAGGGGCGCCGTTGATCTTGTCCATTGGAGCCGGTGTTACCGCCCCTTGCGCTTGCGGCCGAGGCCCATCTTCTTGGCCAGCTGCGAACGGGCAGCGGCATAGTTGGGGGCAACCATCGGATAGCTGGCGTCGAGATTCCACTTCTCGCGGTATTCATCGGGCGTCAGACCGTAATGGGTCATCAGGTGGCGCTTCAGCGACTTGAACTTCTTGCCATCTTCAAGGCAGACGATGTAATCGTCATGAACAGAGCGCTTCGGGTTTACCGCAGGCTTCTGCTTGTCGGCCGGAGGCTGTTCGCTTGCTCCGCCCACGCGCCCGAGAGCGGCATGGACATCAGCGATAAGGTTCGGCAATTCGCCGACCGGCACGGGATTGTTGCTGACATAGGCTGCCACCACATCGGCGGTCAGCTCGATCAGCGCATCGCTATTTCTGGAAGGTGTTTCGACGATATCCATGGTTTAGGCCCCAACGAAGGATGTTTCTGTTTGCGCCCTTTTTGGAAGATCGGGCATGGCGCGAATTTCACGCGGGAAGAGCTTCATGGATTCGCGTCCGGGCATCTTAATGAGCCCACAGACAAAGTAAGTCAATTCGCATCTTGCGCTATATTCAACGATATTCATCGAATAGTCGCTCTTCAGCTTCAATCTTTCGTGCACTCTGTAACTTCGCGATATTTTCTGGTCGGACCAGGACTAGCATGACGTAAGGTCACGCCATCGCTAAATCAGCAGGGACTCATAAAATGGGCAGCGATGCTTCGTCTATGCTTCAAGGTTTGGGCAGCTGATTGTCGGATTCGTACCAAACCGCAAGTTGCAAAGCGTTGGCGAAACACGCCGAAGAAGATATTCGGTCTGACCGGATTCAATACGGCGTGAGATATTTTCCATAGACCCAGCCACTAACAAAACCACCATTTTGCGCCGGGTCGTGCCAAACTTGACACCATTGATAGCGAATTGCCTGTTTCTGTTTCCAGTGCGGCTGGCCGGCGATCTCCAGAAGATTCAAGCCGCCGGTGCACTTGCCGGTCATCTGCAGGATCGTCCCGTTGGGATAGGCGGCCTGCTTCTGCGAGGTGCCGGACGGATATTTGCGAACGTTGAGCGTGTCGCCGAACGGCACGCCAGCCACTTGCCAAGCGGCGAACGCGGTTGCATGAGACTGGCCGGTGAAAGCCAGAACGGTCGAAGCGACGACGGCGAGAGCCGCAGCGGTGTTGATATGGAAATTCATCATCCTCTCCTTTTGGCTCATCTCCCGAGCCCGCCGCAACCAATACATCCCGGCCCTTGAACCCGCGCTGATCGGCGTGTTCATTTGCCATTCAAGTAATTTCTTCAGTGAGACGCAATGACCAAGACCTCAGCTTTTCCGACCGCCAGCCCGCCGAGCCCCGAGAAACACCCCGTCTTCGACACGCATCACGGCATTACCCGCACAGATGACTATGCCTGGCTGAGGGCCGAGAACTGGCAGGCGATGTTCAGGGACCCTTCCCTGCTTGAGGGCCGCATCCGCGCCCATCTCGAAGCCGAAAACGCCTATCAAGCAGTGCTTATGGCCGATACGCTAGAGCTTCGGAAGCAGCTGTTCGGCGAGATGAAGGGGCGCATCAAGGAAGATGATTCGACGGTGCCGATGAAGGATGGCCCCTATGCTTACGGCTCATCCTTCAAGTTTGGCGGCGAACAGCCCCGCTATTTCCGCATGCCGCGCGATGGCGGCGATGAGCAGATCCTGCTCGATGGCGACGCGGAAGCCGAGGGCAAGCCCTATTTCCGCCTCGGCGGCGTCGACCATGCGGCCGATCACCGCAAGCTGTTGTGGGCGTTCGACGACAAGGGCTCTGAATTCTTCACACTTCGCGTGCGCGATCTCACCAGCGGCAAGGAACTGAGCGACCAGATCGAGGCCACCAGTGGTGGCGGCGTCTGGAATGCCGCCGATGACGGTTTCTTCTACACAAGGCTCGACGACAATCATCGTCCGTCCAAGGTGCTGTTCCACGCGCTCGGCGGCAGCCCCCTTAATGACCGGCTGATCTATGAGGAAACCGATCCCGGCTTCTTCATGGATGTCGGCGGCACGCGCTCCAACGAATGGATCATGATCGGGATCAACGATCACGAAACCTCGGAATATCACCTGATGCGCGCCGATGAGCCTTTCGCCGAGCCAAAGCTGGTGGCAAAGCGCGAGACCGGCCTGCAATATGATCTGGAAGAAGGCGGCGACATCTTCTTCATCCTCACCAATGCCGACGGCGCCAAGGACTTCAAGATCATGACGGCGCCGGCTGATGACCCGGTTCGCGCCAACTGGGACGAGCTGGTGGCGCACGAGCAAGGCCGGCTGATCCTGTCGGTGGTCGGCTTCAGGGATCATATGGTCAGGCTCGAACGCAAGGAAGGGCTGCCGCGCATCGTCGTGCGCGATCGCCGCAGCGGCGAGGAGCATCTGATCTCGTTCGACGAAGAGGCGTTCTCGCTCGGCCTGTCGGGGTCCTATGAATACGACACCGAGATCATGCGCTTCACCTATTCGTCGATGACGACCCCGGCGCAGGTCTTCGACTACAATATGCGCAGCCGCGAGCGTGTGCTGCTGAAGACCCAGGAAGTGCCGTCCGGTCACAGTCCGGATCATTATGTCACGCGCCGGCTGATGGCGCCGGCCGCCGATGGCGAACTGGTGCCGGTCTCGCTGCTGCATCACCGCGACACGCCGCTCGATGGCTCCGCACCGTGCCTGCTTTACGGCTACGGCTCTTACGGCATTGCCATCCCGTCGGCGTTCAACACCAACTGGTTCTCGCTGGTCGACCGTGGCTTTGTCTTTGCCATCGCCCATGTCCGCGGCGGCAAGGACAAGGGCTATGGCTGGTATGACGACGGCAAGCGGGCGCACAAGATGAACACGTTCACCGATTTCATCGCCGTCGCGCAGCATCTCGTCGCCGAGCGTTACACCCAACACGACCGCATCGTCGCGCAAGGCGGCTCGGCCGGCGGCATGCTGATGGGTGCGATCGCCAACATGGCGCCGCAAAATTTCGGCGCCATCGTTGCCGAGGTCCCCTTTGTCGACGTGCTGACCACGATGCTCGACGCAAGCTTGCCGCTGACGCCGCCGGAGTGGCCGGAATGGGGCAACCCGATCGCGTCGGCGGAAGATTACCAAACGATCGCCGCCTACTCACCCTATGACAATGTCGCCGATCACGACTACCCGCCGATACTGGCGCTGGCCGGCCTCACCGATCCGCGCGTCACCTATTGGGAGCCGGCCAAATGGGTGGCGCGGCTGCGCGAGCGCAAGAGCGGCGACAATCCGGTGCTGTTCAAGATCAACATGGATTCCGGCCATGCCGGCGCCTCCGGCCGCTTTTCAAGGCTGGAGGAGATCGCCTATACCTACTCCTTCGCGCTCAAGGTTACGGCCAAGCCCGAACCCGAGGTTACGGGCAAGGCTGAGAATGCAACGGAGGCGTCGCAATGATCGATCTATCCACCTTGACGGCTTACATAGCGGTTGTGCTTGGCTTTGTGTTTATTCCAGGCCCAGCCACGCTTTTGACGGTCGCGCGAGCGACGAGTTCCGGAACCAGGGTTGGCGTCGCGACGGGCGCGGGCGTCGCGGCTGGCGATGTGTTCCATACCATCATGGCGATGGTCGGCATTTCGGCGATCATCGCCACTTCGGCAACGCTGTTCAGCGTCGTAAAATACATCGGCGCGGCGTATCTCGTTTACCTCGGCATCCGCGCAATCATCGAGAGAATACCGGCCGACCCTACTGCCGGCGCACTCGCGATCTCCGCCAGCAAGGCGTTTCGTCAAGCTGTCCTGACCGAAGTGCTTAATCCAAAGACGGCGCTTTTCTTCCTCGCCTTCCTGCCCCAGTTCGTGCGGCCTGAAAACGGATCGGTGATGCTCCAGATGATGACGCTGGGCATAATCTTTGTTCTGCTCGGCCTTTTCAGCACAGTCGTCTTTGCCGTGAGTGCGGGCCGGCTCGGCACGTTCCTGCGCCGCAATCCGTCGGTGGTGAAATGGCAAGGCAAGGTGGTTGGCGGCATCTACTGCGCGTTAGGCGTTCGTCTGGCCTTGCAGCAGCGCTGATGTCGAAGCGAAAAGCGCGCCCGTCGAGGCGCGCCGGTCGTCACTTTTTGAATTCCGGGCTGCTCATTTTCACTCGCATTTGCAATGGCTGCGCGCTACCCATGCGCGCCACCTTCCAGACCATGACATACGCAAAGGGGCCACTATGTTGCTCGTCGACACCTATCTCGAGAAATCACCGATCCAGGGCATCGGGGTTTTCGCCAGGAACCACATTGCCAAGGGCACGCTGGTCTGGAAGCTCGACCCCAGATTCGACCGGATCATCGACGTCGAGACCTATGAAGGCGAGAGCGGCCCGGTGAAGAACTATCTCGACCGTTATTCCTATCCAGACCGCCGGGATCCGAACTACATCGTCTTCGAAGCCGACGACGCCCGCTACATGAACCATGACGACGAACCGAATTGCGATGTCTCCTCGCCCGAGGAAACCTATGCCTTGCGCGACATCGCACCCGGCGAGGAACTGACCTGCAATTACAGCCATTTCTTCGAGACGGGCTTCGACTTCCTCGGCGATCGCCACCTGTAGATCGCCACCTGTAGCCGGGATCACTTGGCCGGCTTGCTGCGCACCGGGTAGCCGTTGGGATGCGGCGGCACCGCCTTGAGATAGGCGGCTATTGCCGCGCGATCTCCCGGCGGCAGTTCGGCCATGTTGCGCTGCACGTCGACCATGGCGCCGCCTACCGAGTCGAAATCGGGGGTAAAACCGGTTTCGAGATAGTTGGCGATGTCGGCTTCCGACCAGTCACCGAGCCCGCCCTCGCCCGATGTGATGTTCGGCACGACGCCGCTGCCTTCGGCTGCCGACGCGCCAGCCAGCCACTGGCTCTTCCTAGTGGCGCCGGTGAAGTCGCGCGGCGTGTGGCATTCGCCGCAATGGCCAGGCCCCTCGACCAGATAGCGGCCGGCGAGTACCGGATCAGGCGTGCCATCGGCAAAGGCAATCACCGGCTCCTTGCTGAGATAGAGCCGCTTCCACAGGCCGAGGCCGCGGCGCATGTTGAAGGGGAAACTCAGGGAATTGTCCGGCGCCTTGCCGGCGACCGCCGGCAGCGTCTTCAGGAACGCATAGAGATCGGCAATATCAGCCGGCTTCATGCGGGCGTAGGATGCGTAGGGGAAGGCCGGATAGAAATGCTCGCCCGACGGCGACACGCCCTTCAGCATGGCGTTGGCAAGGTCCTCGACCGTCCAGGCGCCGATGCCGTCCTTGGGATCCTGCGAGATGTTGGGCGGCACGAAGGTGCCGAACGGCGTCTTGAGCTCGAGGCCGCCGACCAGTTGCAAACGGGCGTCACCCTGCGAGCCTGGCTTGGCGTGACAGGAGGTGCAGCCGCCGGCATTGAAAATGCGCTTGCCCCTGGCGGCGTCGCCGGGGCCGAGCTGCGCCAGGGTGTCAGTGTCGAGCTTGACCGGCGCCGACAACAGCCAGCCGGCGCCGGCACCGACGACACCCAGGACAAGGGCGGCGCCGACAAATTTTTTCCACAAGGGCATTGACCGGGATCAGCTCTTCTTCACCCGATAGGTCTTGTGGCAGGTGCCGCAATCACTGCCGAGCGTATCGATCTGCGCCTTCAGCGCATCGACATCGGCGGGTGCGGCGGCGACTGCGGCCTTGACGTCGGCGAGGTACTTGTCTTCGGTCGATTTGAAGCCCGCCATGTCTTTCCAGATTTTGGGCGAGGCGGTGGTATCACCGCTGTCGCTGCCGGCCGGGAACAGCGTGTCGACATCGAACTTTTCCGCGTTGACCTGCAGCGCCTGCAGCGCCGTCAGCACGGCGGCGGCATCGAAGTCTGCCTCGCCCTTTGCGATTTTTGACAGGCCGCCGACGATCTTGCCTCGTTCCTTCATCAGTCCCTGTCGGTCGAGGATCGGGTCGGCAAAAGCCGCCGAGGCGGCGAGGCTGAGCATAGAGATGGCGATAACAAGCTTTCTCATTCAATTGGCTCCAGGATGATGAGGGGTCGCGACCTAACGTTAACGGAGGGCGGGCCGGGATTATTCCCTGTCCGCCGGCCGGATTCTGCCGAATTTTGTGTGCCTGCTGCTTCAGCTGAGAAAGAAAAGCCCCGGAGTACCGGGGCTTCTCTGGGTCGATCAGGCTTTCGCCTCTTCGTACATTTCAAGGACATGGTCCCAGTTGATGAGGCTGTCGACGAAGGCCTCGAGATATTTCGGCCGCGCGTTGCGGTAGTCGATGTAATAGGAATGTTCCCAGACATCGACGCCGAGGATCGGCGATGCGCCATGGACGAGCGGGTTCTCGCCGTTCGGCGTCTTGGATATTGCCAGCTTGCCGTCCTTCACCGAGACCCAGGCCCAGCCCGAGCCGAACTGCGTGGTGCCAGCGGCGATGAAGTCGGCCTTGAACTTGTCGTACCCGCCGAGATCCGCGTCGAAAGCCTTCTGCAGGGCGCCCGGAAGCTTGTTGCCGCCGCCGCCCTTCTTCATCCACTTCCAGAAATGGATGTGGTTGTAGTGCTGGGCTGCGTTGTTGAAGAGGCCGGCATTCTTGCCGAACGACTGTTTGACCACCTCTTCGACCGACAGATCGCCAAGGCCCGCTTCGGCGGCCAGCTTGTTGCCGTTGTCGACATAAGCCTTGTGGTGCTTGTCGTGGTGATACTCCAGCGTCTCCTTCGACATGTAAGGCTGCAAGGCCTCGTAGTCGTAGGGCAAGGCGGGCAATTCAAAAGCCATCGGTCATACTCCTCATGGAAAAATCCGGTGCGGATACCGGATTAAGATAGGGCTGCATTGATCTGGAACAACTCCGGAATGAAGCGCCAATTGCCTTTTAGCGGCTCAACCGGCGGAAGTCGAATGCGCCCATTCCCAATAAAGGTCGCGCGCTTTCTTGGCCACCGGCCCGGGCTGCAGATCGCGGTCCTCGATGCGGGTGATCGGCACGACCTTGGAATGATTTCCGGTCGAAAATATCTCGTCGGCTTCGAGAAAGTCGCGCACCGACAGCATCTTCTCCGTGGTCTTGAAGCCGTAATCGCCAAGCAGCGTCATGGTGCGCGAGCGGGTGATGCCGGACAGGAAGGTGCCGTTGGGCGCCGGCGTCAACACGTGGCTGTCCTTGACCAGGAAGATGTTCGAGGTTCCGGTCTCGGCGACATTGCCCAGCATGTCCAGCACCAGCGCATTGTCGAAGCCGCGTCCCTTGGCTTCGAGAATGGCGCGGCCATTGTTGGGATAGAGGCAGCCGGCCTTGGCATTGGTCGGCATGGTCTCGATGGTCGGCCGCCGGAACGGCGACACGGTGATCGAAAAGCCGGTCGGCGAGATCATCGGCGATTCGTAAAGGCAGAGGCAGAAACGGGTCGAGGCCGGATCGGCCGGCACGCCCATATAGCCGCCATGCTCGGCCCAGTACATCGGCCTGATGTAGACCGCTGTCTTGCCGTCGAACTTCTTCAGCCCGTCCCAGGTCAGGCCGACGATCTGGTCGACGTTCATCGACGGCGCGAGGCCGAGCGCGGTCGCCGATGCGTTCACCCTAGCGGCATGCAGCTCGAGATCGGGGGCGACGCCTTCGAACCAGCGGGCGCCGTCGAAGACGCTGGTGCCGAGCCACATGGCGTGGCTGCGCGGACCAAGGATGGCGACGTTGCCTTCGTACCAGTCGCCGTCGACGAAGGTCCATGTCGCCGATAGCGCCGCAGTCGCCAGTGTCATTGTTCGGTTCCGCTTCAAAGCTGTTTGTTGCCAGGCATTGGAAGATGCTTTGACCGGCGCCGTCAACCGGCATGGAGCGGATTTGTTGAGGCCAGAGCGCCCCAAGAAAGCGATCAAGACTGTAATCGATGCTTGCACCTTGCGCCGCCTGCCCTCAAAACTGTCGCCATGCATTACGCGGCTTACGTTTTCGACGCCTATGGCACGTTGTTCGACGTGCACGCAGCCGTGCGCCGTCATGACGGCGAGATCGGCCCCGACGGCCCGCTGCTTTCGGAAATCTGGCGCGCCAAGCAGCTGGAATATTCCTGGGTGCGCACGCTGATGGGCGGCTATGCCGATTTCTGGCAGCTCACCGAACAGGCGCTCGATTTCGCCCTGCTCAAGGTTCCCTCCGCCGACAAGGGACTGAAGGCCAAGCTGCTCGAAGCCTATTGGCGGCTCGACTGCTATCCGGAAGTGCCGGCCGTGCTCAAGGCGCTGAAAGCATCCGGCGCCAAGCTCGCAATCCTGTCCAACGGCTCGCCCGAGATGCTGGAAGCGGCGGTCAAGTCGGCCGCCCTCGACCAGGTGCTGGACGATATCTTTTCGGTTGACGCCGTCAGGCGCTTCAAGACCGACCCGTCGACCTACGACATGGTGGCGACGGGCTGGCGACTCTATCCGGGCGCCGTCTCGTTCCAGTCGTCCAACCGCTGGGACATCGCCGGCGCCACCAAATTCGGCTTTCGCACCGTGTGGATCAACCGCGCCAACCAGCCCGAGGAATACCGGGATTTCCCGCCAGCGCTGATCCTGCCGTCGCTTGACGGCCTGCTGACCGGCGGCTGATCACTCTGTTGCCTTCGAGCAACAGTGGCAGAGCGGTCACAGCTTCGCCTTTGTTTGTCCACCCTCAGGCCAGAATCGGAACCGCCTATCGCGTCAGGCATTGGGAGAGGCCGACCACTGCGCCGCTTGAGGGCATTCACGCTTTCTTGCGATTCGAGACTTAAAAAAGGCAACCATGTTGAAGACCGAAATCGACCCCTATCGCCTGAGCCGTCGCGGCTTTCTGAATGCCGCAGCCCTTGGTGCCGCCTCGATTGCGGTCTCCGCCTGCACCACCACCGGACCGGCACCGGCGCCGGTCGAACCGCCACCGCCGACCTATGACGAGCCGCCGCTCGGCGACTATGCGACGATGTACGGCCCGATTTCCGACAGCGGGTTCGAGCTCCCGGCCATCCCGATCAAGAAGATGGACCCGCAGTTCCTACGCCAGATTGTTCCCGATCCGACCGGCCAGCGGCCAGGCACCATCATCGTCGATACGACCAACCATTTCCTCTATCTGGTGCGCGAAGGCGGCCAAGCGATCCGTTACGGCGTCGGCCTCGGTCGCGCCGGCTTCGAATGGTCGGGAGACGCCGTCGTCCAGTGGAAGCAGAAATGGCCGAAATGGACGCCGCCCGATGAGATGGTCGCCCGCCAGCCTGAACTGGAAGAATACAGCGCCAAGAACGGCGGCATGCCCGGCGGCCTCAAGAACCCGCTCGGCGCCCGCGCGCTCTACCTGTTCCACGACAACGTCGACACGCTCTACCGCCTGCATGGCTCGCCGGAATGGAACTCGATCGGCAAATCCGTCTCGTCAGGCTGCGTGCGCCTGATAAATCAGGACATCATCGACCTCTACGACCGCGTGCCGTCGAAGAGCCCGGTCATCGTGACGTCCGACATCGGCCAGCCGATGGCGGCGAGCGCAAACCGCAGAGCCATCCCGATCGATGGTGGGGTGCCGGATGGCTCGGTCCTGCTCGGCCCGGTGACCTGATCGACTTCATCGATGTCATGAAGCGGCAGGTTCGCCGCTCCATGCGGCAAACCCCCGTCAGGATCCCGATAGCTTCACGCGAATGCCTGGGGTTCGCATCCAAGATATGCAATGCCGGCAACAGGAGGCCAAAAAAGACGTCCAGACGAACCATGGAGCCGCTGCAATCGGGGCGGCCATGCCCTGTCAATCTCGACGCTGCTGTGTTTCGTTACCGATTGATGTATATTAGACGGGAGTATGATTGCAGAGACATACATTTCATTAGATCATTGATGGCGGGGGAACGCCGATGGTGGGATTTGATTTCGATAGTCCGCCTGCCGACGGCGCCGAGGCCAACCTGTCGGCCGAATGCGAGCGCCAATTGCTGCCGCTCGTCCGCGGAATTGTCGAGGCGGCGGTTGCCGCCGGGTGGAGCCAGGAAGACGTTCTTCTGGCCATGGTCGAGCTGTCCTGGGATCTGTACGAGAAACGCCGAGGCGATCTTTAGCAGGCCTGCGTGAGCCGGATAATTCCGTAGCGCCGGCCAAGCCAGGTCATGTTTTTCTCGCGCGAACTTTTTTCTTCACTTACAATGTTTTTTCTATCCGCGGGATGCGCTACGCTGCCTTTGGGCAGGACTATGGCGGATACAACTTACCGTCCGGATTTCCGGGTCGGCTGTTTGCACGGCACGGAATTTCGATGGGCTGGCAAAGCGGCTGAGGCAAGGCTGAATGAAAAATGCGGGCGAGGTTCAGGAACGCAGCGCAGGCGCCGATCGGGTCGATCGGCACGCCCTCGACACAATCCCCGAAAATGCCAATCCCAGAAGAGCAACCATGCGGGGGAGCGGGATATGCTCTGTCCGCAGCCCTGGATCGCTCCTGGAGGGAAGCCATCGCCGAAGTCGCCTACCTCGCGGGATTTTCGGATCAAGGCCATTTGGCCACCGCCATGAAGAAGCACAAGGGAAAGAAGCCATGGTTCGGGCGATAACTGCTGCTGGATCGTCCGTGGCAATGACAGATAGTCGACCAGCTCTGTCAATGGCCGCGCGATCTATATTCGGAATACAACGCTGGATTGCGACGGCACACTATGCACAATAACTAGGCAAAATGGTAAGATAAGATCGGAAAATAGTCAGGTAGCCTTGGCTAAAAATTCAAACCTGTAAATTTATAGTCAAAATCCTGGTAAAATTTTCATTTGAGCTCAAATTCTTCTTTGCAATATAGAGCAGCATCTGTAGGATTCGAAGGAACGCCCAGGAGCAAACGTGAATTCTGGGCGCCTCGATACAGCACAGGATTGGATTGATCGGCGCAGCAGTGGCAGAGACGAAGATGCAACATAGAGGCAACGTCCAGGAAAGCGCCGGGACTGAGCGGCGGCGCGCGGATCGTCGCATCTTCGACGGAATTCCGGAAAGCGCGGGGCGCTACCTGGTCACGTTTCGAGGCGGCGCGGCTCATGTCGTTCATGGGCCGGGATCACACACATTCAAAGCGGCGGAACATTTCGCTTCGGTTCTGCTTACACCCTCACCAGGGATTGCGGCATCGCTGGGCAGCGACAAAGTCCACGAATACGACGGCGACGTCGGCATGATCATGATCGTCCCAGCCGACCTCGGCGGCAAGGTGACCCGGTCATCCACCACGGAAAGCGTAATCGTGGCGCTCACCCCCGAGAGTCTCTTCGAGCTGGCAACGCGTGAATTCGACACCGGCCATGCCGAGCTTCAGCCGCCGCCGTACGGGACCGTCGACTTCCAAGCGCTGCAACTCGCGCAGTTGCTGAAGGCGGAACTGACGGATCGGGAAACTCCAAACGAGTTCTATATCGATTCGTTGGTCACCATGTTCGGCGTCCATTTGCTTCGGAACTACGCAGGAGCGCGAAAGTTGCCACAAGCCCCAAAGGGCGGTCTGTCGAACCGCAGCGCCCGGCGGGTGCGCGAATTCCTGGAGGTAAATTTTTCCAGCAAAATCGCGGTGGCCGAGCTGGCCGCACTCTGTGGCCTTTCGCCGAGCCATTTCATCCTGGCATTCACCAAGACCTTTGGCGAGCCGCCGCACAAATACCTGCTGCGGCTGCGTCTCGATTTCGCCGAAAAACTTCTCATCGAGAGCGACCTGTCCATTGCGGAAGTCGCTCATCTCAGTGGATTCTCGGACCAGAGCCACCTGACGGTTACCATGTCCAGATACCGGAACAGAACCCCCAGGCAGGTGAAGCTGCAACGTTAACGACTGTTGCGGCGCGCATGATTGTCCGCGGCGATACCTCGATTGATCTTCAGTATAGTCGAAGGTTGTGTGGCAGAGCAGTCACAGTTGTCGCGCAGGGACCAAATACCGGATTTTCCTACAAAGATTCCGGATTATTCCAAAATACCTGCACCGCGAATGTGCTCATGGTCGCGATTGAAGTCATTTGGGGCGGGGGAGCAACCAGATGATACAGCATGTCGGATTGTCCCATGGACATTCAATTCGCGGAAATCGAGGTCTTCGCGCCTAAGGCCGAAGCGGCCTGGGCTGCACTGCAACGCCAATACGCCAGCCGGATCAGCGCTGCGGAACTCGACCATCTCCTGGCCTGTTTCGTGCTTGGACTGACCTCTCCGGCTTGTGGTGAAGGCGATCCGGGATTTCATTACGATCTCTGCCGCGCGCTGGTGGCGGTAAGCCTGCCGCCGGAACGGACGGAGGCTGCACTGCATACGGTTCCAGAGCCGACGCAGCCATGGGTCGCGAGCGCCTATCAGCTGATTGAAAAACAAGGCGCGAAGGTCGGTCTCTCGTTGCGGGAGAAGACGCGCAATTTCGAAGATTTTTTGGCCACCGAGGCGAATGGTGCGGCACATCAGAGCGCCTCGGCAATTGCAAGGAAAAACTAGCATGACCAAACGCGTCGAGGGGCGGAGAAGGATCGAACTTTCTTCAAGCTTTGTCGGAAACTGGATCGCGGGCGCGGCCGACAGCCGCTCGGTGCGGCGCCGCCTGATGGCGGTGCTGCGCATGGCTCACCGGGTTCTTGGATTCGGTCGCAAGAATATGGGTCTGGGAACATTGAGAAGCGGCACCAGCGTGCGTTCGGCTCTGGCCTGTGGCGTGAGCCCGGCCAGCGTGCTCGGCGGCCTGGCCGCGATCGCCGCGCTCGGCCTCGCCACACCGGCCCAGGCACAATATCAGGCTGGCGGCGGTTCGGCGACCGGCGGCAACGCCGTCGCCATCGGTAACGGCGCCGCGACGAATGGCAATAACAGCGTGGCTTTGGGCAGTTCCAACAGTGCAACGGGCGACGGCACGATCGCCATCGGCTATGCGATGGGTGTCAATGGCCTCAATTCCATAGGCATAGGTGTCTTCGCAGGCGCAACCGGCGTCAATGCCCTCGCCGTGGGCGGGAACGCCAAGGCCAACGGGGACGCAGCAAGCGCTATTGGCGTCAATTCGGTTGCAACCACAAGCGCGGCCGCTTTTGGCAATAATGCGCGTGCCGACGGAGTCAACTCGACCGCGATCGGCCCTGTTACCCGGGCGACCGGATTGCGCGCCACCGCGCTCGGGTTCGGGGCAACGGCATCCGGCGTGGATTCGATTGCCCAAGGTAACAGCGCCGTCGCAAGCAACCAGAATGCCGTCGCCATTGGATTCCAGGCGACCGCGACCAGCATCAACTCCATCAACATTGGCGGGCGCACCCTCGCGGGATCAGGCGCGCTCTCGCAGGGCGCCATCGCCCTTGGTACGGATGTCACGGCAAATCAGCAAAACACCGTTGCCATAGGCGTCCTGACCAAAGCGACCGGAACGAGCGCAACGGCGATGGGCAACACCGCCAGTGCCTGGGGCAACCAGTCCATCGCATTCGGCGTCGGCGCACTGGCGGGTGTTCAGGCCAACACCGCACTGCCCAACAGCATCGCGATCGGCACGAATTCGGTCTCTTCCGGCGCTTCTGCCGTCGCGCTCGGCACCGCCGCGAAAGCATCTTCCGCCGATGCCGTTGCGATGGGAAGCAACGCCAGTGCGTCGACCCAATACGGCGTCGCAATCGGCCTGAATGCGGCAGCCTCCGGTACAGGCGGAGCGATGGCACTTGGCCAAGGTACGATCTCGAGCGGTGTCAATTCCGTTGCCCTCGGCGTCCAGGCCAGTGCCACCGGGGCAGGCGCCAATGCCTTGGGCACCTTGTCCGTTGCTTCGGGAGGCAATTCCACAGCCCTCGGCACCAGTTCCACGGCCAGCAACAACTATGCGACAGCCGCAGGCTGGGGATCTGTCGCCAGCGGCGCCGATTCCGCTGCCGTAGGACGTGAGGCCGTCGCGTCGGCGCTTGACGCAACGGCGATGGGGTACATATCCAAGGCCTCGGGCCAATACAGCACCGCAGTCGGCGCCAACGCAAACGCCACCGCCACGTCCAGCACGGCGATCGGCCAGAACGCGTTTGCAACCGGCGTTCAAGCATCCGCTTTCGGCGTAGGAGCGAATGCCGGCGCCCAGAATGCGGTTGCGCTGGGCGCCCTCTCCACCGCCAGCGCCACGAGCGCCATCGCCGTGGGCAACAACGCCAAGGCGGATTCGGCCGAAGCGGTCGCCATGGGCACCAATGCGGTGGCAACCGGCGGCAAGGCCGTCTCCATCGGTTCGGGCAACACGGCTTACGGCAACGGCGCGGTCTCCATCGGCGATCCGAGCTATGCCAGCGGCACCGGCGCCTTCACCGGCGGCGCCAACAACATCGCCAACAGCGACGGCACGGCAACCGCCACAGCCGCAAACCAGGCCGCAGGCGCGGTTGCCATCGGCAACAACAACAAGGCCGTCGGGCAAGGCTCCGTGGCGCTGGGCAATGGCTCGACGGCGGGTGCAGCCGGCCTTGCCGGCAATGTCGCGCTGGGCAACGGCGCGACGGCGACGGCAAGCTCCGGCGACGTAGCGCTCGGTTCGGGCTCGGTGACCGCGACGGCGGTCGGCACCAGCGGCGCGACGATCGGCGGCACGGCCTACAGCTTCGCCGGCACGACGCCGACGAGCACTGTCAGCGTCGGCGCGCTCGGCGCGGAGCGGACCATCACCAATGTCGCGGCGGGCCGGCTCAGCAATTCGTCGACCGACGCCATCAATGGCTCGCAGCTCTTCGCCACCAACCAGCAGGTGACGCAGAACACGACGGCCATCGCCGCCAACACCGCCGACATCACCAATCTCGGCAACACGATCAACAGCATCAGCACCGGTGGCGGCATCAAGTATTTCCACGCCAATTCGACGGCGGCGGACTCGTCCGCAACGGGCACGGACTCCGTTGCTATCGGACCAGTCGCGACCGCGACGGGGACAAACGCCATCGCGGCCGGCACCAATTCGAGCGCCTCCGACGCCAACGCCTCGGCCTTCGGCAGCGGCGCCGTCGCATCGGCGCTTGACGCAACGGCGATGGGATACATCTCCAAGGCCTCGGGCCAATACAGCACCGCCGTCGGTGCCAACGCCAATGCCACAGCCACGTCCAGCACCGCGATCGGCCAGAACGCGTTTGCAACCGCCTTTCAAGCGACCGCTCTCGGCGTAGGAGCGAATGCCGGCGCCCAGAATGCAATCGCGCTGGGCGCCCTCGCCAACGCCAGCAACGCCGGCGACGTGGCGCTCGGCTCGGGCTCGGTAACCGCCGCGGCGGTCGGCACCGCCGGCACGACGATCGGCGGCGTCGCCTACAACTTCGCCGGCACGACGCCGGCAAGCACCGTCAGCGTCGGCGCGGTCGGCGCGGAACGCACCATCACCAATGTCGCGGCGGGCCGGCTCAGCAATTCGTCGACCGACGCGATCAACGGCTCGCAGCTCTTCGCCACCAACCAGCAGGTGACGCAGAATACGACCGACATCGCCGCCAACACCGCCGACATCACCAATCTCGGCAACACGATCAACAGCATCAGCACGGGCGGCGGCATCAAGTATTTCCACGCCAATTCGACGCTGGCGGATTCGCAGGCGCTGGGGACGGATTCCGTTGCCATCGGCCCGAATGCTGTGGCCAACAATGCCGGCGACGTGGCGATCGGCGCGAATGCGGTGTCGACCGCGACCACGGCGGTCGGCGGCACCACGATCGGCGGCGTTGCCTACACCTTCGCCGGCGCGACGCCCGCGGGTGCATTCTCGGTCGGCTCGGTGGGCGCCGAACGCCAGATCCAGAACGTCGCGGCCGGGCAGTTGAGCAACTCCTCGACCGATGCGGTCAACGGCTCGCAGCTGTTTGCGACCAACCAGCAGGTGACGCAGAACACCACCGATATCGCTGCCAATACTGCTGACATCACCAATCTCGGCAATTCGATCAGCAATATTACCGGCGACACCTCGCTGGCCTACACCGACGCCAATGGCGACGGCATCCGCTATGTGCGCACCAACGACAGGACGCTTGCCGTCGCGGACTCCTTCGCGCAAGGGATCGGCTCTTCCGCCCTGGGCTACCAGGCGACCGCGAGCGCCGACAATGCGCTGGCGCTCGGCCGCGACACCCAGGCCAGCGTCATCGGCGGCGTGGCGCTCGGCGCCGGCTCGGTTTCGGATCGGGCGGTCGCACCCGTATCGGGATCGATCCTCTCGGGCACCGGCCTCATTCCCTACAACACCGCGGACATGAGCCTGCTCGGCGCCGTCTCGGTCGGCACCTCCACCTCCTATCGCCAGATCATCAACGTGGCCGACGGCACGCAGGACCAGGACGCGGTCACGCTTCGCCAGTTGAAGGGCGCGCTGAGCTCGTTCGCGGTGACGGGGAGCCTGTACTTCCACGCCAATTCGACGGCCGCGGATTCGCTTGCGGTCGGCGTCGATTCGGTTGCGGTCGGTCCGCGCACCACCGTCAATGGCGACAATGGCATCGGCATCGGCAATGGCGCCATCGTGCAGCAGACGGCGCCGGGAGGCATCGCGATCGGCCAGAATTCGACGGTCAACCAGGCCGACAGCATCGCCCTCGGCACCAACGCGACCACCAACGGAGCGCAGGCGGTGGCGCTCGGCGCCGGCGCAAAGGCCAACGAGCCGGGCAGCGTCGCGCTCGGCGCGGGCTCGACGACGGCGGCGGCGGTCGCCACCACCGGCACCACGATCAACGGCGTTGCCTATACCTTCGCCGGAACAGCTCCGACCAGCACGGTCAGCGTCGGCACCGTCGGCAACGAGCGCACCGTCACCAATGTCGCGGCGGGCCGGATCAGCGGCACCTCCACCGACGCCATCAACGGCAGCCAGCTCTTCGCCACCAACCAGGCGGTCGAAGCCATGCAGGGTAGCGTCGGCGACCTGAATCAGTTCGCCGTCCAGTACGACAAGGACGGGAACGGCAACAAGTCCAACTCGATTACCCTTGCCGGCGGCGACCCGAACACGCCGGTGGTCATCCACAATGTCGGGCCGGGCGTTGCCAACACCGATGCGGTCAATGTTCAGCAGTTCAACAGCGGGTTAGCACTCAACCTAGACAATTCGAAGAACTACACCAACCAGGTGGCGGCCACCACGCTGCAGCAAGCCAATGCGTATGCGGACTCCAAACTCAGCCAGCTCAACATGGACATGGGAGAGGTCAGGGGCGAGGCGCGCCAGGCTGCGGCAATCGGCTTGGCGGCCGGCTCGCTGCGCTACGACGATCGTCCCGGCAAGCTGAGCGTGGCCGCCGGCGGAGGCTATTGGCGCGGTGAAGGCGCCCTGGCCTTCGGCGCCGGCTACACCAGCGAGGAAGGACGTGTTCGAGCGAACCTGTCCGGTACGACGGCAGGCGGACACTGGGGTGTCGGCGCGGGCGTCAGCCTTACGCTGAACTAGAGCCCGGCCATGATCAGGCAGGCAGTCCTTGCTGTCGCGATATCCATGACGTCAATGCTCCTGTCCGGCCCGTTAGCGGCCGGGCAGGAAGCAATCCCTTCCGGCTACAGGGTAAAACCTTCCGACGTAGCGATCCCTGCGGATGCGAAGCTTGGCGAATATCAACGGACCACCCGTCCGTTCGAGAACTGGACGCTGATCTGCGACGAGAACCTGAAGGCGCGCCAAAAGGTCTGCAATGTCACCCAGATCATCGAGGACCAGGCAGGACAGGTTGCGTTCAGCTGGTCGCTTGCCGCCACCAAGGAAGGCAACCCCTACATGATCTTGCGCGCCCCGCCGATCGCCAAGAGCGACGCTCCTGTCTCGCTGACATTCGAGGGGCGCAAGGAGCCGATAAAAATTCAACTCGACGGATGCAATCAGGCCGTCTGCGTCGGCATGCTGCCGGTTGGTCCGATCATGCGCGAACAGATTTCGAAGGCCGCGGCATCCGTCATCTCCTTCCCGACCACGGATGGCAGGACGATCAACGTAACCGCGACCCTCAAGGGCTTGGCCGCGGCCGTTGCGGCGATCAATTGACGAGGCAATCGCGATGAACCAGCAATCGATCCATGACCGGATAATTTCCCGCAACCAGGGAAAGGATGCTGTCCGGGTCGGCATCGAAGACCGGAGCAGACCGCAACGAAACCGCGCGAGGACCGCTGTCTTCTCGTTGCTCGCCATTGCCGTCGTCGCCACGGCCGGCTTCGCGGCCATGCGCTACGACCTGCTCCACAATTTACTGCCGCAGCCGGCGGTCGCGGAGACCAACCAGCCCAATCCGGCCCTGGCCGAGACGCCATTTCTGCAACACGCCAAAGAGGCAGGCTTGCAGTCTTGTTCCAACATTTTCCCAGCCCTTGGGCAGATGCTGACGACCGGCACGACGTACAGCGTCCAGTCGATCTGGAACAACGAGGCCCCCGACAAACACCTCGTGGAAGCCTTGGTCGGCATGAACTACGCTACACAGGGCTACAGCGGCCCGGCGGCAGGTCTGGTGTTCGCGGCACCCACCGCATCCGTTTGCGAAGGTACGATGGTCAGGGTGGCGCCATTCGCGGCCAATTGCGCCGATGTTCCGGCCCTGCTTCCGAAAGACAGCAAGCTCGCCAACAATCTTGGACAAATCAGCGTCTATGAACTGGCCAATGGAGGGGGCAACGCGATGCTGCTGCCAACCGGCAACAGCTGCGTCGTCATTTCCGTGGCCTCGGCAGCAGGTAAACAAGGAGGCGTACAATGAGGGTGAATTCCGCCATTGCGGCGATCGGCATGCTGTTGCTTTGCGCCGGGCGGCTGGGCGCGGCGGACCTAGCCCCGGCGGCGGACGTGCCCGAGCCGCCGGCCCAGGAGGAGAGAGGCATCTGGGCGGCGATCGCCTATTCGAGCCCCGACGAGAAGCACGGCTTCTTTTGGGGCGCCGACAAGCGGCAGGAGGCGATGGACATCGCGCTGAAGCATTGCCAGAACGCCGGCGGCGGCAGCTGCGCCGTGGTCAGCGTATTCCGCAATCATCGCCATTGGGACGATGACGACAATACCGGCTTTCCCTACAAGCATTGCGGCGCCCTCGCCGTAGGCGAGAAGCCGGAAGGGCGGCTGACCAGTTGGGGCGCCGAGACGGCGCAAACACGCCGGGATGCCGAAGACCTGACACTGCAGGCGTGCGAGCGGAACGGACAAAAATGCAAGATCCGCGAGTGGGTGTGCACATGACGCATCAGAGCGAAGCAGCGGAACGCCAATCGAGGCGCATGTTTGCACTCAGCGTAGCGCCGTGCTCAAGCGGGGTCAGCCCTTCGCCGTGATGCGCATCGACGGTATGCGACACCGGCTCGAAGCAGAAGAAATCCGCATCAATCGACGGCGAATAGAGGATAAAGACGTCGAGCGGCGGCGAGGCCGTGAGCGAGATGGCGATCCTGTCCTCGGGCCGGGTGATCCTGGCGCGGCGGTCCCAGCCGTCGAAGGCGTTGTTGACCCAGCTTCGCGGCAGCAGGGAGGCGTTCGAGAAATTCCACGCGGGGTAATCGGCCACCGGCGCCAGGCCGACCGGCAGATGATGCTTGTCCTCCAGCCAGACCCGCGCCGCCTTCGCCTCGAGCGTCGTTCCGGCGCTGCGCGGGAACCAGGGATGAAAACCGAGTCCGTAAGGCAGGCGAATGCCGGTGCGATTCTCCACGGTGAGCGTGGCATCCAGGGCTCCGTCATGCAGCGCATAGGCGACCCGCGCCGTATATCGGTAGGGGCCGATTTCACCGGCGTCGAGGACCAGTTCAGCCTCGGTGGCGCTATGGCTGGCAATCCGCCACTCCCTCTGGAAGCCGTCGCCATGGATTGGAAAGGCCTCCCCCGGCACGTTCGGCTCGACCGCATGGAAGCGGCCGTCGAAGGCGAAACCGCCGCCTGAGATGCGGTTCGACCAGGGAACCAGAAGCTGGCAGCCGGAGGCGCCGGTGCCATCGTCGGGGCGGAGCAGCGGCACCGTTGCGCCGCAGACCAGTGCGTCGAAGCGGGCGATCGCCGCGCCCTTTTGCGGCGCCAGGACCAGACGGGCGCGGTCGTCGCGCAGTTCCAGGAGGCCGGCCATCCCTTACCAACCGCCGTCGATGGCGATGTTCTGGCCGCTGATCATGTCCGAGGTGGGCTGGCCGACACTTTTACCGCCCCCTGGACAGGCTGCCCAGAATCCCGCGCACGATCGCGCGGCCGACCGACGAGCCGACCGAGCGCACCACCGCTTTGATCGCGGCTTCGGCCACCGTCTGGCGGTTGGACGGCCGCGGCGCCGGGGCGCGGCGACCGCCTGATTGCTGCGGCGGCGGATCGTCATTGCCGAAGCCCGGAATGGTCCAGCGCGAGCGCCCGCTGTCGGCCTGCTGCGCCTGCTCGTCCTGCGCATCCCTGGCTTTCTTCTGCAGCATCTCGAAGGCCGATTCGCGGTCGATGGTCTGGTCGTACTGGCCGGCGACCGGGCTCTGGTCGATCAGCTTGCGGCGCTCGTCCGCTGTGATCGGGCCAAGCCTAGACGATGGCGGCCGGATCAATGTCCGCTGCACCATGGACGGCACGCCCTTGACCTCCAGCGTCGAGACCAGCGCCTCGCCGGTGCCGAGCTGGGTGATGGCGGTGGCGCAGTCGAAATCGGGATTGGGCCGGAAGGTGTCGGCGGCGGTCTTGACCGCCTGCTGCTCACGCGGCGTATAGGCGCGCAGCGCGTGCTGCACACGGTTGCCGAGCTGGGCGAGAACCTTTTCAGGGATGTCCAAAGGGTTCTGCGTGACGAAATAGACACCGACGCCTTTCGAACGGATCAAGCGAACCACCTGCTCGACGCGGTCGATCAGCACCTTCGGCGCATCGTCGAAAAGCAGATGCGCCTCGTCGAAGAAGAACACCAGCTTCGGCATTTCGGGATCGCCGACCTCGGGCAATTCCTCGAACAGCTCCGACATCAGCCAGAGCAGGAAGGTGGCGTAGAGCCTGGGGTTCATCATCAATCTGTCGGCAGCGAGCACGCTGATGGCGCCGCGGCCGTCGCGGGTGGTGCGCATGATGTCGGCGATGCGCAAAGCCGGTTCGCCGAAGAAATGCGCCGCGCCCTGCTGTTCCAGCACCAGAAGCGTGCGCTGGATTGCGCCGACCGACGGCTTGGTGACATTGCCGTAGCGCGAGCTGATCTCGTCGGCGCGCGCTGCGATGTTGGCCAGCAGTGCTTGCAGATCCTTCATGTCGAGCAGCAGCAGGCCATCCTCATCGGCGATGCGGAAGGCGATGTTCATGATGCCTTCCTGCGGTTCGGAGAGGTTCATCAGCCGCGACAGAAGCAGCGGCCCCATTTCCGAGACGGTGGCGCGGATCGGATGGCCCTGCTCGCCGAACAGGTCCCAGAAGATGACCGGGAATTCCTGGAAGTCGTAAGGGTCGAGCTTGACCTGCTCGGCCCGCTTGACCAGGAAATCCTGCGCCTTGCCCATCATGGCAATGCCGGACAGGTCGCCCTTGATATCGGCGCAGAACACAGGCACGCCGGCATTGGAAAACCCCTCGGCCAGGATCTGCAGGCTGACTGTCTTGCCGGTGCCGGTGGCGCCGGTGATCAGGCCATGGCGGTTCCCATATTGCAGCAAGAGCTGTTCGGCGCGCTGATAGCTGTCGTCGGGCTTGCGGCTGGCGCCGAGGAAAATGCTGGTGTCGTCAGCCATATGACCATGTCTCCGCAAACTGATGTGTTAAAAGCCTGTGGCCGTGCCGCAGGGTATAGTCAGGCCATTGCGCAGCGACAATGCTATTCTCCAATTGGGCTATCCATCCAGTTGGCTATTCATCCAGATTGGGCCAATCGTCTAAATTGAACCAATCCTCCAAATCGGTTTTTTGGAACTTGCGGATTTTGCCGCTGTTTGGCAATCGTTCCATGGTTCGTCCACGCAGGCTGCCCTATGTCAGGGAAGCGAATCCCAACCGCGCAAGCGCATTGCATTGCGATATCTGGCAGGGAACCGTAGACTGGACGGCTGACGCTGGTGCGGCCGCATAAAAACGAGGAACATGGATGGGCGCCGGAGCCTTGACCAGGAGCATCGAACCCGCTGACGTCGAGCGCCAGCGTTGGCTGGCCTTGGCCGAAAAGGCGCTCGCCGGCGCCTCCTTCGAGGAAAAACTGGTCTCGCATACCGACGATCAGATTCGCATCGAACCGCTCTACGATCGCGCCGCCGGCGCCGAGCCGCTTGTGCGCGCCAACCCCAAATTGCCCTGGATCGTCAGCCAGCGCATTGACGATCCCGATATCGGCCGCGCCAAGGCGCAGGCCCTGGACGATGTGGCACAAGGCGCGACGGGATTGTCGCTTGTCTTCGAGGGTGCTCCGAATGCGTTCGGCTATGGCCTGCCAAGGACGGCGCA
Organism: Mesorhizobium sp. M0037; assembly: GCF_040323635.1. Classification (NCBI taxonomy): domain Bacteria; kingdom Pseudomonadati; phylum Pseudomonadota; class Alphaproteobacteria; order Hyphomicrobiales; family Phyllobacteriaceae; genus Mesorhizobium; species Mesorhizobium sp. M0037. The sequence goes on along the minus strand of NZ_JAMYVB010000003.1, from coordinate 22,885 downwards.
GGCGCTGGAAACGGTGCTGGATGGCGTACCGCTCAACCGCACGCAGATCCGCATCGACGCCCATCCCTGGAGCCGTGCCGTCGCCGACTGGCTGGTGGCGTTCCTGAGCAAGCGCCGCTCCGACCCGGCAAAGCTGAACCTCTCCTTCGGCATCGACCCGGCGGCAATCTTTGCCGGAACCGGCCGGCTGCGCATGTCGATCGAGGCGTTGCAGGCATCGATGCCGCAATCGCTGGCGCATTTCTTCTCGCTGGGCGTGCCGGGTGTGCTGCTGGAGGCCGACGGGCGGGTGTTCCACAATGCCGGCGCCACGGAAGCGCAGGAACTCGGCACCATGCTCGCTTCCGCCGTGTCATACCTCAGGATGTTCGAGGATGCGCGCCAGCCGCTTGTCTATGCCGCTCCCCATATCGGCTTTGCGCTGAGCGTCGACCAGGACCAGTTCCTGTCGATGGCCAAGGTCCGGGCCTTGCGCAGGCTGTGGGCGCGCATCCAGGAAACCTGTTCCATCCCGGCATCGACAGCCAACATCCATGCCGAGACGTCGTTCCGCATGATGACGGCGGCGGATCCCGAAAGCAACATCCTGCGCACCACCATCGCCAGCTTTGCAGCGGCAGCAGGCGGCGCGGACTCGATCTCCATCCTGCCACACACCATCGCCCTCGGGCTGCCGGCCGGCTTTGCCCGCCGCATCGCCCGCAATGCGCAGTTGATCATGGCCAATGAAAGCCATATCGACCATGTCGCCGACCCAGCATTTGGGTCGGGCGCAGTCGAGGCGCTGACCCTGGGCCTGTGCGAAGCGGCGTGGGAAGAGTTCCAGCGGATCGAAGCGGAAGGCGGCGTTCTGGCAAGCCTGCAGCAAGGGCATATCCAGAAGCGCGTCAAGGCAGCATCCGAGCGCCGCGCCGAGGCCTACCGGTCGGGTGAACGGGCAATCATCGGCACCACGCTTTACCCGCTGAAAAACGATGCCCCGGTCGAGACGCTGGCGGCTGAGCGGCGGCCGCCTTTCACAGAGGGCGTGGCGGTGTGCGAGGCGCTGTTTCCGGTCCGCATCGACCAGGCAATCGGAGCCGCACAGTGATCCCGGATTTCAGCCACATTGGCTGGTCGGCGCCACGGCGCGCGCCGGTCGAGGTCAAGGGCCAGCGGCTGACGCCGGAAGGTATTGCCGTCAAGCATCTCTACAGCCAGGGCGATCTCAAGGGGCTGCCGCATCTCGACACCTATCCGGGAATGCCGCCCTTCGTGCGCGGTCCCTACCCGACCATGTATGTCCAGCAGCCGTGGACGATCCGGCAATATGCCGGCTTCTCGACGGCCGAGGAATCCAACGCCTTCTACCGGCGCAATCTCGCCGCCGGCCAAAAGGGCCTTTCGGTCGCTTTCGATCTGCCCACCCATCGCGGCTATGACAGCGACCATCCGCGCGTTGCCGGCGATGTCGGCATGGCGGGCGTGGCCATCGATTCCATCCTCGACATGCGGCAATTGTTCGACGGCATTCCGCTGGGCGAGATGACGGTGTCGATGACCATGAACGGCGCGGTGCTGCCGATCATGGCGCTCTATATCGTCGCGGCCGAAGAACAGGGCGTTGCTCAGAAGGATCTCGCCGGCACCATTCAGAACGACATTCTGAAGGAGTTCATGGTCCGCAACACCTACATCTATCCGCCGAAGCCCTCGATGCGGATCGTGTCTGACATCTTCTCCTATACCTCCCAGCACATGCCGAAGTTCAATTCGATCTCGATCTCCGGCTATCACATGCAGGAGGCCGGCGCGACCGCGGACCTGGAGCTCGCCTACACCATCGCCGACGGCATCGAATATGCCCGCGCCGGCGTCGCCGCCGGGCTCGATATCGACCGTTTCGCCCCGCGGCTTTCCTTCTTCTGGGCGATCGGCATGAACTTCTTCATGGAGATCGCCAAGCTCCGCGCGGCGCGCCTGCTGTGGGCGACCCTGATGCAGAAGAATTTTGCACCGAAGGATGAACGCTCGCTGTCGCTGCGCACCCATTGCCAGACCTCCGGCTGGTCGCTGACGGCGCAGGACCCCTACAACAACATCACCCGCACCATGATCGAGGCGATGGCGGCGACGCAGGGACATACCCAGTCGCTGCACACCAACTCGTTCGACGAGGCGATGGCGCTGCCGACCGACCACTCGGCCCGCATCGCCCGCAACACGCAGCTGATCCTGCAAAAGGAATCCGGCACCACCCGCATCATCGATCCGTGGGGCGGCTCGGCCTATATCGAACGGCTGACGCACGATCTGGCGGCGCGTGCGCTCGCCCATATCGAAGAGGTCGAGGCGCTTGGCGGCATGGCGGCGGCAACCGAACAGGGCATTCCAAAACTGCGCATCGAGGAAGCGGCGGCGCGCACGCAGGCGCGTATCGATTCCGGCGAGCAGATACTGGTTGGCGTAAACGCGCATCGCCCCGAGAACGACATCGACGTCGACGTGCTGAAGATCGACAATGCCGAGGTCAAGGCCCGACAGTTGTCGAAGCTGCAGAACCTCAAAGGCACGCGCAATGTCGGCGCGGTCGAGAGCGCGCTCGATGCGCTGACCCGCGCTGCGCAGGGTAACGGAAACCTGCTGGAATTTGCCATCCGCGCCGCGCGCGCCTATGCCACGGTCGGCGAGATCTCGCTGGCGCTGGAAAAGGTCTTTGGCCGTCACGTCGCCTCGGTGCAAACGATCTCCGGCGTTTATCGCAATGCGCTTGGCGACAATCTGACGGTCGGCCGATTGCTGGAGAAGCTCGAAGCTTTCGAGAAGAAGTCCGGCGGCAAGCCGCGCATCCTGGTCGCAAAGATGGGACAGGACGGCCACGACCGTGGCCAGAAGGTGATCGCCACGGCCTTCGCCGATCTCGGCTTCGACGTGACGGTCGGCGCGATGTTCCAGACACCCGACGAGATCGCCAGGCTGGCGGTGGCGCAGGACGTCCATGTCATCGGCGCCTCGTCGCTGGCGGCGGGGCACCTGACACTGATCCCCGAATTGCGCGATGCGCTGAAGAAACTCGGCCACCCCGACATGCTGATCGTCGTCGGCGGCGTCATCCCGCCGCAGGATTACGGCGCAGTGCTGGAAGCGGGTGCCGCGGAAATCTTCCCGCCAGGGACGGTTATCCCGGAGGCTGCGGATCGGTTGCTGGACCGGCTGCTGGCGAGCTGATTGAAACAGTTGCACTGCTTATCAAAGTTGCGTTACAATATCGGGCGCAACCTATGGTATAGCTATGAACACCATCATTCACGGACTTGAGGACGGATCGGGCGTTGTAATCCTGCCGCGGGAAACGCTCGACAGCTTGAGCCTGCAAGTGGGCGATGAACTCCAGATCATCGAAACCACGACGGCATCATCCTAAGGCCGGTGCGGTGTGACGACGTCGAACGGCAAATACGTGCTGCTCGCGATGTCATGGACAAGTATGAGCCCGCGTTGCGAAAGCTGGCTGTGCAAATAGGGTGAGCTGGCGTCAGGCGTCCGACAGCTTGACAATTTCCCATTCCTTGCCGTTGACGCTTGCGACGTCGCCGACCTTCTTGCCGAACAGCGCCACGGCCATTGGCGAGACGTGTGAGATGCTGCCCTTTGAGGGGTCGGCCTCGTCCTCGCCGACGATCTTCCAGTGCACTTTCTTGCCGTCATCGCTTTCCAGCGTGACACCCATGCCGAAGCGCACCTGGTCGCTGCCCGGTTCCGGCACGGAAAGCTCGGCGCTTTCGCGGCGCGCTGTCCAGTAGCGCAGGTCGCGCGAGACGACGGCAATGCGCTCGCGATCGGCTTTTCGCTCGGCTTTCGCCAAAATGTCGCGCAGATCGGCCAGATTGTCCTCGATCATCGCCAGGCCGCGCTCCGTCACCAGATTGCGGTGTTGGCTGATCGGCCGCTCGCCGATGCCGGCAATGGCGTTTTCGCTGTCTTCCTCGCGGGTGAAAGCCCTGCTCATCGGATAAACTTAGGCCCGCTTCGGCGACTGTACAAGCCACTTGGCGGACCCGGTCATTGGTCGGACTATCGCCGAGCGGAGACCTATGCGGCTGGCCCAATTCCTGCGAAGAACCATTTCATCGCAGGGATCTGTGCCGATGTTGAACAGACGAACGCTTCTCAAGGGGACTGTCGGCTTTGCGGTGCTCGGCGTTTCGCTGGACAACGCCTTGGCGAAGACGGCAGCGCTTGGCTCGATCAATGCCGCCGAGCTTGGCGTGGAGCCGGACGCACCGGACGACCAGAGCAAGGCCTTCGCCACGATGCTAGCCGAGGCAAGCCAGCGCAATGCGCCGGTGTTCCTGCCGCCGGGCACCTATGTCGTGTCCAACCTGACCCTGCCCGCCCGCGTCAGGCTTTCGGGCGTGCCGGGCGCCTCGCGCATCCTCTATGGCGGCAATGGCAATTTGCTGACGGCCGAACAGGCCGAGCATATAGAGTTCACCGCATTGGTCTTCGACGGCGCCAACGGCGGGTTGGCCGACGATGCGCAAGGCCTGCTCGACCTGCGCCGCGTCGCCCATCTCGTCATCGACAATTGCACGATCACCGGCAGCTGCAAGCATGGGCTGGCGCTGGAGCATGCGTCGGGCCGCGTCGAGCGCTCCGAGATTTCGGGGGCTGCGGACGCCGGCATCTACTCCGTCGAGGCCGCTGGCCTGGCGATATCCGATAATGCCGTATCCGACTGCGGCAATGGCGGCATTCTTGTCCATCGCTGGCAGCAGGCCGAGGACGGCACGATCGTCAGCGGCAACCGCGTGCAGCGGATCGGCGCGCGCAGCGGCGGCACCGGGCAGAACGGCAATGGCATCAACGCATTCCGTGCCGGCAATGTCTCCGTCACCGGCAACATCGTCTCGGACTGCGCCTTCTCGGCGGTCCGCGCCAACAGTTCAAGCAATCTGCAGATGACCGGGAACACCTGCTCGCGGTCGGGCGAAACCGCGCTCTATTCCGAATTCTCCTTCGAAGGCGCCATCATCGGCAACAACATCGTCGATGGTGCCGCTAACGGCATCTCGATCGTCAATTTCAACGAGGGCGGCCGTATGGGTGTCTGCTCGAACAACATCGTGCTCAACCTCTCGACCACCGGCCCCTACCCCGCCGACGCGCCGGGCTTCGGCGTCGGTATCAGCGTCGAGGCCGACACCACCGTCTCGGGCAATGTCATCGAGAACGCGCCGCTCTACGGCATGCAGATCGGCTGGGGCGCCTATATGCGCAATGTTGTGGCGACGGGAAACATCATTCGTCAGGCCGGAACCGGCATCGCCGTCACTGTGGTCGAGGGCGCTGGGAACGCCATCATCTCCGACAACGTCATCGACGGCGCCGAGAACGGCGCCATCATCGGCCAGCGCTGGGCCGAACGGGCGACCGGCGACCTCGCGCGGTCGAGCGATAGCGGCTATGCGCACCTGACGGTCGAGCGAAACAGGGTCAGCTGAGCGTCGTCGTCGGCCGCAGCGAGCCGACCTTGGCGCCGATGCGGCTTTCGATCGGCGGATTGGCCCGCTCCAGAAGGTTCGCCGCCAGTGCGCCGTCGGCGCTGAGAAGTTTTGCCAGCACAGCAGCAATCATCACCTCGGCGGCGCGGCCGGCGCCGTCATCACATTTCAGCGCGATGCCGAGGCCAAGCTCCGGAACGGCAGCGCAATAGACGCCTTCGGCGCCCGTCTTGACGAAGATGCGGCCGGGCGCGGCCTGCATCAGCGCCACATCGGCCTTGCCGGTGCCGGCGACCAGGAAAGGCTCGGCCATGCAGGCAGACAGCAGGCGTTTGGCCGCCTTGGCACGCTCAGGGCCAAAGCTCCTGCCCGTAGCCATGCGGGCAAAGCCAAGGGCAAAACTTTTCAGCGGCACGGCATAGGTGGGGATCGAGCAGCCATCGGTTGCCCGGTGATCCGCATCGTGGGCAGCGCCGGTCACCGCCTGCATGGCGTCGCGCACCATCTCCTGCAAACCATGGCCTGCCTTGACGTAGCCTTGGTGGGCAATCCGTGAGTGCACGCAGGTGCAGAGAAATCCGGAATGCTTGCCCGAGCAATTGTTGTGCAGTGCGTTCGGCGAGACGCCTGTGCGGGCCAGTGCGATCGTCGCGTCGTGGCTCGACGGCCAATGCGCGCCGCATTCCAGCGCCGACTTGTCGAGGTCGGCCTTGGCCAGCATCGCCTGCGCCAGTTCGACATGCGCGGGTTCGCCTGAATGTGAAGCGCAGGCCAGCGCCAGTTCGCGGTCGCCGAAGCCATAGGCATCGGCGGCACCCGTTTCGACCAGCGGCAGCGCCTGGATCGCCTTGACCGCCGAGCGCGGAAACACCGGCCGCGCCGTATCGCCGATCTCCAGGACAGGCTTGCCGTCACCGTCAAAGATTGCGACAGCGCCGCGATGGGCGCTCTCGACGATCGCGCCGCGCAAGACTTCGACCAGAACCGGATTTGTCATCACCACCCCGAAAAATACGGGCCGCTTCTACCTGATCCGGTCGAGGATGGAAACGTAGTTGGCGACGGCAGCGCCACCCATGTTGAAGATGCCGCCAAGCTTTGCGTCCGGCACCTGGATGCCGCCTGCTTCGCCGGTCAACTGCATGGCGGTCAGCACATGCATCGACACACCGGTGGCGCCGATCGGATGGCCCTTGGCCTTCAGCCCGCCCGAAGGGTTGACCGGCAGCCTGCCGTCTTTTGCAGTCGTGCCGTCTAGCGCCAGCCTGCCGCCCTCGCCCGGCTTGGCTAGGCCCATCGCCTCATATTCGATCAGCTCGGCAATGGTGAAGCAGTCATGCGTCTCGACGAAGGAGAGGTCGTCGAGCGTCACGCCGGCCTTCTTCAAAGCCTGGTTCCAGGCTTGCTCGCAGCCTTCGAAGGACAGGATGTCACGCTTCGACATCGGCAGGAAATCCTGGACATGCTCGTTGGCGCGGAAGGCGACGGCGCGGCGCATCTTCAGCGCCGTCGAGGTGTCGGTGAGCACAAGAGCGGCGGCGCCATCGGAAACCAGGGAGCAATCGGTGCGCTTCAGCGGACCGGCGACGAAGGGGTTCTTCTCGCTTTCCTGGCGGCAGAATTCGTAACCGAAATCCTTACGCATCTGCGCGTACGGATTGTCGACGCCGTTCTTGTGGTTCTTGGCGGCGATCATCGCCAGCGCGTCCGACTGGTCGCCATAACGCTGGAAATAGGCCTGCGCGATCTTGCCGAAGACGCCAGCGAAACCGGCCGGCGTGTCGCCCTCCTCCGGCAGATAGGAAGCCTTGAGCAGGTTCTTGCCGATCTCGGGGCCGGGGGTCGTCGTCATCTGCTCGGCACCGACCACCAGCACGATGCGGGCGGCATTGGCGTCGATGGCGCGGATGCCTTGGCGGACCGCTGCCGAACCCGTGGCGCAGGCGTTCTCGACCCGCGTCGCCGGCTTGAAGCGCAGCCGGTCATCGGCCTGCAGCACCAGGCTGGCGGTAAAATCCTGAGGGGAGAAGCCGGCGTTGAAATGGCCGAGCACGATCTCGTCGACCTCGTCCGGGCCAATGCCGGCATGGTCGAGCGCGTCGACCGCGACCTTTGTGATCAGGCCCTCGAGCGTCTGGGCTTCAAGCTTGCCGAAGCGCGAATGCGCCCAGCCGACGATGCATGCGGTCATGGCAACCGCCGTTCGCCGCAAGCCTAACATGTCATAGCGCGGCATCAGCCTCTAATATTGTTCAACAGTGAACCGTTTTCCAGTCCAAGGGATGGGCCAGAGCGACACGATCGGTTGATCCGAGCGCGAGTTTTTTATTGATTGATCCGTCAATAAAAAATAATCTCGGTTTTGATCTGGATCTCCCCAATGCCGAAAGTCGGAATGGAACCGTTGCGCCGCAAGGCGCTCATCGACGCGACGATCTCGGCGATCGGCGAGCGCGGCTCGCTTGATGTGACCATGTCGGAGATCGCCGGACGGGCGGGCGTGTCGTCGGCCCTTGCCCACCACTATTTCGGCGCCAAGGACGAACTGCTGCTGGCGACGATGCGGCACATACTGGCCGAACTGACCATCGACATGCGGCGCGCCCTGCAATCCGCCGGCTCGCCGCGCGAACGCGTCTCGGCGGTGGTCGCCGTCAACTTCTCCGACATCCAGTTCCGGCCGGAAACCATCGCGGCCTGGCTCGCCTTTTATGTCGAGGCACAGAAATCATCGGCCCTGCGCCGGCTGCTCAGGGTCTATGCGCGGCGGCTGCACTCGAACCTGATGAGCGGACTGACCGGCATACTGCCGCGCAACGAGGCCGACCGCGCGGCGGAAGCGGTCGCGGCGATGATCGACGGGCTGTACATCAGGCGCGCGCTGAAGGACGGCGTGCCGGATGCTCAAACCGCGATCGCGCTGGTCGAAGATTATCTCGAAATCAAACTCGGCGGGCGACAGACACAGTGACAGCCTCAGTGATATCAAGGCGACCCAACATCCTGATCGTCATGGTCGATCAGCTCAACGGCACGCTGTTTGCGGACGGGCCGGCGGACTTCCTGCATGTGCCGCATCTCAAGGCGCTGGCCGCACGCTCGGCGCGCTTCGGCAACAACTACACGGCCTCGCCGCTTTGCGCGCCGGGCCGCGCCGCTTTCATGAGCGGGCAATTGCCGTCGCGCACCCAGGTCTATGACAACGCCGCCGAATTCGCTTCCTCGATCCCGACCTATGCGCATCATCTGCGCAGCGCCGGCTACTACACCTGCCTGTCGGGCAAGATGCATTTCGTCGGGCCGGACCAGTTGCACGGTTTCGAGGAGCGGCTAACCACCGACATCTATCCCGCCGATTTCGGCTGGACGCCGGATTACCGCAAGCCCGGCGAGCGCATCGACTGGTGGTATCACAATCTGGGCTCGGTCACCGGCGCCGGCGTTGCCGAGATCACCAACCAGATGGAGTATGACGACGAGGTCGCCTTCCACGCGGTGCAAAAACTCTACGATCTTGCCCGCACCTCCGAGGACGAGGCCAGCCGGCCCTGGTGCCTGACGGTTTCCTTCACCCACCCGCACGACCCCTATGTCGCACGGCGGCAATATTGGGATCTCTATGAAGACTGTCCGGCGCTTGAGCCGGAGGTGGGATTCATCCCCTATGCCCATCAGGACCCGCATTCGCAACGGCTTTACCGGGCCAGCGACTACGACAGTTTCAACATCACGCCGGAGCAGATCCGCCGCTCGCGGCGCGGCTACTACGCCAACATCTCCTATCTCGACGACAAGGTCGGCGAGTTGATGTCAGTGCTGGAGCGAACGCGCATGCTGGACGACACCATCATCCTGTTCTGCTCCGACCATGGCGACATGCTTGGCGAGCGCGGCCTGTGGTTCAAGATGAATTTTTTCGAGGGCTCGGCGCGAGTACCTTTGATGATCGCCGGCAAAGGCATTCCTGCAGGGCTGATCGAGGCGCCGGTCTCCAACCTCGACGTGACGCCGACATTGTGCGATCTCGCCGGCATCGACATCTCCGCGATCGCACCGTGGACCGATGGCCAGTCGCTGCTGCCGTTGCTTGATGGCGGACAGCGCACCGCGCCGGTGCTGATGGAATATGCCGCCGAGGGCTCCAACGCGCCGTTGGTGGCGATCCGCGACGGCCGCTACAAATTCATCCATTGCGAGATCGACCCGCCGCTTCTGTTCGATCTCGAAGCCGATCCGCAAGAACGCACCAATCTTGCCGCCGATCCGGCGCATGCCGATCTGGTGGCCGCCTTCACAGGAGCAGTGCGGGCGCGCTGGGACATGGCGGCCTTCGATGCCGCGGTGCGCGTCAGCCAGGCGCGGCGCTGGGTGGTTTATCCCGCGCTGCGCAACGGCACGCATTACCCCTGGGAGTTCCAGCCACTGCAGAAGGCGTCGGAACGCTACATGCGCAACCACATGAACCTCGACAATCTCGAGGAACAGAAACGCTTTCCGCGAGGCGAATGATGACAATTGTCCCCTCCCTCGAGCACCTCAGACAGGCCTATGCCGTGACGTCGAAGGCGACGCAGATCACGCCTTTGCTGGAATCGACAGCCTTGGCCAAGGAGACGGGTGCGGCCCGCGTCTTCATCAAACCGGAATCGCTGCAATGGGCGGGATCGTTCAAGGTGCGCGGGGCCTATTGGCGGTTGAAGCGGCTGTCGCCGGATGAGGCCAGAAAAGGCGTCGTCGCCTACTCCTCCGGCAATTTCGCGCAAGGGTTGGCGGCTGCCGGCCAGGCGCTCGGCATTCCCGTCACCATCGTCATGCCGATCGACGCGCCGGCCGCCAAGCGCGATGCGACCGCAGGTTATGGCGCGCGCGTCGTGCTGACCGATCATGGCGAGCGCGCCCGTGAAGAGGTCGCAGCCGCCAAGGCCCGCGAGATTGCCGAGACCGAAGGGCTGGCGTTGCTGCATCCATTCGACGATCCGGAGATCGTTGCCGGCCAGGCCGGCGCCGGGCTCGAAGCGCTCGAACAACTCGAGGCAAAGGACGCCAGTGCCGACCTTCTGTTCTGCTCAGTCGGCGGCGGCGGACTGATCGGCGGCATGTCGCTCGCCTTCCACTATCTGTCGCCAGCAACCGAGATCATCGGCGTCGAGCCGGAAGGCTTCAACGGCATGGGTGCATCGCTAGCGCATGGCGCCATCGAGACCATGCCGATCGCGCCGAAATCGATTTGCGACGGGCTGATGTCGCGGCGGCCGGGCGACGCGCCGTTCGCGGCGGTCAAGACCGCCGGCGTGCGCGGCATCACCGTCGACGACCAATCGGTTAGGCGGGCAATGAAGATCGCCTTCGAACGGATGAAGCTGGTGCTCGAGCCGTCAGGCGCCGCCTCTCTGGCGGCGCTGCTCGGCGGCAAGGTGGATGTGGCGGGTAAAACGGTCCTGGTCATGGCTACCGGCGGCAATGTCTCGCTCGCCGATTTTATTTCGCATATGAACGATGGGCGCATGTGAACCATGCTTGAAGCAGACTTCGTCATCATCGGCTCCGGCTCGGCCGGCTCGGCCATGGCCTACCGACTGTCGGAAGACGGCAAGCATTCGGTGATCGTCATCGAGTTCGGCGGCACCGACATCGGGCCGCTGATCCAGATGCCGTCGGCGCTGTCGATCCCGCTCAACATGAGCCTTTACGACTGGGGCTTTGCCAGCGAACCGGAGCCGCATCTCGGCGGCCGCGTGCTGGCGACGCCACGCGGCAAGGTGATCGGCGGCTCGTCCTCGATCAACGGCATGGTCTATGTCAGGGGCCACGCACGCGACTTCGACCACTGGGCCGAACAGGGGGCGGCCGGCTGGGGCTTCGCCGACGTGCTGCCCTATTTCAAGCGCATGGAGGACAGTGACGGCGGCGAGGACGGCTGGCGCGGCCACGGCGGCCCGCTGCACGTCCAGCGTGGCCCGCGCAAGAATCCGCTCTACGGCGCCTTTGTCGAGGCCGGCCGCCAAGCCGGGTTCGAACTGACCGACGACTACAATGGCTCGAAGCAGGAAGGCTTCGGACCGATGGAGCAAACCATTCGCGGCGGCCGCCGCTGGTCGGCGGCGTCAGCCTATCTGAAGCCGGCGCTCAAGCGGCAAAATGTCAGCGTGATCAGAGGCTTCGCCCGCCGGGTGATCATCGAGAATCAGCGTGCCGTCGGAGTCGAGATCGAAGCTCACAAACAGATTCAGGTCGTTAAGGCACGACGTGAGGTGATCGTCGCCGCATCGTCGATCAATTCGCCCAAGATCCTGATGCTATCCGGTATCGGCCCGGCCGCGCATCTCACGGAGAACGGCATCCAAGTCGTGGCCGACCGGCCCGGTGTCGGCCGCAATCTGCAGGATCATATGGAGCTCTACATCCAGCAGGAATCGACCCAGCCGATCACGCTGAATTCGGTTCTCAACCCATTCTCCAAGACGCTGATCGGGGCGCAGTGGCTGTTCTTCAAGACCGGCCTCGGCGCCACCAACCATTTCGAGGCCGCGGCCTTCGTACGCTCGCAGGCCGGTGTCGACTACCCCGATATCCAGTACCACTTCATCCCGGCGGCGGTGCGCTATGACGGCAAGGCGGCGGCGAAGGCGCATGGCTTCCAGGCGCATGTCGGGCCGATGCGGTCGAAGTCGCGCGGTTCGGTGACGCTGCGCTCGCCCGACCCGAAAGCGACGCCGGTCATCCGCTTCAACTACATGTCGCATCCAGACGACTGGACCGAGTTCCGCCACTGCATCCGGCTGACCCGCGAGATCTTCGGCCAGAAGGCTTTTGACGGCTTTCGCGGCAAGGAAATCTCGCCGGGTTCGCACGTCCAGTCGGACGAGGATCTCGACGCCTTCATCCGCGATCATGCCGAGAGTGCCTACCACCCGTGCGGCACGTGCAAGATGGGCCGCGCCGACGACATCATGAGCGTGGTCGATCCGGAGTGCCGGGTCATCGGCGTCGACGGCCTGCGCGTCGCCGACTCCTCGATCTTCCCGCGGGTGACCAACGGCAACCTCAACGCGCCGTCGATCATGACCGGCGAGAAGGCCTCCGACCACATTCTCGGCCGCACGCCGCTGGCGCCATCCAACCAGGAACCCTGGATCAATCCGCGCTGGCAGGTGGCGGATCGATAGGGCATTGTCCGGCCAAGACCATTGGAGAATTCATATGCGCGCCCAGCCAACGGCATCGCACTATGTCAACGGCCGCTACATCGAGGACGAAGGCGGCGCGCCGCTGCCGGTGATCTATCCGGCGACCGGCGAGATCATCGCCACCTTGCATTCGGCGACGCCGAACGTGCTGGAACTCGCCATCGAAGCTGCGCGGGCCGCACAACCGGCCTGGGCGCGGATGAAGCCGGTCGAGCGTGGCCGCATCCTGCGCCGCGCCGCCGACATTTTGCGCGCGCGCAACGCAGATCTGGCGCGGATCGAGACGCTCGACACCGGCAAGGCGATCCAGGAAACGCTGGTGGCGGATGCGCCGTCGGCTGCCGACTGCCTCGAATATTTCGGCGGCGCGGTTGCCGTCTTCAACGGCGAGGCGATCGATCTTGGTGGACCTTTTGCCTATACGCGCCGCGAGGCGCTCGGTGTGTGCGTCGGCATCGGCGCCTGGAACTATCCGATCCAGATCGCCGGCTGGAAATCCGCCCCGGCGCTCGCCATGGGCAACGCCATGGTATTCAAGCCTTCGGAGAACACGCCGCTGTCGGCGCTGGCGCTGGCCGAGATCTACTCAGAGGCGGGCCTGCCCGACGGGCTGTTCAACGTGGTGCAAGGCTATGGCGATGTCGGCGCCGGCCTCGTCGGCCACGATGTCGTTGCCAAGGTTTCGGTGACCGGCTCGGTGCCGACCGGCCGCAAGGTGCTGTCGCTCGCCGGTTCGAAGATGAAGCACGCCACGATGGAGCTCGGCGGCAAGTCGCCGCTGATCGTCTTCGACGATGCCGATCTCGAAAACGCCATCGGCGGCGCCATGCTCGGCAATTTCTATTCGACCGGGCAGATCTGCTCCAACGGCACGCGTGTTTTCGTACAAAGCGGCATCCATGACCGCTTCGTCGACCGGCTGGTCGAGCGGACGAAAAAGATCCGCATCGGCGATCCGCTCGATCCTGAGACGCAGATGGGGCCGCTGGTCAACAAGGCGCAGCAGGAGAAGGTCGTTTCCTACATCGCGGCCGGCAGGCAGGATGGAGCAACGCTCGCCTGCGGTGGCAACGTGCCGTCGCTGCAAGGGTTCGATGGCGGCTTCTTTGTCGAGCCGACGGTGTTCACCGGTGTCACCGATACGATGCGCATTGCGCGCGAGGAGATTTTCGGGCCGGTGATGAGCGTGCTGAAGTTCGACGGCGAGGACGAGGTGATCGACCGCGCCAACGACACCGAATTCGGCCTCGCCGCCGGCGTCTTCACCCGCGACCTGCAGCGCGCTCATAGGGTGATCGCCGAACTGCAGGCCGGCACCTGCTGGATAAACGCCTACAATCTGACGCCGGTGGAAATTCCGTTTGGCGGGGTGAAGCAATCCGGCATCGGGCGCGAGAACTCGCTGGCGGCTTTAGCGCTCTATTCGCAGCTGAAGGCGGTGTATGTCGAGACCGGGGACGTGGCGAGCCCGTATTGAGGGTTGAAAGCGAAGTGACAGCTGATCTCCCCCCTTGCGGGGGAGATGGCCGGCAGGCCAGAGGGGGGTGTGACGGATCGCCAACCTTTGGTCTGATCTTCGAGTAGCGGAGACGTCGGCGGGACAGCACCCCCTCTGCCTTGCCAGGCATCTCCCCCGCAAGGGGGGAGATTGGCAGCTCCAACGCTTCACCCCTTCTGCGCTGTCCCATCAAGATACTGCGTCAGCGCGCAGACCAGATGATAGAAGATGCTGGCCGGCACGTCCGATGCCAAGGAGCGGCCGCGTTCGTCGATGCGGTCAATCCACAGGCCGAGCGGGGCCGGATCGATGTGCCAGCGGAACAGGCGGCCGACGCGCGCCTCGATCTCCGGCTTGAGGTCGGGGCCACCAGGCCCGTCAAGCGCGATCGCCGCCTTGATCGCTTCGGCCTGTGGCCAGCTGCGCGATACAAGGTCGAGCGGCAGGCCTTGTCTTGAGACGGCGCCATAGGCAAGGCCGGTGGCGCGGTTGAGGCCGTTGGCGATGGCCGAGGCGTAGAGCTTGCGGGCAAAATTGCTCAACTCGCCCTGACCGCTGCGGGCGACGAAATCGGTGAGCAGCGAGGCCCATTCGAAATGATGGCCGGGCTCGGTCCATGTGCCCTTCTCGCCGGCGGCCGGCTTCCACCCGGCGTCGAAATATTCGCCCAGCGTCCAGCTCTCGGCATCGAAGAAATGACTGCGGAAAAGGTCGATGATGCGCGCGGCGCGGCGCAGATAGGTGCGGTCGCCGGTCGCCTCATACCAGGCGAGGAAGGCCTCGAGCAGATGCATATGCGGGTTGGAGCGCCGCTCGCCCTCGCCGTCGGATGTCTCCAGAAAGCCGGTCATGCGGCTGTCCTCGAGATGCGCGTCGAGAAACACGAAGGTCTCCTGGCCCAGCCGCAGCGCATCCGGATCGCCGCACATATGCGCGTGCGCCAGCGCCAGCAGCACGCAGGAATGGTCGTAGGCATCCTCGGTTGGGTCGGCGACGGAGCCGTCGACATTGAGCGTGCGCACCCAGCCGCCCCGGTCCGTGCGGCCCTTGCCGGCCATGAAGGCGATGCCATGGGCGATCAGGCGATCGGCAGGACCGTCCCAGCCGCGGGCCTTGGCAACGGCGAAGGCGTAGACTTGCCTCGCCGTCGTGCGCATGCGCTTGGGCTTCAACAGCGCCTCGCCGTCGAAGCCGAGCGCCTCGTGGAAGCCGCCATGACGCTCATCGACGCCTGAAGTCGACCACAGCGGCAAGGTCTCCTCGAACAGCCAGTGATGCACGCGCCGACGCCAGGCGCCGCTCTCGATGACGCGGTCGTGTGCCGGCGTAAACCTGGTTTCCAGCCGTCCCGATTTCTCCAGCTGCTCGACGATCTTCTTGACGTGCTGGCTGTGGCTGACCGGCGCGACGAAGGTGGCGTCCGCCGTCGAGACGATCGCGACGTCCTTCATGCCGATAGCCGACAAAAGCCGGCCGTCGCTTCTGATGTAGGAGTTCTCGCAATCGATGGCGACAACATCGCCGACGACGACATTGCCATTGGCATCAGCAGGGCCGACATCGAGCAGCGACTGCCAGGAGCCGAGGTCGTTCCAGCGAAAGCCGGCCGGCACCATGACGATGTCCTTGGCCCGCTCCATGATGGCGTAGTCGATCGAGTTCGACGGGATGGCGGCGTAGAGGTCGAGCGGCATATAGAGGCCGGACAGATCCGAAGTCGCTGCCTTGTAGGCCGCTTCGGTGGCCTGCCAGATGTCGGGCTGGAAGGCCGCAAATGCGTCGCGCATGGCGCCGGCGCGAAATAGGAAAATGCCGGTGTTCCAGTAGAAGGTGCCCGCACTGAGATAGCTCTGCGCAGTGGCGAGGTCGGGCTTTTCGACGAAGCGCGACACGTCGAAGACGCCGCCGCTTTCGGCTGCGACTTCGATATACCCATAGCCGGTCTCGGGCTGCGTCGGCTTGATGCCGAACACCACCAGACGGCCGGCAAGCGCTGCCTGGCTGCCCGCCTCGACGCTCTGCCAGAACTGCTTGGGCGTGGCGATTTCGTGGTCTGACGGCACCACCAGCACCAGGCTGTCGCCGAACTCCGACAATGTGCGCAGCGCGGCCAGCGCCACGGCGGCAGCCGTGTTGCGCCCGGTCGGCTCGAACAGCGGGCCACCGCCGGCGAGGTCGAGGCCGGCAAGGTCGGCATGGACACGCTCGGCATGGCGCTCGGCGGCGATCAGGAAGATCGGCGTCTCACCTTCCGGCCGCGCCGTCAGCCGGCGCAAGGTCTTGGCCAGCATCGAGCCGTCGCCGGAGAGATCGTGGAACTGTTTCGGGTTGTCCTCGCGCGACAGCGGCCACAGCCGCGAGCCGACACCGCCGCTCATGACAAAACTGACGATGCGCTCGCTCATGAAAGGTCCAATCAGAACGTCTGGTTGTAAGCGCCGACTTCGGGGCTGCGGCGCAGCACGGCGTCGACGGCCTCGAACATCTGCCGGCGGCGGTCGGACGATACCGGGCTTTCGACAACCACGACAAGCTCCGGCTTGTTCGACGACGCCCGTACCAGGCCCCAGGTGCCATCCTCGGCCACGACGCGCACGCCGTTGACGGTGATCAGCTCGGCGATCTTCTGGCCGGCAAAAGTCTTGCCGGCGCGCTGCATCGCCTGGAAGTCCGCCACCACCCGATCGACCACGCCGTACTTCACTTCGTCGCCGCAATGCGGCGACATGGTCGGCGTGCCGAAGGTCAGCGGCAGCGCGCGATAGAGATCGGCCATCGAACTTGTGGGGTTGCGGTCGAGCATCTCACAAATGGCGGTCGCGGTGATGAGACCGTCATCATAGCCGCGGCCGATCGGCGGATTGAAGAAGAAATGGCCCGACTTCTCGAAGCCGGCAACGGCGCCCAGTTCGGCGACCCGGCGCTTGATGTAGGAATGGCCGGTCTTCCAGTAATCTGTCTTCGCGCCGTTGGCGCGCAAGACGCTGTCGGTGTTGAACAGGCCGGTCGACTTGACATCGACGACGAAGGTCGAGCCGGGGTATTGGGTTGATATGTCCCGCGCGAGCATGACGCCGACCTTGTCGGCAAAAATCTCGTTGCCCTCATTGTCGACCACGCCGCAACGGTCGCCGTCGCCGTCGAAGCCCAGCCCGACATTGGCACCTGTTTCCAGCACTTTGTCCCTGATGGCATGCAGCATCTGCATGTCTTCCGGGTTCGGGTTATAGCGCGGAAAACTGTGGTCGAGCTCGACATCGAGCGGGATCACCTCGCAACCGATGCGCTCCAGCGCCTGTGGCGCGAAGGCGCCGGCGGTGCCGTTGCCGCAAGCGGCCACGACTTTCAGCTTTCGCGCGATGCGCTTGTCGCTCACCAGATCGTCGAGATAGGTCTCGCGAAAACCGGAGACGAATTCGTAGCAGCCACCGCCGGCAAGATCGAAATCGCCCGACAGCACGATCTGTTTCAGGGCGCTCATCTCCTCCGGTCCGAAGGTGAGCGGCCTCGCCGCACCCATCTTGACTCCGGTCCAGCCATTCTCGTTGTGCGATGCCGTGACCATGGCGACGGATGCCGCGTCGAGCGCGAACTGGGCGAAATAGGCCATGGGCGACAGCGCCAGGCCAATGTCTTTCACCTTTGCGCCCGCAGCCATCAGGCCGGAAACCAGCGCCAGCTTGATGGCAAGCGAATAGGAACGGAAATCATGCCCGGTGACGATGTCGGGACCCGCGCCAAGACGGCGGATCAAAGTGCCCAGGCCCATGCCCAACGCTTGGACGCCGATCAGGTTCAGGTCCGGCGGTTGCGTCGAACCGGCATGGCCAAACCACCAGCGCGCGTCGTATTCGCGAAAGCCGGACGCCTTGATCAGCGCTTCGGTTTCGAATTCGAAGCTGTTGGGCCGGGCGTCGCCTACGATTTTCAGGGGCAAGGCAGCAAAGCTCCAGATGGCGAAAACACGATCTATCGGGGCTGCGACTTAGCACACAAGGCTTTAAGCCGGGTTTATCCCGGGAGGGAAAGCCAAGCTTTGCGGCGATGCCCAACGAAAGCCAACGAAATGCGACAGAAGCGCTGCCATTGCCGCTTGCAGGAACGGTATGCGGCAGCTATAAGCCCGCGGTCTGGTCACGGAGTGTAGCGCAGCCTGGTAGCGCACCTCGTTCGGGACGAGGGGGTCGCAGGTTCAAATCCTGCCACTCCGACCAGAAAAAACAGACACTTAGGTGTTTGTTCTCCCGACCCACAAGATAGCTTGATGCAAACCGGCCGCGTCGGCGTCGCTGTCAGCATGGTGTTTTGACGCGACAACCTTCCGCGCTACCTCGATAATAGGAATGCCGCCGAGACAGCGGCCGGAACGAGGTTTGCGGAAGATGAATTTGTTGATTTCAAGCCGGCTGTCAGCGCTGCTCGCTTTGTCCCTGGCGGCAGGCTGCTCATCGCTGGGCAGCGCGGTGAACCCGGCGAAATACGACAGCATGACATGCGCCGAGCTCAACACCGCCGTAGGCGATACCGCGCGCGACATCTCGCAAACCGCCATCACCCGCGGCAAGGTCGCCAACACCAGCGTGCCGAACTGGCTGCTCGGCGGCACGCGCGTGAAGAGCGCAGTGGCCAAGCGTGAGACGGCCAGAATCGAACTGCTGAAGCAGCGGCAAGAGGCCATTGTCGCGACAAGAGCCAACAGATGTCCCAGGTCAGCGGGCTAAGCGAACTGGCCCTACCCTGACTATCTGCTCAACGTCACGCCTTAAGCACTCAGCCGGAAGCGCGTGACATCGATCGCCGCAGCCATCAGCGTCTGGGTGTAGGCGGCCTGCGGGTTGCTGAATATCTGTTCGGTCGGGCCTTCCTCGACGATCTTGCCCTGCCTCATGACGATGATGTAGTCGGCCATGGCGCGCACCACGGAGAGATCGTGGCTGATGAAGAGGTAGGATAGTTCGTGGTCGGCCTGCAGCTTGCGCAGCAATTCGACGATCTGCTTCTGCACCGAGCGGTCGAGCGCCGAAGTCGGCTCGTCCAGCACCACCAGTTTGGGCTTCAGGATCACGGCACGCGCGATGGCGATGCGCTGGCGTTGGCCGCCGGAGAATTCGTGCGGGTAGCGGTTGCGTGCGTTGGGATCGAGGCCGACCTCGAGCAAGGCCTCGACGGCGCGCTGATCGCGTTGCTTGCCTGACAGGTTCGGCTCATGCACCAGAAGCCCTTCGGTGATGATCTGGCCGACGGTCATGCGCGGCGACAGCGAGCCGAACGGATCCTGGAAGACGAGTTGCATCTCCCGCCGCAGCGGCCGCATCGCCTGGCGGTCGGCGGTGGAGATGTCGCGGTCGCCGAAGCGGATGACACCGTCGCTGGGCAACAGGCGCAGAAGTGCGCGGCCGAGCGTCGATTTTCCCGAACCGGATTCGCCGACGATACCGATGGTCTGGTTGCGCTTCAGCCGGATCGAAATGTGATCGACGGCGCGCAAAAGCAGCGGCTCGCCGGCAAGGAAGCCACCGCCGATCTTGAAGGTTACCTCGACATTCCTGCCCTCGAGCAGCACCGGTGCGTTGGCCGGCGGCGCCGCCTTGGTGCCGGTCGGCTCGGCGGCCAGCAGCATTTTCGTATAGGCATGCTGGGGATTGGCGAACAGCGCTTCCGCCTCGCCTTCCTCGACGACTTCGCCATAGCGCATGACATAGACGCGGTCGGCAAAGCGCCTGACAATGCCGAGGTCGTGGGTGATAAAGACGATGGCCATGCCGAGCTTGCGCTGCAGTTCGGCGAGGAGAACCAGGATCTGCGCCTGGATGGTGACGTCGAGCGCCGTCGTCGGCTCGTCGGCGATCAGGATGTCGGGGTCGTTGGCCAATGCCATGGCGATCATGACGCGCTGGCGCTGGCCACCCGACATTTCGTGCGGATAGGATTTCATCCGCCGCTCGGGATCAGGAATATGCACCAGCCGCAAGAGCTTGAGCGCCTCCTCGCGCGCCTCGGCAGCGTTCAGCCCGCGGTGCTTGCGGATCGGTTCGATAAGCTGGTTGCCGATCGAATAGAGTGGATCGAGCGAGGTCATCGGCTCCTGGAAGATCATGCTGATCTTGGCGCCGCGCACCTTGTTGAGGTCGGGCTTGCTCATGGTCAAAAGGTTGCGGCCGCGATAATCGACGTGACCCGTCGCCTCGCCATTGGACGCCAGCAGGCTCATCGCCGCCATCATGGTTTGGCTCTTGCCGGATCCGGATTCGCCGACCACGGCAACGGTTTCACCTGCCTTGACGTGGATGTTGATGCCCTTGACCGCTTCGACCGCGCCGTCGAGCGTGCGGAAGCGGACGCGAAGGTCCTTGACGCTGAGGATCGTTTCGGGCGTTTCCATCGCAACGGTCCTCATCTTATCGGTCCCCATCTTTATCGGTCCAATCTTCATCGGTCTCTTGGATCGAGCGCGTCGCGCAGGCCGTCGCCGACGAAGTTCAGCGCAAACAGCGTCGACACGAGGAAGAAGGCGGGGAACAAAAGCAGCCAGTTGGCGGTGCCGATGTTCTTGGCGCCGACCGAGATGAGCACGCCCCAGCTGGTCATCGGTTCCTGCACGCCAAGGCCGAGGAAGGACAGGAAGCTTTCCAGGATGATGACCTGCGGCACCAGCAGCGTCATGTAGATCACCACTGGTCCGAGCAGATTGGGGATGACATGGCGCAGCAGGATGCCGCGCTGGCCGACGCCCATGGCTTCGGCCGCCTGGACATACTCCTGCCGCCGGATCGACAGCGCCTGGCCGCGCACGATGCGCGCCATGTCGAGCCACAGCACCGCCCCGACCGCCAGGAACATCAGCACGAAATTGCGGCCGAAGAACACCACCAGCATGATGACAAAGAAAATGAAGGGCAAGGAATAGAGCACGTCGACGATGCGCATCATCACCTCGTCGATCTTGCCGCCGGAAAAGCCGGCCGCCGCCCCGTAGAGGACGCCGATGACCACGGCGACAATGCCGGCAAGCAGGCCGATGGCCAGCGAGATGCGCCCTGCCATCAGCGTTCGCGAGAGAAGATCGCGACCGGTGTTGTCGGTGCCGAACAGGAAGTACTGCTGTTTGACCGACGCAGTCATAGTCAATTCGAGCCCGTCGGCCGATTTGCTCTCTATCTTGGTATCGTCGAAGGCATCGGAGCGGTCAAGATAGCGGATGTTGCGGTCGTCGATCGGTTTGGTCGAGGTGACGGTGACGGTGACGCGACTGCCGTCCAGTTTCCACTCCTTGATGTCGACGCGCATGCGCTTGATGGCATCCTTGAGCGCCGTCTCGATCATGTCGGGCTTCGGATAGGCTGAAAAGCTTGGCGGCGTGCGCACATAGTCGGCATAGATGGTGGTGTACTGATGCGGCACGAACCAGGGGCCGAAGATGCTGATGACGCCAATGAAGGCCAGGTAATAGAGGCTGAACATGGCGGCGCGGTTGGCTTTGAGGCGCGCCCATGCGTCGCCCCAGAGCGAGCGGCCGACGACGGCCGGCGGAGCGGCGGTGGCTGCGATATCAGTCATAGCGCACCCTCAGTCATAGCGCACCCTCGGGTCGACGACCGCGTACATGACGTCGACGATCAGGTTGAAGACGATGGTGAAGAGCGCGATCACCACCACGGTCCCCATCACCAGCGTGTAGTCGCGGTTGAGCGCGGCATCGACGAAATAGCGGCCGACACCGGGAATGGAGAAGATGGTCTCGACGATGACCGAACCGGTGAGCAGCGCCGCGGCTGCCGGGCCGGTGAAGGAAACGATCGGCAGGATGGCGCCGCGCAGCGCGTGCTTGACCACCACCGACCAGTCGGAGAGGCCGAGCGCACGCGCCGTTCGGATATGATGCGAACGCAAGCTCTCGATCATCGACCCGCGCATCAGGCGGGCAACGATGGCGATCTGCGGCAAGGCCAGCGTCAGCACCGGGCCGATCTTGTTGATCAATGCGCCATCACCCCAGCCGCCGATCGGCAACAGCTTCCAGGTCAATCCGAACACCAGCTGAATCACAGGAGCGATGACGAAGGTGGGGATAGTGCTGCCGGCGGTCGCCAGCGCAATCACCGTATAGTCGCCAAGCTTGTTCTGGTTGAGCGCGGCGATGGTGCCGAGCACCGAACCAAGCAGTAGCGCCAGGATCAGCGCCGAGGTGCCGAGCTGGACCGATATCGGCAGCCCCTTGGCAAACAGTTCGGTGACGGTGAAGTCAGGCAAATTGTAGCTCGGCCCGAAATTGCCGCGCAGAAGATTGCCGAGATAATGGGCATATTGCAGCCAGAGCGGATCGTCGAGGCCGAACTGTGCTTCCAGATTGGCCCTGATCTCGGGACTGAGGCCCCGCTCCTGATTGAAAGGGCCGCCCGGTGCGACGCGTATCAGGAAGAACGCCATGGTCACGATGACGAACAGCGTCGGAATGGCGGTCAAAAGCCGCCGTAAGATGTATCGCAGCATCGGCGCCCCGCTTCGGCCAGAGCGACATACGTCCATGCAGACGCATTGCCACGCTCCGGCGCCAAATCTTCGCACCGGGCTTGCCGAAAATCGACCACGACTTTCGGACCGGTGCGATGACCGACCAGTCCGGGGGGGGCCGCGGGGGGGGGGGGGGGGGGGGGGGGGCCGGAGCCCGCCGCCCACCACGCCGCCCCCGGCGGCACCCACGACCGTGCTTTCGGTGT